>CAYQAS010000009.1:0-65768 GCA_964415525.1 uncultured Solibacteraceae bacterium
CCCTGGTGCGCGGTCTGAACCTCGCCACGGACATCCCGATGGCCTTCACCGAAACTCAGGAAAGCCGCCCGGGCGGAAACTTCCACGGCCAGTACCCGGCCTTCGCCTGCGCCGTGCTCGCCATCGCCGCCTGCGACCTGGCCAGCATCTCCGAGCGCCGCCAGGAGCGCATGGTGAACCCCGCCTACAGCGACCTGCCCGCCTTCCTCTGCCGCAATGGCGGCCTGGAGTCAGGCTTCATGATGGCCCACGTCTCCAGCGCGGCCCTCGTGAGCGAGATGAAGGGCCTGAGCCACCCCGCCTGCGTGGACACCATCCCCACCAGCGCCGGCAAGGAGGATCACGTCAGCATGGGCCCCATCGCCGCCCGCAAGCTGTGGCGCGCTGTGGACGCCCTGGAGCAGGTGCTCGCGATCGAAGCCCGCATGGCGCTGGAAGGCATCCGCATCGTGGACTTGAAGCCCGCTGAGGGCCTGAAACCGCTTGTGGACAAGCTCTCCGCCGCCGTCGCCCCCTGGGAGGACCGCCTGATGTACGAAGACATCCAGGCCACCGTCACCGCCCTGCGGGAATACGCCGGGCTCTAAGCCCCACCTTTTCCTTGCGGCTCCCGGCTTCGGCCGGGAGCCGTCGTTTGGGCCCCTGGAACTCAGCGCCGGGAGTCTGCCCTCCGATGGACCAGGCAGGACCCCCCATCCATGCCTCTTCCACCCACCAGCCCCCGCCCTCGCGTTCATCTCGTACCCGTGATGGCCACGGCACTCGCCTATTTCCTCCTGGGCAAACTGGCCTTCGCGGCCTCGGTCTCCCACGACATCGTGACCGTGGTGGTTTTCGGGTCGGAGGGGGCCGCCTTGGCGGCCATGCTGCGGTGGGGACCCCAGGCCGCCCTGGGGATCTTCCTAGGTCAGGGCCTGCTCGCCATCTCAACGGGATTGCCCTGGGTGCCCTCCCTCGCCATCGCCCTCATCAATGCGTTGGAGGGATTGCTGGCGCTCCGTTTCTTCCGGTGGGCCGACCTGGAACCGGACCTGGATCGCCTGCGGGACATCCTCCTGCTTTTCCTCGGATCTACTCTGGTTCTGCAACCGTTCTCGGCCACCCTGGGCGTAGGCGCCCTCTGGACCCTGGGGCGTATCCCCGGGGCGGACCTGCATCTCAGCCTCTGGTCCTGGTGGATGGGCAATTCGCTCGGGCAGTGCCTCTTCACTCCGACCTTCCTATTGCTCTCCAAACCCATCCGGACCTGGGCCCCTGGGCCCGTTCTGGCCGCGCTGGGCATGGGGCTGCTGGGCCTGACCACCTTCGATTACCTCGGCACCTTAGGGAAGCCCGCCTTCGCCCTCAGCCTCGCCCTCTACTTCACCGTACTTGCAGCCACCGCCTTGCGCTTCGGACTCGCGGGGGGCGCCCTGTCCAGCTTCACCCTCTCGCTCATGGCCATCATCGCCACCCACCGCGGCCAGGGCCCTTTCACCACCTCATGGATCGAACTCAATCTCTTCCTCGCGGGCAGCAACCTCACGGCCATGGCCCTCGGGGCCCTCTTCGCCGAACGCCTGCGGCTCGAAACACAGCTTCGGACCCAGAACGAAGCCATGGCGGCCGCCAATCACCAGCTTTCCCAAGCCTTGATGGAAGTGAAGACCCTGGAAGGCATGCTTCCCATTTGCTCCTACTGCAACCAGATCCGGGACGACCACGGCTACTGGAAGGACCTGGAGGTCTTCCTTGCCCGGCGGTCGGGACTCCACTTCTCCCATAGCGTCTGCCCTCGCTGCGAGAAGCGATTCTTCTCCAAGGACAACGGCGACGGCACTCCGTAAAGCCGCAGGCGCCTCCTGTTGCACAATGGGGATTCACCCACTCAAGGAGTCCTCATGCGTTTCCGTGTCCTCACCCTCGCCCTGGTGGCCCTGTCCGCCTTCGCCGCCGAAAAGCCCAAGGTGAAGGTCACCACCAACCTCGGCAGCTTCACCCTGGAGCTCGACTCCGAGGCCGCCCCCAAGACCGTCGACAACTTCATGGGCTACGTGAAGTCCGGCCACTACAAGGGCACCCTGTTCCACCGCGTCATCAAGAGCTTCATGATCCAGGGCGGCGGCCACACCCCCAACATGACCGAGAAGCCGACCAAGGCGCCGGTGCAGAACGAGGCCAAGCAGGCCTCTGAGAAGGGCCTCAAGAACACCCGCGGCACCGTGGCCATGGCCCGCACCAACGCCCCCCACAGCGCCACCGCGCAGTTCTTCGTGAACGTGGTGGACAACGGCTTCCTTGACTACCCCGGCCGCGACGGTTTCGGCTACTGCGTGTTCGGCAAGGTGGTGGAAGGCATGGAAACCGTGGACAAGATCAAGGACGTCCGGACCAAGGCCGGCGACCGCCCAGTCGAGGATGTGCTGATTCAGAATGCCGAAATCGTTGGCGCCAAGGCTCCCGCGAAGAAGGCGATGGCCAAGGGAGCCAAGAAACCCGTAAAGAAGTAGGGAACCCGAGCCCTTCGCAACAGGCGGCGCCTTCGGGCGCCGCCTGTTGCGTTCCTTAAACCATCGCCAATCCAATCACTGGACGGATGTGCCATTCCAGGGGTGCCTCAACCGGGCATCACGGTTCCGCCGCTAGCATGCGGTGTTGAACCACAAGGAGACCCATGTCCCTGCTACTCCACCGTTTGCCCACCCTCGCCCTGGCCCTTGCGGCCCTTCCGACGGCAGTGTCCGGAGAAGACCTCAGCCGCTTCGTGAATCCGCTGATCGGAACCACCAATCGCGGCAACACCTTCCCAGGAGCCGTCCTCCCCTTCGGCATGGTGGCGTTCAGCCCGGAGAACACCAAGGGCGACCACACAAAGGCGGCCGCCCCCGGGGGCTATCTCTATGAATCCCGCGGGATCCGTGGTTTTGCGCTCACCCACCTTTCCGGCACGGGCTGCGCCGGAGCCAGCGGGGACATCCCGTTCATGCCCTTCACCCAGGACATCAAGACCAGCCCCAGCGCCGATCTGCAGGATCGGACCTACGCCACGGGATTCTCCCACCGCAACGAGACCGCAACACCGGGCGCCTACAAGGTATACCTGGAGGACGGCACGAAGGTGGAACTGGGCGCCACCCTGCGCACCGGCTCTGCACGTTTCAGCTTCGAGCCGGGCAAACCCGCCAACCTGCTGATCCGCACCTCCGACAGCGAGGTGGGCAGCTTCAGCGCCAGCGCCGCCATCGACAAGACCCGCCGCACCGTCGCCGGTTCCGTGCAGAGCGGGAATTTCTGCGGCTACCTCAACCCCATTACGCGCCGCGCTTACTACACGCTCTACTTCGTGGCGGAATTCGACCATGAATTCGCCTCCACCGGTGCCTGGGTGGATGACAAGGTAACGCCCGGCGCCACGGAAGCCAGCGGTGCCACGGGACTGGATGAAAAGGGCTGGCCCGCCAAGGGCAAGGGTTCCGGTGTCTGGGTCGGCTTCCAGCCCGGCGCCAGCGTGAACGTCCGCATCGGCATCAGCTACGTGAGCTTGGAGAACGCCCGGCAGAATCTCGCCCACGAGAATCCGACCGGCACGACGCTCGAAGCCATCCAACAGGCCGGGCGCGAGGCATGGAACCGCCAGCTCGGCCGCATTGCCGCCGAGGGCGGGACGATGGACCAGCGCACCACGTTCTACACGGCGCTCTACCACAGCCTGCTGCACCCGAACGTCTTCAGCGACGTGAACGGGGAATACGCCGGCATGGACCTGAAAACCTGGACCGTCCAATCCCCCCAGAAGGTCCAATACGCCAACTTCTCCGGCTGGGACATCTATCGCAGCCAGGTGCAGCTGGTGGCCTTCCTGGAGCCCAAGATCGGCGCCGACATGGCCCAGTCCTGGTTCAACCAGAGCAAAGCCTCGAACGGCAAGTGGGACCGATGGACGCATAACAACGGTGAAACCCATGTGATGAACGGCGACCCCGCCGCTCCAACCGTAGCGGGCATCGAGGCCTTTGGCGGTCGCGACTTCGACGTGAAGGGCGCCTTCGAGAGCCTGGCCAAGGCCGCCACCGTGCCCGCTCCCGATGACCTCAAGCGTCCGGGTTGCCCAGTGATGTGCCCCGGACAGCGCAACGGCCTCGATCAGATCCTCAAATACGGATTCCTGCCTCATGGCTCCGTCAGCTGGGGCTCCGTGGCGGACATGCTGGAATACGTCAGCGCCGACTTCAGCCTTTCGTCTCTGGCCGGCCGTCTCGGCGACAAGACACGCGAGGCAACCTTCCTGGCCCGAGCCAACCAGTGGAAGAACCATTGGAATCCCACCGCCACGAAGCACGGTGGCTACCTCACGGAACGCAAGGCCGACGGCACCTTCGCCCCGGACTTTAAGCCGCTGGATGACGAGGGCTTCGTGGAGGGTTCTGGTGCTCAGTACGTCTGGATGGTGCCGTTCAACCCCAAGGGCCTCTTTGAAAAAATGGGCGGCACCGAGCAGGCCTTGAAGCGCCTGGATGGCTTCTTCTTCCGCCGCGATGGCAGTCTGGCGCTCACCGGCGGGAACGGGCAGTACGCCGAGGTGGACAACGAGCCTAGCATCGGCGCGCCCTGGCTTTACGCCTTCGCTGGCCGGCCCGATCGGACCCAGCACATCGTCCGCCAGAGCCTCACTCAGCTCTGGGGCAACCGCCCCGACGGCATCCCCGGCAACGATGACCTGGGTCAGATGTCCAGCTGGTATGTCTGGTCAGCCCTGGGCTTCTACCCCCTCTACCCCGGTCGTGCCGACCTCATCCTCGCCAGCCCGCTCTTCCCGAAAATCCGCATCCAGCGAGAGAAGGGAGCCATCACGATCACTGCCCCCGGAGCGCGGGCCGATGCGCCTTACATCCAGGCCCTCACCGTGAACGGCCAAACCTCCACACGTCCGTGGCTCCCGGCCTCCTTCGTGGAGAAGGGCGGCAGCCTGACCTTCCTGCTGGGTCCGAAACCCCACGCCACCTGGGGCCGCGCCGCCAAGGATGCTCCACCCAGTTTCGACAAGTAGACATTCCCTGACAAACATGCGCGCGGGACAGAACCCGCGCGCATGTTCTTGTAATGGAATTCAACTACTGCACGAGTACCAGACGGCCCTTCATCGGCTGACGACCACCCGAAATCAGGCTTCCGAAGCGGCCATCCTTCCCGCCTGACAGCGCATACACCCGCACGAGATAGGGCACTCCGCTGAGCACCATCTCCGCGGGCACCTTCACGCCGGGCGCCATCGTGTGGATCGTGGCGTCGGGCTGTTCGCCCCCCAGGAACGTGCCGTCCTCAAGCTGACGATCCGCCCGGAAGAGACTCACGACGTAACCGGAAGCACCGGACACCGCCGTCCACGTCACGAGACGCTCGCCCCCTTGCTCCACCAGGCCCAAGGCAGCTTCAGGCGCGTCTGCCAACCTGGTCGCCTGCATACCCGCCACCGCCGGGAAGGACGCCTGGTACTGGTTCCAGAGACCGGACACCGTGTTTCCAGGAAGGATCTGACCGATGGCAGTGTTCCAGCCCCAGGTACCCAGGGCACCGGCACTGTGGTTGAGTTCGACGATGAAGCTGGGTTTCTTGTTCTTCACGATCCAGTTCAGGAAATGACCGGTGGTGGTGTAGCCGTCATTCCAGTTCCCGCCCTTGTAAGCCTGGCTGTTCGGATGCAGGCCGCTGGCGATGCGCACGTAGTCCGCCGTGCCCTCCACGAACCCAAAGAAGTCCGTGCCCTGCTGGTAGCCGCCGCAATTCTTGGGGCCGTACTGATAGCCATGGGTGCCCTCATGGGAGAGCACGCCCTGGACCTCTTTGGCCACGGCTGTGGAACTGTTCCCACTCTGGCTGTAGATGCGCTCGAGGTGCTGGGCACTCACGCCAATGAAGATCTCCGGCGGATTTCCCCACTTGTAGGCGACGCCATTGGGATCGTTCTTCAGGTAGAGCGTGAGCTTGGTGAAGTTGTTCCGGTCATCCGCGTTGTCCAGGTAGAGCTTCTTGCAGATGGACAGGCACTCGTCCCGCATGAGCTTCGCCACATCCGCAACGGCATTTCGCAGAATCGTGGAGCCATTGAGTCCCTGCGCCTCGTCGACGAAGACCACGCTGGGAGCGACAAATCCGGCCCAGGGGTCCGTCCCGCCCTGCGGGGTCTTGGCGCTGACGCTGGCATAGGCCGAGCTTCCCACAGCATTGCTGGCACTGACTCGGAAGGTGTAGGTCGTATTCGCGGTCAATCCTGTGGCAGCGTAGCTGGTCGCATTGGCGCCCAACGTGGCCACGGGGGTAAAGGACGTGCCATCCGTGGAGCGCTGGACCGCGAAGGCCGTTTCATTCGAGGAAGTGTCGGTCCAGGTCAGGTTGATCTGATTGCTGGAAACCACAGAGGCAGCGAGGTTGGTGGGCGCCGTGGGTATTGTGGCGGCCCCGCTCTGGGTGGCGAGGCTGACCTTGTCCACGAGGAAGCTGGTGGTCAAGGAGGCGTCTTCCACCATCTGGAAGTGGAGGCGAATGGTCTGCCCTTTGTAAGCCAACAGGTTAAAGCTGCGCTGCTGGTAGCCCGCAGCCTTGTTCAGGTTGCTGTAGGTGGCCAGGGTACCCAGGACCGTGCCCACACTGTTGCGCACCTGCACTGCCAGGGTGTCGTAGACGGTGGCCTCGGTCTCCTGGGTATCGATGTGCAGATAGAAGCTGAGGTTGGCCACCGTGGCATCGGCAGGAATGGTCACGGTCTGGTAGAGGGTCTCGGTGGCGGCCTTGCCATTGCCGCCCAGGAAAGCCGCGCGAGTTCCCTCGAAGGCCGGCTGACCATTTGCGGACCAGGCTCCGATGGCACCGGTGGTGCCGACCCAAGGCGTGGTGCCCGTCTCGAAGCCGCCGTTGGTGAGGCGTTCCGTGGAGGTCTGAGCCAGCAGGGTCGGTGCGAGCAGAAGGCCGCAAAGGCCCGCCAGCCGGTGGCTGAGGCGTGTTTGGAACATGTTGTTCTCCTGAAGCAGATAGGCCAGCGGCCGCCCATGTCGGGCGAAAGGCTGACGCAAGGTAGAAGGAGGAGGAATGGAGGCCCTACCCGCAGGATGCGGCACAGCCCCGGAACGGAGTGCACCTCCCGTCCGGGGCTCAAGGTCAACATTCTCAATGAGATCTTCAAACAAGTATCAGCAGGAACCCTGACCGCACAGGAGGGAAAAGGGAACCACTCGTTGGACGAACGAAGCCTTTGCCGTTCGGTTCACCCAGGGCAGGCCTGGGCAATTTATGTGCCACCCACTTCCAGGAACGTCCACGACCTCGAGACGAGCAACATTGACCATGAGGTGAAGGGTTCGGATCCTGGGGCATCCCTTGGAGTCCCCATGCACGTCGCCTCTCTGCTCCTCGCCGCCTCCTGCCTCCTGCCCGAGGCCGCGGCCCAGGTGCCCCCGAAACGCACGGCCCAGGTGGACCCCTTCATCGGCACGAAGGACATGGGGCACTGCTACCCCGGCGCCACCGTGCCCTTTGGCTTCGTGCAACTCAGCCCGGACACCGACACCGGCGAGTATTCCCTGGATGGGAAGACCTACCGAAAGGACGCCTACCGCTACTGCGCCGGCTACCAGCACGGGGACCCCACCCTCGTCGGCTTCAGCCACACCCACTTCCATGGCACCGGCCATTCCGATCTGGGTGACCTGCTGGTGATGCCCACGGTAGGCCCCCTGAAGCTCCACCCCGGCACGGTAGAGCAGCCCGGGTACCGCAGCCGCTATACCGGTGAGAAGGCCGGCCCCGGCTACTACGCCGTGTCGCTGACGGATCCCGGCGTGAAGGCGGAACTCACGGCCACCACCCGTGTCGGCGTCCATCGCTACACCTTCCCCAAGAGCGATGCCGCACGCATCGTGCTGGACCTCGTCCACGGCATCTACACCTACGACGGCAAGGTGATCTGGAGCCGCGCGGAGGTGAAGGGACCAAATCTCGTCACCGGCATGCGCCAGACCCGTGGCTGGGCCAGAGACCGCCAGATTTTCTTCGCCATGGCGTTCAGCAAACCCTTCAAGTCCTATGGCTGCCAGGACGGCGAGAAGCCCGTCTACCGTGGGTTCTGGCGCAAGTTCGAGCTCACGAAGAACTTTCCCGAGATGGTGGGCCGCGACCTCCGCCTTCACTTCGACTTCGATACGAACGCCAACGAACCCGTGATGGTGAAGGTGGCCCTCTCGTCAGTGAGTGTCGAAGGCGCTCTGAAGAATTTGGAATCAGAAATGCCCCACTGGGATTTCGACCGCGTTCGGCAAGCG
The DNA here is from genome assembly GCA_964415525.1 of uncultured Solibacteraceae bacterium. Taxonomy (GTDB): domain Bacteria; phylum Acidobacteriota; class Holophagae; order Holophagales; family Holophagaceae; genus CAZPUI01. Next base: position 8,292 of record CAYQAS010000009.1, read on the forward strand.
GCGGATGCCCGCTGGGAGAAGGAGTTGGCGGCCTTCGATGTGCAGGGCACGGGTCGCGAGAAACGCCTCTTCTACACGCAGCTCTATCACTCCCTGTTGAGTCCCGTGGAATTCCAGGATGTGGATGGGCGCTACCGTGGGCTCGACCGCGAGGTGCACGAGGCGAAGGGATTCACGAACCATACCGTCTTCAGCCTCTGGGACACCTTCCGGGCCCTGCACCCGCTCTTCACCCTCATTCAACCCACCCGCACGAACGACCTGGTGAACTCCATGCTGGCCCACTTTGAGCAGAGCCCCTGGAAGCTGCTGCCAGTGTGGTCCCATCACGGGAATGAGAACTGGTGCATGACGGGCTACCACAGTCTGCCGGTGATCGCCGATGCGTGGATGAAGGGCATCCGCGGTTTCGACGGGAACAAGGCACTCAACGCCATGGTGGCGAGCGCCAGCGCCCCCTGGTTCGAGGGTGTGGGCGACTACCAGAGACTCGGCTGGGTGCCGGACGAGAAGCAGGGCAGTAGCGCCTCCAAGACCCTCGAATATGCCTATGACGACTGGACCGTGGCCCGCATGGCCGAAAGTCTTGGCCGCAAAGAGGTCGCGGAAGCCTTTGGCAAGCGCGCCCTGAACCACCGAAAGCTCTGGGATTCCGCCACTGGATTCATGCGGGCTCGCAGGTCCGATGGCAGCTTCCGAATGCCCTTCGATCCGCTGCAGACCCACGACCAGGGCTACATCGAGGGCAATGCCTGGAACTACTCGCTGTTCGCACCCCACGACGCGGCCTGGCTGACCAAGGTCCATGGGGGTGGTGAGGCCTTCGGGAAGCACCTGGATCAGCTCTTCACCATGGAACTGGACGCGACCCACATCGCTGAAACAGAAGACCTCAACAAGGTCGGTCTGATGGGCAACTACGCCCACGGCAACGAGCCGAGCCATCACGTGCCCTACCTCTATGTGTGGGCTGGACAGCCCTGGAAGACCCAGGCTCGGGTGCGACAGATCCTGTCTCAGATGTACCAGGACGGCCCCAGCGGCCTCTGCGGCAACGACGACGCGGGCCAGATGAGTGCGTGGTACATCTTCAGCGCCTGCGGCTTCTATCCCGTCACGCCCGGCAGCAACGAATACGTGATCGGTGCGCCTTTCCTTAAATCCATCGACCTGAACCTGCCCGGCGGGAAGACGCTCGCCATTCGGGCACCAAAGGTGGACGACCAGAATCCCTACATCCAGCGGGTCCTGCGCAACGGGAAACCCTACGAGAGGGCCTTCCTGACCCACGAGGACATTCTCGGCGGCGGCACCCTCACCTTCGAGATGGGCCCCAAGCCCAGCCGGTGGGGCACCCGCCCCGAAGCCCGCCCCTTCTCGTTCCCCGCGAACTAAGCCACAGGGCCCATCAGAGCCCCCTGCCCCACTCCTCCCATAGCGCTCACTCCCCGGCCTGCTCGATCCGGTAGGCCAGGGGGGTCACCTTGGCCATTTTCCGGAACACACGATGGAAATACGCATGGTCCTGGAACCCGGAACGCGCTGCGACCTCCTTGATGGGGAGGTCGGATTCCCGCAGCAGCTGGCGAGCAAGATCCAGACGCACCTGGTTCAGGTAGTCCACGAAACGATGGTGCCCCTGCTGCCGAAAGAGTCGGCTCACGTGGTTTGGGCTGAGACCGAAGTGCGTGGCAATGTTCTCCCGGGTGAGGCTGAGCGCCAGGTTGGCCTGGATGTAGAGGCAGAGCGATTCGAACGTGTGGAGGGCCTTGCCCTCCCGCCGAGCCGTCCCGCGACGGAGATTCATCAGGCACTCCTCGATGATTCCGCGCACCAGAGCAGCCTCCAACGGCGTCCGCTCCAAGCGAAGCGCCGTACTCTGGAGGCAAGCCAGGAGAGCCTGAAGAACACCATCCACAGGCCAGTTACCACCTGCCTTCAGCGCAACAGGCCCACCCGCCTCCAAGGTCACAAAGCTCAATCCGATATGGCGTGCGCCGAACAGCACATTGAGCAGGGTGCATCGCCCAGTCCAATCCGGTCGGTCCCAGGCTTGTTCTGGGGCGAACAGGGCCTCACCAGCAGCGAGGACCAATCGGCGCACTCCCATCGCCCCTCCGGTCTCCACCTCAAGCGTGCCATCCAGCACGACCAGCAAGCGTGGAAAACGCGTCCGCTGGGCGTGAGCGGGGGGGATCCCCTGCCCTGCCACGTGCACCGTGCGGATGCCATCCCGCTCCAGACTCGCACGCACTGCGACCACGAGAGGATGCACCACCTGATGGGATGTCGTGGACGTCACCATGCCTTCCCTTCGAGCCGGGTTTCCCGAGCATTTTCGCACGCCGATGCAGCCCATTGCGGCGTCATCCATTCTGCCATCCCTTGCCGCCAAGCCTTCGGACATCCGGTGTCGCGTCGAGGACCACCACCTTCCGGAATGCGATCGACCAAGCCCCAACCCCCAGTGCATCCGGAGGCTCCATGAAGATCCTCGCCGTCACGGCCTGCCCGACTGGCATCGCCCACACGTACATGGCTGCCGAACAGCTCGAATTCGCCGCCCGCCGCGCCGGTCTGCCCATCAAGGTGGAGACCCAGGGCGCGCTCGGCATCGAGAATCGGCTTTCCTTGCGCGACCTGCGCACCACGGAACGCGTCCTTTTCGCTGCTGACATCGAGATTCTCGACACGGAGCGATTCCGTAACATGCAGATCATACGCGTCCCTGTTCAAGCGGCCATCGACGACCCCGACACGGTACTATCCCGTTACCTCGCCTGAGGCCCGGCGACGCCAAACGTGTGAGACCCGGCAGACGCCGGGTCTTATACGTTTGGCGTGGCGGTTCCGGAGTCAAAAAAGGGCTCCGGCGAGCGGAGCCCTCCCCTCACCCCGCCACATCTCCTTAGAGGCTGTAGCGGATCCCCACCTGTATCCAGGACGGATTTACGCCGCTGCGACCTCGGGTCGGATGCCCGTTCTGCAGAAGGTTGGAAGTCTTTGCCAATTCATCCGGGTGAACCTGCAGAAATTCGTTATCCGTCCCCAGTTCGGCCACCTGGAGCAGGGCCGTGAATGCCCACCGATCCGTGAAGTGATGCTCGATCCCCAACCGGAAGCCGAGCCTACTGAGCGTCAGGCTCCGGGAGACATCGTTCGTGCGGCCCCACCGGTCGGTGCCGGTGCCCTTCACGCTCCAGCCGTTCAGGGAAATCCCAAAGATGGCAGACGTGCGGGAGGCTCCAAGGGGCTTCACGCCATCAAAAGCCAGCTGTGTCCCGGTGAGGCTGCGTTTCACCCCATCCACCTCCTTGCCCGGGAACACATTCACGCCCAGCCCTACGCGCCAGAAGGCGTTCGAGCCTTCGTAGGCGCCCTGGTAGGCCCCGTCGAGGCAGAGACCGCCCAGACGCTGGCCCGTGACGGACTGCAGTTCATCGAGTGCGTAGGGGAGTGCGGCCCCCACCTTCCATCCGGAGGTCTGCTGGGCGCTGAGCGCCGCACCGGCCAGGAGGAGAGACATGGAAAGGAACTGTCGAATCGCCATGACTGGATTCTCCTGAGGCTAGAAGCGGATACCCGCGCTGAACGAGACCTGGCGGGGTCCGCAGTAGTAGCCGGGCTCCGCCGTTTCGCCCTTGCGCACGCCACCGAACACCGCCGGGTTCACGTAGAGGGCATTCAGACCGTTGCCGGGGCTACGGAATTCCGTGTTGTAGAACTGCTGGTAGATGCGGTTGAAGAGATTGACAACGTTGAGGTTCCCGAAGAACCGCACCTGCCGCCAGACCGGGGCTTCCCAGGTGAGGAGCAGGTCCGCGTTGAACTGATCGTTCTGGTGGTAGGCGCCCCGATCGCCGTAGAACTGCGTCCAGGAGAGCGGGTGGCTGAACGGCTTCGCATAGCCGGTCGGATTGGCCTTGTAGGCGGCCACTTCAGCATCGTAAATCGCCTTCACGTCCCCGGTGGGAAAGGGCGTGGCCATGGTGGCGTTCCAGTTCGAACCACTGGCGTATTGCAGGCTGAGGTTGGCGCTCAGGCGTCCCTTGCCGAGCCCAAGCCCGTAACCCAGGTTCAGGCGCGCCATGTGCGGCGTGTCGTTGAGCAGTGCACCGCCGGGGCTCATCTGGGAATCCGTGACCCCGGCGCGGCCCAGCCAGTGGCGGTTGTTGAAGAGCGGGCTGCTCATGTTGTCGCCGCCGATGCCCTGGGTCCACAGGGCGCCGCGCAGTTCGCCCGCCTCGTCATTCCCTCGGCTGCGACTGTAGGTGTAGGTGAAGAGGTAGCGGAAGTCGCCGGACTTGCCCCCCATCTCCATCTCCACACCGAGGTATTTGCGCCAGAGTTCCGGCGCATTGAAGACGCGGTGGTTGGGTGCGCGGAATTTGAGGTCACTGACCCCGGAGAAGTCCGTGACGGTGATCCAGTCGCGGTCCGGACCCCAATCCTGGGCAAAGGCAATGATGTTGCCGTACTCCCGGTGAACGACCGCCATGCGGGCGTACGATCCACTGGCGTACTGGCGGCGGTATTCCACCGTCATCTCATTCACGGACACAGGCTTGATGTTGGGATCCACGTTGAAGCCCTTGAGCCGGTCGTAGACCTGGAAGGGTACGGTGTAGTTCTTCGCGTCCAAAAGCTGTCCAAGATCCACGAAGCGCACGCCGTACTGGCCGTTGTCATTCGCGGCGCCCGGCATCGGCTGCCCCGCGGGGCCCCATCCCCAGCGGATCTCCCGGCTCTCGGCCTTCTGGAACATGGCGTTGCTGAGGCTGGCGGGGTAGTCCCCCTGGCTGTGAAGGGCAAAGAGTTTGAAGACGTGCGCGCTGTCGCCCTTCAGGTCAAAAGTCAGCACGAAGCGGGGACTGAGGCTCGTAGACACCGGCAGGATCTCGCGGTTCATCACGCGATCCCGCACCTGGGCACGGTCAAAGCGCAGGCCCGCCATGAGGTTCCAGTGCCTGTTCAGCGTCACCTGATCGTTGATATAGAAGCCCTGGTTCAGGTTGTCGAGAACACCGTTGCCCGAATAAAACTTGCGCATGACCGGCGCCAGGCCGCCCATGCCGTCCGCGTTCTGCCCATTGCTGCCGATCCCCGTGAAGGCGATGGTGGGAAAGAGGAAGTTCCCGGCCGCATTCTGGTAGAAACCACCCACGTGCACCTGCTCCAACTCATTGCCGAAGTAGTGGCTGGAGTGGATGTCCGACCGATACCAATCGGTGCCCACATCCAAGTCGTGGCTCAAACCCCAGAAATCGCGGAAGAGCTTGGCGTTCAGGCTCATGCTCGAGGAGTTGAATTCCTCCGCCCCATTGCCCATGCCCGTCCCTGCGAACTGGCCAAGGGAGGCGTTGTAGATCGTGCCAGCTGCCCCGTGAGAATCCTCGTGGATGTAGATCGGCGTGTTCGACGCATCCCGCTGCTGCGATCCCGTGGCGAAGTAGGAGGCGTTCTTCTGGCGACTGGCCTGGAATTCCACGAACGTGGAACCCCCGAAAACACCGGAGTACGCCATCCCCTGCAGACTGCTCTCCCCCTTGTTCCCACTGCCGTTGTCGAGCCAGATGGGTGCGCGGGTGGCATAGGTGTTCTCGTTGACGTCCTTGTTGCTCCAGACCTGCACCCGGTGATCGGGCGTGATCGCCCCGGTGAGCTTGAACTCCGTGTAGGTGAACTTGCTGCGGTTGCTGAAGGTCTTGTTCCAGTCCGTCATCGGAAAGCCGTAGCCCTGGATGGCTGAGGCCGCGGTGGGCAGGGCCATCAGGGTGGTCGGGTCCGTGGCGGTGAGGGCATCCACGGCGGCGATGCCCGAAAAGCGGGTGCGGCGGAAGCGCTTGTCCGGTTCACCGATGGTTCCCGTGGTCGCGGACTCAGGCTTGAATTTGGTGCCAAAGGAGAACCAGAGGCGGTCCTTGATGATCGGCCCCGTCAGCGTGGCATGGGCTTCGCGGGTGGTGAACTCGTCGCTGACGTTGCCCCCCAGCCGCTGAGCGTTCGAAACATTGTTGTCCTCCGCCCATCGACGAGCCCGCCAGGAGGGACGGGCATAGAGCATGCGCAGGGAACCCTGGAAGTCGTTGCCGCCGCTCTTGGTCACGACGTTTACCGCCCCACCCAAGGCCCGACCGTAGCGGGCGTTCGCAGGCGAGAGCACCACGGCGACGTCCTCCACCATGTCCTCCAGGAACATCTGGACGCGAGGCCGACCGTAGAGCGGATCCTTGTAATCCGTGCCGTTCACCGTGAACTGGGTATTCGCCGCCACACCGCCACGGATGGCGAACTGCCCGCCCCCCTGACCACTTGTGACACCCGGAGCCAGCTGCAGCGCCGCAGAGGCCCCACGAGAGCCGGTGAGCTCCAGTAGATCCTGGGGCGAGAAGTTCACGGAGGTCTTGGTATCGGACTTGTCCACGGTGGCAGCGCTGGCCACGACGGAGACCTCTGCCGATTCCACCTGCACGGGACTCAGGCAGAACTCCTGGTTCAGGCTGGCGCCCACACCCAGACGAACCCCCTGGGCGGTCTTGCCGCGGTAGCCCGGCTTCGATACGACGATGCGATAGTCGCCTGGAGGCAGGAGGGCCGCGCGCCAGATGCCGCTGGCATCGCTGGTCACCGTGCGGGCCATCATCATTTGCGGGGCATTCAGCACCACCACGGCGCCCGCGAGGGGCGCGCCCTTCTCGTCGGTGACCTTGCCGGAAATCTGGCCACTCAGGCTGGCCTGGGCTACAAGGCTCTGCCCGGCCAAAGCGAAGGACAGGGCCGTGACGACCGTTCGGACATTCAGTTTGCTCATGACAAAACCTCTCGAATCAGAAACGGAAGGCGAAGCCCACTTCCACGTGGGGCACGAACCGGGACGTGGTCTGGATGGAGTCCATGGCGGTGTGGCCACCGTTCTTGTCCGACACGGTGCCTGCGACATGAATGTAGTGGGCCGCCTTGTAATTCAGGGCGAGCAGGTTCACCTCCAGGGCGTGGTGCTCGAGCACCGGGAACGAGACCCCGATATAGGGCGAAACCGACAAGCTGCCCTTATCCACCACGCCGTTGTAGGTGTCCTCGTACGTGCTGCCATCCCCCACGGTGGCGACGTATTCCTGGCGGAACTTCAGACTCCCCACCTGCAGGCCCGCGCGGTAGGCGCCCCAGCTCCGAGGCAGCTCATAGGACAGGCGGAGATTCAACCCCTCCACCTGGTTCTTGCGGCTGTCCGCCGAAGCCTTCGGGGCGACGGTCTTGCCGGACACCACTGCCATGAATTGCGGATCGATCAAGTGCTGGGTGCCAGGCTTGTAGAAGAAGCCCAGTTCCACACCGATGCGCCCGGAAGCCAGCGGACCGCTCGCCTCCACACCAAAGCCAAGCATCTGAGGGCTCAGATGGTCCTTACGTGAAGCCACCTGGAAGCCGGAACGCACCTTCAGACTGCCTGACCAGTCCGTATCGACGGCATGGACAAAAGAGGCCTGAGCAAGTGCCATTACGGCGATTGCGCGACCGACAGGTCGAGTGATCATCATGTGAATTTCCTCCGAAGAATGGAGCCATCCTGTCATCCCAGGCCTGCGGAATGACCTCACCATTTATTGGACTATTAGTGCATTTTGTGAAAGAGATCATCCAAGCAGAGAAACCCCTCCACACTTGACGCCGGAACCTGAAACACCGCCCGTCATCCGCCGTGCTCCCAGGTCCCTTTTCCGACCCAACCCACCGAGGGAATCCATGCGCTTCAAATTGACCATCACCCTCTGGACATCTCTGTGCCTCGCCTCGGCGAAGCCTCCGGCCCTCTCCGTGAACCCCCTGGGCGGCACGGACTCCACCTATGCCTTCTCCCGGGGCAACCTCTATCCCGCAGTCTCCCTGCCCTTCGGGATGAACGCCTGGACGCCCCAGACCGGAGAGGACCGCAGTGGCTGGACTTACCAGCACAGCGCTTTCCGCCTCCGCGGCCTCAAGCTCACGCACCAGCCCAGCCCCTGGATCAACGACTACGGCAGCATCTCCCTCCTGCCCATGACCGGAGCACTCAAGGTGAAGGAGGGCGAGCGCGGCGCCATCTTCAGCCATGATCGGGAGGAGGCGCATCCCTGGCACTACCGCGTGAAGCTCCTGGAATCGGGCATCTGGGCGGAGATGGCCCCCACCCTACGGGGTGCCGTGATGCGCTTCACCTTTCCCGAAACCGACCAGGCCTACGTGGTGCTGGATGCCTTCCCTGCCGGCAAGGACGCCCTCCCGGCCTCCGTACAGATCGACTCCACCCGACGGCGCATCCTCGCCACCTCCCGCTGGCACCACGGAGGAGTCCCCGCAAACTTCGGCCACCACGTGCTTCTGGAATTCGACTCGGACGTGATCGAGGCTGGCGTCTGGGATGAGAAGGAAGGTCTCAAAAAGGGACAGTCTCTGTCCAGTTCACATCCCGGCGTCTGGGTCCGCTTCGCAGCCGAGAAGGGGGCCGTAATCCAGGCGCGCCTCGCCAGCTCCTTCATCAGCCTCGAGCAGGCGGAGCTCAATTTCAGCAGGGAAGTGGCCGGTCGAAGCTTCGACGCGGTGGCGGAGGAGGCCCGAAAGGCATGGGACACGCTGCTGGGACGGGTGCAGGTGGAGGGCGGGACCGCGTCCCAGCAGGAAATCTTCTACTCCTGCCTCTACCGCGCCTCCCTCTTTCCGCGGATCTTCCATGAGGTCGACATGCAGGGCCGCACGGTGCACTACAGCCCCTACAGCGGCGACGTAAAACCCGGCCCGCTCTTCACGGACAACGGCTTCTGGGACACCTTCCGCGCCGCCTTCCCACTGCTGACACTGCTCCAACCGACCCTGGACGGTCAGATCATGGAAGGCCTCCTGAATGCCTATTGGGAGAGCGGCTGGTTGCCGGAGTGGCAGAGCCCCGGCCACCGCAACTGCATGATCGGGACGAACTCCTCTGCGATCCTCACGGACGCCTGGATGAAGGGCATCCGCGGCTGGGACGCCGCCACGGCCCTGGAGGCCATCGCCAAGGGTGCCCATGCGGAGAAGACGCCCCTTTCCTCCGTGGGACGGCTGGGTGCGCCACTCTACGACCGGCTCGGCTATGTCCCTGCGGACGCCGACATCCATGAGAGCGCCGCCCGGACCCTGGAATACGCCTACAACGACTTCTGCAACTGGAAGCTGGCGAAGGCCCTGAAGCGCCCCGAGGCTGAGGTGCAGGCCTACGGAAAACGCGCCTGGAACTACCGCAACCTCTACGACGCCAGTACGGGTTTCATGCGGGGCCGCCACCAGAACGGCAACTGGCAGATCCCCTTCCGCCCGGACAGCTGGGGCGGCGTCTTCACGGAAGGCTCCTCCTGGCATTGGACGTGGTGCGTCTTCCACGATCCGGCAGGGCTCGCCACGCTCATGGGAGGCGAGGAGGCCATGGCGCGCAAGCTCGACGCGGTCTTCACCGCACTCCCCACCAGCGAATACAGCTACTACGGCGGGATGATCCACGAGATCACCGAGATGGTGGCCGGGGACATGGGCCAGTACGCCCACGGCAACCAGCCCATCCAGCACATGCCCTACCTCTACAACTGGGTTGGACAACCCTGGAAGACCCAGGCCCGAGTGCGGGAGATCATGGATCGGATGTACCGCCCCGGCCCCGGCATGTACTGCGGCGACGAGGACAACGGCCAGACCAGTGCCTGGTATGTGTTCAGCGCCCTGGGCTTCTATCCCGTCGCCCCGGGAACGAACCAATACGTTCTGGGCGCTCCCCTCTTCCCCAAGGCCACCTTGCGCCTGGAGAGCGGACAGACCCTGTCCATCGAGGCCCGGAATCACGGACCGGCAAACATCTATGTGCAGTCCTTGACCCTGAATGGGAAGCCTCTGTCTCGCACCTGGATCGATCACAAGGAGCTGACGGCGGGCGGCCACCTCGTCTTCACGATGACTTCTCAACCGAACCTGAAACGCGGCATTCGACCGGAAGACCGGCCCTATTCCATGAGCCTGGATCCCGAAGCGGCACGGTAACGGATTGCCACAAGCCTTAGACCCAAGAGACGCGTTGTGCGCAACCTGGCGTACAAGGACGCACACCCTTGATTTTCGTTTTTAATTCGCTATACTAGGATCCCGGGTCGCCGTCCCCGCCTGCACCACCGTCATCACAAGACGGCGGTAGGCCTGGGCTTGTCCGGAGGCATGCACCATGCTCGCCATGTGGGTTCCCGAACTGCCCTTCCAGCTGGCCTGCCAGCGGGAGGGGAGCCTGCGGGAGCGGCCTCTGGCCTTCCTCGGTGAAGGCCGCACACCGCACCTCTGGCTGGTCAACCGACTCGCCCGGCACGAGGGACTGCGGGCCGGAGACCCCATGGATGAGGCCCTGCGCCGGTGCCCCGGCCTGCGGGTGATGGATCCCACCCCCCAGATGTGGTGGGAGGCCCAGGCCAGCTTCGGAAACTTCCTCACCCGCTGGTCCCCGCAGGGGCAGATGGGTCGCATGGGCGAGGCGCTCCTGGAGTTAAAGGGCACCACTCACCTTTTCGGCCCCCCCCAGGACACCGCCTCCCGCATGCTCAAGGAACTCCAGGCCCGCATGGGCTGGATGGGGCACGGCGGCCTCTCCTGCAGCGCCACCGCCGCACGGGTTGCCGCCCGGCTGGAGCACCAGCTTGAACCCGTGGCAGACGGCTGCGAGGCGGGGTTCCTCGCACCCCACCCCCTGGCCCGCCTTCCAGACCTCCAGCTCCGCCCCCAGGTGCGTCTGCGCCGCCTTGGCCTGCTTCAGATCGGGGACCTCCAGCCCGTGCCCCTCTCCACCCTGGCCCAGGTCATGCCCGAACCGGATGCCCGCAAGGTACTCACCCAGGCTCGCGGGGAGGATCGGCCTCGGCTGCCCATGATGGCGGACCCTCCGGGGGAGTCCCGCCACCTCCTGCGCCTGGAGCCGCCCTGTCTCCCGGAGGCCGTGCCCCTCGCCGCCTGGATTCTGGACCGCCTCTGGAACGATGGTCGCTCTCCCCGCAGCCTCGAACTGCGCTGGTGGGACGTCGATGGCGTGCTCCACCCCTGGCGGGCCGAGGCCGATGCCCTCGCCCGCCCGCCTCTGGCCCTATCGCGGGATGTCGAAATCGCGTTCCGCCGCCTTGCCACCCGCCGCATCCTCGTTCACCGCCTGGAAGTGGACCTTGGATGGGGCCTTGGCCGCTCCGTCAGCCTCTTCCAGGACCCCTCCGACACCCGCCTCGAAGCTCTCGAACCCGCCCTCGCCCGCCTCCGGAAACGCTATCCCGAAACCCCCGTGCTGCCCGGCTGGGTGAAGGCCGCGGAAACGGAGGAACCGTACAAGGCGGGATAACCACGCACAGAAACGTCGTCCAGGAGAACGAGAACACACGGGCAAGCAGGGCGAGGAAGGGCGATCCCTCGGCACCAGGCAGCGCAATACGCCAGCGCGCCCCCCATTCACGTCCGCACGCCCAAGATCCCGCCTCAGCGGAGAAGACCCTTTGAACCCTCCATTGACTGAGCGAGGGTTCCGGCATCCACCGCAGTTTCCCAAATGCCCAGACCCATTCAACCGCAGCCGCACCTCCCAGGCGCATGGGCACGGTGAGTTCTTTCCCAGACGTTCCACATGTCCTTTGCCCTCCTCATCACAGATTTCTCCGCATCCGAGGGCATCTACCCTGCGCGCCAGGGCTGTGCCTTGGCGCGGCGCCTGGGTTATGACGCCATCGCATTGTGGGATTCGGGGCTTTCGAGCTGGCCCGCCCTGCGGGAAGAAGCACTGGAGGCTGGACTTCGGCCGCTGATCGGGGCGCGGTTCGCATGGCGGGGGCACGCCTACGGCGCCCTGCCCTTTTCGGACATCGGCTATGCCCAGCTGGGTCGGCTCTTCACCGACCAAGCCCACTCTCGGGAGGGCGTGCCGCCTGCCACGGACTGCGCACTGCTGGCCGAGACCCTGGCGGGCGCGGAGCTGTTGATGCAAGAGGGGTTGCGGCCGGTCCTGCTGGGACATGGACGGAACTCTTCAGACGTCATGGCGGCCCTCGCCCGCAAGTTGCCCGTGGTGGCACCCCAAGTGCTGCGCTTCCGAACACCCCTGGGCCTGGAACTGCACCGGCTGAAGCGGGCCATTGCCACTCAGGACACCCTGCCTCGCACCGAAGCCCTGTGGGATGCGCGGGACGCGGCGGTCCCCCGACAGGGCTGGGAGGCCCGCTTTCCCTGTGCCGATCCGAAGATCAGCCGAATCACAGAGGCCCTGCGGGTGCGGCTGGAGGCATGGGAGCCCCACTGGGGCGCCTGGATCATGCCAGAACCCAAAGGTGGCAGGGGTCTGGATCTGGATGCGCTGCTGGAGGCCCGGGTGCGGGAGGGGCTTCCGGAGCGCTACCTCCGGACGACGGACGCGGTTGAATCCCGCCTTCGAATGGAATTGGAGCTCATCCGCCGCAAACGATTCGCAGGCTACTTCCTGGCCGTCCACGACATCGTTCGCACGGCAAAAGTCACTCGCACCTGCGGTCGAGGCAGCGGTGCCGCGAGCCTCGTGAGCTACCTTCTCAACATCACCAATGTGGATCCCGTGGCCACCAACCTCATGTTCGAGCGCTTCCTGTCGGACGCCCGCACGGACCCGCCGGATCTGGACATCGACTTCGCCTGGGATGAGCGCAGCGACGTGATCCAGGCTGTCTTCGAGACCCACGGGCGGGACCGCGTCGCCATGGTGGCCAACCATGTGTTCTTCCAGCCCCGCTCTGCGTTGCGAGCCGTAGCCCAGGCCCACGGGCGGCCCGAATCGGAGCTCAAGACCCTGGCCCGCCTCGCCCGGGGCTGGGAGGGCGGATTGGAAGAGGCCAACCGCCATCCAGCCTGGGCCCCCCTCGTCGCTCAAGCCAGCGCGCTCCTTGGACACTTCCACCAACTCAGTGTTCATCCTGGAGGCACCGTCATCGCTCCGGGAGCGCTGTGGGAGCACGTCCCCTTCCAGCCGGCACCGGCCAAGGAGAACGTCTCCATCACCCACTGGGACAAGGACGGCATCGAGGGTTACGGTCTGGTGAAGATCGATCTCCTGGGCAACCGCAGCCTCGCGGTCGTTCGGGATGCACTTCGGAACCTGGGGGAGCAGGCACCCAAGTCCCTCGAATGGAACCCCCGGGAGGATCCCGCAACCCAGCAACTGCTGGCCCGGGGCGACAGCATCGGCGTCTTTTATGTGGAAAGCCCCGCCACCCGCCAACTTCAGCAGCGGGTGGGGCGCGGTGATTTCGAAACGCTGGTGATCCACTCCAGCCTCATCCGCCCCGCCGCCCACCGATGGATCGACACCTACGTGAAGCGCATCCGGGGAGAGGAGGCCTATGTCCCCAGCCATCCCGCTCTTGGACAGCTGCTGTCGGACAGTTTTGGCGTACTCGTCTACCAGGAGGATGTCGTGCGTGTCGGCATGGCCCTGGCGGGCTGGAGTCACGAAGAGGCAGACAAGCTGCGCAAGTGCCTGGGCAAGCCCGACTGCAGCCGTCGTCTGCCCGAGTTCGAGGTTCGGTTCCGGGAGGGTTGCGCCCGTCAGGGCATCCCCTCCTCGGTCGTGGACGAGACCTGGGACATGGTCCAAACCTTCCGAGGCTACAGCTTCTGCAAGCCGCACTCCGCCAGCTATGCCCAGGTGAGCTTCGAGAGCGCTTGGCTCAAGGCTCATCATCCCGCCCAGTTTTTCGCCGCCGTCATCACCAACCAGGGGGGGTTCTATCCCGCCATCGCCTACCTGGGGGACGCCCGTCGCCACCGGATCGTCGTGCGCGGACCGGATGCCAACCTCTCGGAGCGGGCCTACACCGCCGAAGGTGACCAGGGCCTGCGCGTCGGCCTCATGGCGGTTAAGGGCGCGCGAAAGGAGGAGGTCGACAAGCTGCTCGAAGACCGCCATGCCCGCGGCCCCTTCGAGAGCCTGGAGGACCTCCTCACCCGGGTCCCCCTCGGCCTGCCCACGGTCGAGGCCCTGGTGGCGGGCGGCGCTTTCGACTGCTGGGCGCCGGATGGTGACCGCACCCGCCTGCTCTGGACCCGCCTCGGCGGCATCCCCCCCCGCGTGCGACCCCGCCCCACGGATCCCTTCCAGCGGGCGGATCTGGAAATGGAAGTGCTCGACCTCACCCTTGAAATCCATCCCGCCATGCTCATGCGCATCCGCAAGGGAGGGGGTCCTCATCGTGCCAAGGATGCGGAACAGCCCGGGCGCCGCCTCAGTTTCTGGGCCCTCGTGGTGGCAGAGAAACCCGTCATGACGGACAAGGGTGACCCGATGCAGTTCATCACCTTCGAGGACGAAACCGGCCTCGTCGAAGCCGTCGCCTTTCCCGATGCCTATGTGCGACGGCATCGCCCCTACCGCACCGGCGAGATTGTGCCCGTCCTGGGCCACAGTACCCGACAGGATGGGCTGGTGGTATTGGAGGTGGAACGATGAATGGGCATACGGATGGCCTGAATTCGACCGGCCCCCGCGAAGACCCCGCCCGTCATCCCGCATCACTCCAGGAGAAACATACAAGGCTCACATCATGCATCTTTCCCGTCATCCAGCCTTACGGCATCATCGCTGCACGGAATCTCTCATGGCCATGCACCCTCTGGACGAACTCATCTTCCCCGGCATAGGCCCGTTGTCGCGGGTTCACCGCGAGCGCGCCACGGTACTTCCTAGTCAGGCTGTAGAGGCCATTCGGGACGAGTTCCAGCAGGCCCTGCGGGATGCCGGATCCTCCCTTGAACAGGAACCCCAGGGAGAAGATCGCCCGCAGTCGCCTCCGGATCGGACCGAGGAGGTGGTGGTGCTCGAGGAGCTGCCTCCCGCACCGGTCTACGGTCCTCATGGGGAAATCACCAACGCCATCGACCCCCATCGCCTGAATCTCGACGGCTGACATCCATACCGCCACACCCTGACATTCAGGCTTTTGGCGTCGAGGTCGATGATGAGGGAGAGATGATTCCTCGCGTGTTGTTCATCTATCTGATGCTCGTCGGTTTCGCCGGTGCGGCGGAGCGCCTGCCCGTGGGGCGGTCCTATTTCCGGGAATACGGTGAACAGCAAGGCCTGCAGAATCCCAGCATCACGGCCCTGACGGAGGATGCCCACGGTTATCTCTATGTGGGGACCACCAACGGGCTCTATCGCTATAACGGAGCTCGATTCGAAGCCATCTCCCTTCAGGGCGAGGATCACAGCCCCTGGGTTTTGGCGCTGGTTCCCCATCCCGTAGATGGAATCTGGGTCGGCACCCAGGCGGGATTGGCCTTCGTCCATGGCAACCGAGCCCGCTGGGCAAGGCTGGAAGGCGAATCACATCGCTCCGTGGTGAACAACATCTGCGTGGATCCCGATGGACGCGCCTGGGTTCATGGTCCCAAAGGCCTCTACCGCCAGGGGCGCGATGATCGATTCACATTGGATACAGAGAGCAGGACATGGGGCCCCAAGCGTTTGGTCGTCGGCCATGGCCCCGTAGTGGCGACCGCCGGGAATGTGCTCCACCACCGAAAGTCGAATGGAGCCTGGATTCGCCGCCCCACGGAGGGTTGCAGTTTCGACAAGGTGTTCGCACTCGCGTCAGACGACCAGGGGGTGCTTTGGGCCACCCTAGGGCGGAGGGTCATGCGCCTGGAAAAGGACTCCAACGTCTGGCAGGAACTGCCCCACCAATTGCCTGAAACACTGCTTGGAGACGCCCAATACCAGCCCCTGCCCGGCGGCGGGCTGGCCCTGCTCACCTTGCGCAGTCTGGTACGAATCACCTCCGAGCATTTCGAGGTGATGGATCGCAGCAAAGGGCTCCCCGAGGAGGAATTGCTGACGGTCTTCGAGGATCGGAGGGGCACCCTCTGGATGGGCGGGAACGGCCTTTTCAGGAGGCTGGGCTCGGACAAGTTCCAGGTCTTCACGGAACAGGAGGGCTTGCTCGATCGCCGGACCTGGTGTGTGCATCGCAGCCGTTCCGGGCGCCTGTTCGTCGCCACCCACCGGGGCATCGTCACCCTGGAGAACGGCCGGTTTCGTCCGCTACCAGGAATGGGTGGCATCTACGTCCAGCGGATCATCGAAGACCCCACCGGGGGATTGTGGTTCGTGAGTAACACGCAGGAGCTCTACAGCCTGCGCCCGGGATCCCCTCAAGCCCTGAAAGTCCGGACACCGAAAGAGGGCGTGAGCATGCTCCTGCCCCGCCCGGAAGGCGGCGCCGACGTGCTCCTGCCCCTTTCCGGAATCAATTACTGCGCGGACCTGACCCAGGTGCATCGCATGTCACCTGTGCCGAATCGACCGAAGGTCATACCCAACACCTTTTTCCGTTTGGCCTTTCGGGATCCGTCTGGACGCATCGCAGTCTCCAGCTCGGATGGGTTGCATGTGCTGGACAAGGGCATCTGGCACTCGTTCCGCAAACAGGACGGCCTGCTGAATGACAATCTGCTGAACCTGCGGATTGGTCCGGACGGCACGTACTGGATCACCTATCTCGATGTTCACGGCGTTACTCGAGCCCGGCTCGAGGGAAGCACCCTCCGAATCCTGAGCCACGAAGGCGAAGGAAAAGGGTTGCCCACAGATGCGGTCTACGACACCCTGCCCCGTCCAGACGGTGGCGCCTGGGTGCTGACCAACCACGGGCTGGTGGCCTGGCATGCGAATCGCTACCGGCTGTTCACCACCCAGGACGGCATCGGGTCGAATGACTGCAACGAAGGCGCCATCTGGGAAGACGAGGACGGCAGCATCTGGTTCGGCACCACTCGGGGGCTGGTGCGAGGTCGGCCGATGGTCGGATTCGACCCACCACCCAGTGTTCGTCTCACAGGACAGACGACCTCTCTCGGTACCCGAATATTCCCCCACGATCCCCCGGTGACGGAACTCCCGTACCGTGGCGCAGAGATCACCTTCAGCTATGCCCCCAGGCGTCTCTCCGAGGAGAGCGTGGTGCGCTACCAGGTCTGCCTTTCCGGCCATGACCAGGGCTGGTATGACAACGCGAATCCCAGCGCGCACTATACGGGGCTGCGAGAGGGCACTTATACCTTCCTGGTGCGGGGCCGCAAACCAGGCGAGTCCTGGGGTCCAGAAGCTTCCCTTACCTTCCGAATCCTGCCGCCCTGGTACCGCACCTGGTGGGCCTGGACCCTGTGGTGCTGCTCGGGCGCTGGCATCCTCATGGCCCTGTCCCAGCTGAGGCTGCACACCCTCACCCATCAGCGGAATCTGCTGAACCAGGAAGTTCTGATTCGGACCCGGGAGATCCAGGAGGCCCGAGAAGCCCTCGAAGTCGCCAACGAGGCCCTCCGCGCCCAGACCATCACGGATCCCCTGACGCACCTCAAGAACCGGCGCTTCCTCGACCTGACCCTTCCGGAAGATCTTGCAAGGGCGGCCCAACCGCGCCCGGTCCACGCAGAACGCCGCCAGGAGCGGTCCACGGAAGATCTCGTGTTTCTGCTGGTGGATCTGGACCGATTCAAAGTCATCAACGACACCCACGGACATGCCGCCGGAGACGAGGTGCTCCGCCAGGCCGCTGGCGTGCTCAAGACCGCCATGCGGGATTCGGATGCCCTCGTTCGCTGGGGTGGCGAGGAATTCCTGCTGCTGGCCCGAAACGTGGACCGACGGGATGGCGGACAGATCGCGGAGCGCATCCGCTCCCTGGTCGCGACCCACCCCTTCGAGGTTGGCCTTCGGAGCCCCCTCCACATCACCTGCTCCGTGGGCTTTGCGCCTTTCCCCCTCGAGGGCTCCGAGGGTTCGCTGTCCTGGGAGCGCGTGGTGGATTTTGCCGACCAGTGCCTCTACCTCGTCAAGCGATCTGGCCGCAACGGCTGGATGGGCATTCTGGATGGCCGACACGCCAACCTGCCCGCTGGGGACATCCATGGGCTCCAGGAGGCCATGGACCGTGGGGAGCTCGAAGTCGCCACCAACCTGAGCGACCTGCGTTGGGAGTAGGCCAAGCCTCTGGTACCTTCGAGGCATGATCCCCCTCCGATTCCTGCGCACCTGTCTGCCCGCGGCCCTGGCCATGAGCCTCGGCGCTCAGACGCAGGGACCCCCCAAGCCGATCTTCTACCAGCCCAGAGAGGTCGGCTCCGACAGCGCCTTCAACCCGTTCACGTCGGTGCTGAATTGGACCTTCGACACCCTCCAGGTGCCCGAGAGCTTCGACGAATACCAGGCCCGGGAGCGCTGGGGGATGGTGCGCGAGAACCTGCTGCATCCGGGCCGCGCCGTAGCCACCCGCGGCGGGTGGGGCGACTTCATCAACCGCCAGGTGATCCCCTATCGGATGTCGGAACCGGACTGGATTCCCAACTGGTCCCTGCACCTGGTGGGCGGCGGCATGCTCTACCGCAAGAAGGCGGAATGGTTCGAGGCCAAAGGCATGCCCGCACCCTACCTCATGGCGGGCGTCCTGACGGTGGTGGAGGAACTGGCGGCAGAAGCCGTCGAGAAAGCCTCCACCAAGCCGGATGACGAAGTCGCCGACGTCCTGCTGTTCCTTCCCGCCGCCATGCTGCTGTTCAACAGCGACACCGTGGCCCGCTTCACCGCGGACAAACTTCAGCTCGTGGAATGGCAGTATCAGCCAGTCTATGACCCCAACGCGGTACGCCCCTGGGGGAGCAAGGGCCGACTCACCAATGCCGGGCAGAGCTTCGTGATGCGGCCCGACCTCTTCAACCGCAAGGACCTGCGCCCCTTCGTCCACTTCGGCATGACCAACCTCGTGGGGCTCTCCCATAAGATCGGCGCCACCGACAACATTTCCTGGGGCCTGGGGGCCTCCATGGTTCAAGCCCAGGACCCGACGCGCACCCGCTTCACCGGGGGCCTCTTCTGGGACCGGGAAGGGTCGCTCCTCGCCTCCCTGATTCTCAACGGCACCGACAACCTCAACGCCCGCCTGAACATCTATCCCGGAGCATTGGGAGGACGCAGTTGGTGGAGCCCCGGCCTCTACGTCGGCCTGGGGGACAAGGGCGACATGAACGTGGGTCTGACCCTGCGATTCCTGCCGGCAGGTGTGGCGCGTCTCGCACCCAGCACCAACCGGCAGCAATGGACACCGCGTTAACGTCCCTCAGAATCCCCAGCGGACCCTCGCGACCAGTTCCCGCCCCTTCGCGGGCAGAGGCGAAGCACCGCCAGGATAGGCCTGGATCAGTGGGGGCTTCTTGTCCATTAGATCGAATACACCGAGGCTGAGAGACCATTCTTCCAACGTCCAGGTGGCATTGAGGTTCAGCAGCAGGGCGCCATCCACCTTCGTCAGGGCCATGTCCTGTAGGGTCGGCGACCAGACGTAGCCATAGCGGTCACTCAACCAAGTGAAGGTGGGACTGATCTGCCAGCCCCCCGCCAATTTCATAACTGCCTGACCCGCCAATTTGTGGTTGGAGAGCCCCAGGAAACGGTCGTCATGGCCTGGTACGGACCAGTCCAGCACTTGGTTGTCGGCCTTATGGAAGGCATAGGACAGGCTCATGGCGCCCCAAGAAGGACGTACGCGATATTCCACCTCATAGCCCTTGCTGCCCGTATCGGGACCATTGACATAGCCACTGTTCCACACAAGGGGCTTGGTCAGCCTTGTGTTGAACACATTGAACGTCAAGAACCCTGAACCCACCTGGGAACCGAACTCGAGCTCCGTCGTTCGGGTCTTCTCCGAATCAATGCTGGTGGCACCCTGGCCGGGCCGTCCCAGATTGAGCACATTGGGAGTGCGGAAGGCGTTCGCGAAGAGCAGCTTCACGTGCCAGCGGTCGAAGGCCTTGGTGAGGGCGACGCGGGGCACAAAGGCGCTTCCCGCAACGCTGTGTTTCTCGTAACGCCCACCCACCGTAAGGTTCACCGGTCCGGAGTAGGCTGCTTCGAAGTAGCCCGCGGAGCTGTCATAGCTCACTTGGCTCCTGCCATCGGCCGTCAAGGTGATCGGGGCGTCCCCATCTCGGGCGAAGAGGCCCACGGAGGCATCATCAGTCAGGTGCTCCGCACCAAAGGCCAGATTGAGGGATTTGTTCACTTCCCATCCAAGGCTGGCGCCGTATTTAAGCCGGAGTACCGTGCGCCGCTTATCCTGGTTCTCGCCTTCCAGCACCCAAGGCGTGACGCGCCGATGTGTCAGGAAGGGCGTCAGTTTGACCCCCTCAGCGAGATCAATGGCATAGCGCGCCTCAAGCCCCTGGCTGCTGAAGTGCGTCCGCTGCATGCCCCCCGAGCCCGTATCCGGGTTGTCCAGCAGGTATTCCTCGAAGAGGCCATGCAGGGAGAGGGCACCCGCCTGGGCGCCGAAGTGAAGGAGGCGATCCTGGACTCCGGAGCGTTTATCCATGTCCGTGCTGTCCCCGCCATAGATGGGATAGGACTCGGTGCCGGTCTTGCCACCGAGCATGGCCGCCCCCACGGTCCACTGAACGCGGTCCCCTTTTTGACCCGCCAACATGCTGACGCCGCTTCGGGTCAACCCTTTGCTGGAGCCGCCCATCAACCCGACCATCGGCCCTTTCAGATCCTCCGCGCCGAGCGAGACGATCTTGATCACCGCCAGTTCCGCGAGTCCACCGTAGATCGCACTTCCGGGCCCACGAATGATCTCGATCCGCTTGATCTGGTCCATGGGGAAGCGATGAGCAAACGGAGTGTTGCCATAGAGCAGTTCCGGCACCTCCAAACCATCCCATAGCACCAGGGCCTTGCCCTCATAGGCCCAAAGCCCGCGTGCGGCCAGCCCCGTAACCCCCTGCCCGTCATAACCGAAATCGAAACCAGGCACGAGGCGGAGCACGTCAATGAGGTCTCTGGCGCCACTGGCCTGAATATCCTCCCGAGTGATGAAAGAAATGACGCCAGGACTTTCACGAAGGCTCGTGGCCTTGGCGCTGGCCACCGTGACAGGCGTATTGAGGAGTTCCAGAAGCTCCTTGGCGGTGTCGTCAGGAGACGACTGCGCGGCAAGGGCCGTGGTGAGGAGCGACACGGGAAGGAGTCGAAGCCGGGTCATGGTACCTCCCTAGTGGAAATTACCGACATCGTCACCAACAAATGTCTTCATTAATCTCGCGCACAGCACGTGGGTAACGACCATGGTTCCAACATTCGTCCGGACCAAGCATCACGACAGACGAACCGCCCCTGGGAATCACAGGCCAAGCGAGTGGACTCGATTCGGCACTGCGGGGCCCAGCTCCGCGAACCGAAGGCAGGCGGGAGGACGCGGCTGAATGCCGCGTCCGTTAGACTGGGGGGATGAGCTTGCTTCTCGCTGTCGACGTGGGGAACACGAACATCGTCCTGGGGGTCTTCGACCTCTCGAAGGGGACGGAGGCACCGCTGTTAGCCTCCTGGCGCCTCGCCACCAGCCGTGAGCGCACGGCGGACGAGTATGGTCTGTCCACCTCCGCCCTCCTGCGCCATCGGGGCCTCGATCCTCAGATGGTGAAGCAGGTGGTGGTGAGTAGCGTCGTGCCGCCCCTGCATCCGGTCATCGATGCCTGGATCCGCAACTACTTCCAGGCCGACCCGCTGTGGGTGGAGCTGGGTATCAAGACGGGGCTGAAGGTCGTCATCGACCACCCCAGTGAGCTCGGTGCGGACCGCATCGTGAACGCGGTGGCGGGCCTCGAAAAATACGGAGCACCCCTCATCGCCGTGGACTTCGGTACCGCCACGACCTTCGATGTGGTGAACGCCAAGCGCGAGTATCTGGGCGGCGTCATCGCCCCAGGTCTCAAGATCAGCGCAGAGGCCCTCTTCCAGCGCACCTCCCGGCTGCCCCGGGTGGAGATCGCTGAACCCGAACGTCTCGTGGGGCGCAGCACCATCCAAGCCATGCAGTCCGGCCTCTTCTACGGCTATGTGGGCCTCGTGGACGGCATCATGGAGCGGCTGCTGACGGAATACCCGGATGCGACGCCTGTGGCCACCGGCGGCCTCGCCCGGGTCGTCGTGCCCGCCACTCGCCACATCCGCATCCTCGAGCCCGATCTCACCCTGGAAGGCCTGCGTCTGCTCTGGCTGAAAAATCGGCGATAGGCGGCGGGATCCATGTCCCTGCCCCTCGTTCGACTCGCTGAGATCGACTCCACCCAGTCCTTCCTGACCCGCCATCCAGAACTTGGCTGCTGCGGTGTACTGGCGCGCCAGCAGACCTCCGGTCGCGGTCAGGGCACCAACCGCTGGGAAGGCGCGCCGGATGCGGGGCTGTACCTCAGTGCCCGTGTGCCATTGCCCGACATGCCCGTGGGGCTGGTGCTCCAGCGTGCCATGGCGGCCGTGGCAGAGGCCTTGCGCCCCTGGTGCCCTGATCTCGGACTCAAGTGGCCCAACGATCTCGTGGCCCATCTCGATGGCCACCTCGTGAAGCTGGGCGGCATCATTGGCGAAATGCGTCAGGGCACGGTGCTGCTCGGCCTCGGCGTGAACCTCGCCAGCGCGCCATCCATCCCCGAGCGCGCCATTCCTCCGGCCTGCCTGCGCGACCTCACAGCTCGCCCCCTGCCGGATCCCGCGGAACTCGCCAGGGAACTGCTGCGCCGCTGGCAGGCGCTCCCCGAAACCCGGAGTCCAGCCTTCCTCTGGCCCACGGGCGGCACCACCATCCGCTGGGAGGATGGCGAGGGCCGCTGCCTGGGCTGGGAGCCGGACGGGCGCCTGAAGGTGGAGATTGAGGGTCGGATCCGCCTCTTGACCTCAGGCGATCTGTCCGGCCTCAGTTGAACCAGATGGCCATGCCCATGAAGTTGCCGCCGAAGACATCCGCGGCCCCCGTGATCTGCTTCAGGTCGGCCTTGGGTCCCTTGCGCAAGTAGCGCTTCCCAGGACCGTCTCCGATCATCTCCTCCGGCTCGAGGCGGGTCGGAGGATGGTCCAGGAAAGCCTTCAGATCGAAGCCCAGCTCCTTCCGCTCGCCCCAGGACGGCAGGAGCTTGCGACCCTCCAGGATGGCCTCCAGCTCGTTCACCATCCGCAGCCACCCATCGATCATCTCGCGGCGGATTGGGACCCCCAGCACACCCGTCTGGCTCGGCGAGGGCAACCATTCATGGTCATCATCCGTCTCCGCCAGCGCCCGTTTCCAGGTGACTCGGGAAAGAGCGCACATGGCGACGAGGTGCTTCCGCAACCGCCCCAGGGCCTGGGGTTCCGCCCAGATGAGGGTCTCCATGACGTCCTTGCGAGGGGTTTCGATGCGAACCGCCCCAGCGAAGAGGCGCGGCCCGAAGTCGTTCCAGAAGGGATTGAAGTCGATGGCCAGCAGCACATCCGCCAACCCCATGAGCAGGTGCGTGTAGCCCTCCAACCAGGGGGCATCCGCGCCGTCGAAGGCCACCAACAGCTCGCCCTGCAGCTCCGGTGGCAGGGACCCGCGCACGCGCCCCGCCAGCCCCAGGAG
This sequence comes from uncultured Solibacteraceae bacterium, assembly GCA_964415525.1. Lineage (GTDB taxonomy): Bacteria > Acidobacteriota > Holophagae > Holophagales > Holophagaceae > CAZPUI01. The sequence continues at coordinate 31,760 of CAYQAS010000009.1, forward strand.
CGGGTCCGTGGCCGAGCCGTCTCCGTCCAGATCCAGCTTCACCTTCCCCAGGGGCAGGTTGAATGTGAAGGACGATCCCTTCACCTGATGCAAGGTCGCCTGGGCGCGGGCGAGGTCGCCCTGGAAGGTCTTGAGCAGGCGCCGCATCCCCTCGGCATCGATGGGTTCGGGCTTCGGGTTCTCCGGCACCGGCAGACGCAACAGCGGAATGCCCCGGGCCCGCCCTCCATGACGGTAGAGCCCCTGCCCCAGCCGCTCGAAGGCCCGGACAAACTGCGCTGTCCCCAGACCGAAGCGCTCGGCATCCGTCGCGGGGAGCGCCATGGTTTCGGCATGCTTCAAGGGGCCGTGGGTGAGGAGTTCCACGCTGGAGGTCGTCTGGGCGGTCAGGCCAAGCGAGAGAAAGGACAGCAGACAGGCACGCCGCATCGAGGCCTCCGGGAAGTCTGTCGAGGATACGCGAAGGCAGCGCTCTCCATAAAACAGTGCTGCCCGCCAGAAGGCGGGCAGCGCGGTGTTCAAGTGACAGGGCGATGCCTCAGGAGTAACCGCCCATCAGCTTGGCGATGTAGCGGCTGACGAAGGCCCACAGGATGAAGCTGGCGACCGCGGCGAGCACGGCGCAGAGGATGAAGATGTGCCAGAGCTGGGTGCCGGCCATGGCGCCCGCGATCTTGCCCGCGGCGTAGGAGCCGAGGCCGGAGCCGAAGAACCAGATGCCCATCATCTGGCTGCCCAGCTGCTTGGGAGCGAGCTTGCTGACGTAGGCGAGGCCCACGGGGCTGAGGCAGAGTTCGCCCAGGGTGGCGAAAACGTAGGTGCCAAAGAGCCAACCCAGGGACACCTGCTGGACTTCAGTCAGGGTGGGCTGGGCAAGGAAGGCGGCACCGGTCATGGTGACGAGGGCGAGGGAGACGCAGAGCAGGCCGAGGGCGAACTTCACGGGGCTGCTGGGCCACCTGCCACTGCGGCGGCGCCACAGGGCGGCGAAGAAGCCACCGAAAAGCACCACGAGGGTGGGGTTGGTGACGAGCACGAAGACGGGCGGGATCTCGAATCCACCCTTGGCCTTCATCAGGTCCACCTTCTGCGTCTCGAGCTCTTTTTCCTTCTTGGAGACCACGGAGAGGGCCTCCTCGGCGACCTTCAGCTGCTCGATCACGGCGCCCATCTCGGCGGTCACCGCGGGATTCTTGGCCTGGGCAGCCTGGAGCTGGCCTTCGACCGCCGGACGCTCGCCCTGCAGACGGGCCGCTTCCGCGGCGCGCTTCGCCGCCAGCTTTTCGGTGTCGTGGCTCGGCTTCATGTTCTGGAGGGTCTTGATTTCCTTGTCCAGGGTGCGGAGCTTCAGGCTGGCATCCACCAGGACCTTGTCCTTCAGCCGCAGGGCCTCGAACTGTTTGTCGAAGGCCTTCACGGCCTTGTCCACCGGGGGCAGCTCGTTGACGCGGATCTTGGCCTGCTCGACGGCGATGGCCTGCGCTTCGACGTTCCCGAAGATGCGCTTGCTGTAGTCCCGGGCAAAGAGGTTGAAGGTGGAGCCCGCCTGCTGGAAGAGCATCCAGAAGATGAGGCTGAACGTGATCATCAGCCCCACCACGCCCATGCGCTTCCAGTCCTCACGGCTGAGCTGGTGGTGCTCTGCGTGGGCGGCGGATCCCACAGGAGCGCCGGGAAGGGCGCGGGTGCTGACCCAACCCATGTTGATGACCTTCGCGACACCAAACATCAGGAAGATGGCGCCACCGATCCCAGCCACCAGCTGCACAATCCAGTTCTGGCTGGCGATGACGAAGTAGGCCAAAGCCACGACGATGGCCACCTGGAAGGCCACGAAGCCGACGCCCGCAGGCTTGGGCTCAGCCTGACCCTCCAGCGTCAGATCCTGGATGAGCTTGCGGCGCAGGAAGAAGTTCACGAGCGAAAGCAGCATTCCGAAGCCGGTCATGCCGAAGGCCCAGGCCCAACCATTGGGGCTGTCGAGACCCACGGCCCGCAGGAGGCTCATGAAGCTCGGGCTGCTGGCCATCCAGCCGCAGAGGAACACGGCGGCGATGGAGCCCACGTTGATGCCCGCGTATTCGATGGTGAAGGCGGCCTCGCGACGGGAGTCATCCTTCGAATACATCTTGCCCACGCTGGCCGAGAGGTTCGGCTTCATGAGACAGGTGCCCACCGCGATGAAGGTCAGCGAGAGGAGCAGCGCCTTGGTGCTATGCACCTGCAGCAGCAACTGGCCGCCGGCAATGAAGAGGCCGCCCATCAGGATGGTGCGCTTGGCGCCCAGGAAGCGGTCGGCGATCTGACCACCGGAGAGGGCGAAGACGTAAAGCGATAGGTAATAGCCCGCAAAGATCGCCGTGGCGCGACCCAGATCAAGGCCCAGGCCGCCCATCGCCGCAGAAGCGGTCATGTAGAGCATCAGCAGCGGGCGCGTGCCATAGAACGACATGCGCTCAAAGGTCTCGGTGATGACCAGCACCCACAGCCCCTTCGGGTGCTTCTGGGGCGTGTCGTGCGTGGCGACGTCAGCGTGGCTCATGCAGGGTTCTCCAAACAAAAGGGGCGTGAGCCATCGTCTCGCGAGGAAGCCCGTTCTGACAATCAGCCGAAAGTTTTCCTACAAGACCATGCGAGGCCGGACCACCGCGTTCGCCAGCAGCAGGCCCACCAGCAGCGCCATGGCCAGGCTCCCCATGTGCACCGCCGTATTGAGGCCCAACACCACTTGGTCCTGGAGCAGGTAACCGACCGAGCGGAAGCCCCAGCTGCCGGGAACGAGCACCATCAGCCCCGGCAGCAGCATGGTCAGGCTGGGGCGGTCATAGCGGCGGCTGAAGAGGTTCGAGGCGACCCCAAGACCGAGTGCGCCGAACCCCACGCCAACCTCGGCCCCCACCATCACCGCCCCAAGGCGAGAGCCGCCGTACGCAAGGCCGCAGGCCATGGCGATCCAGCCATAGTCCCTCAGCCGGGCCTGGAAGATGACCAGGAAGGCCAGGGCGATGAGCGCCACCATGGGCACCAGCACCCAGGCGGGAGGATGCGGTGGGGCATGCACGACGGGATGGAACCAGCGCTCTCCCAGGTGATGACCCAGGACCACGCCAAAGGCCAACTGCAGAAAGATCATGCCAATGCCCGCGAGGCGCGTCGTACCAGACACCAGATGTCCTGTCGCCAACTCGTTCATGGCCACCACAAGCCCGAGTCCCGGCAGGAAGTAGACGAGCCCCGCCAGGGTGATGGCCATAGGACTGCACGGGTACCCCAGTGAACCCAGTGCCCCTGCCCCGAGACTCACGAGAAAGGCCCCCAGCATGGCCGTGAGGCCGGAGAGTCCTGGGCGCACGCGAACCAGCAGGGGCGCCAATCCGCTGAGGAGGCCCGTCAGGCCGCCATAGAAGACATCCAGCCAACCACCTCCGAAGAGGATGGCCGCTGAAGCGCCGGAAAGACCGCAGCCCAGCACATGCACCGGTGGCGACCAGCGGGGGGGCGCCGCCACCAACCGACGCAGTTTCTCGTGCGCTGCTTCCACGTTCTTGCTTCCCTGGGCCACCTCCCGGGCGACGCCGTAGACATCCGAGAGCTTGGCCAGATCCGTATCCCCGGAGTTCGTGCGCTCCAGATAGGCCCTCTGGCGGTGCCCCTTCTCACCCAGAAACGCGAAGAAGGCCGTGGGCACGCAGAAATACTGGGCCTGCATGCCCAGACGCCGGGCGACCCAGGTCAGGGCCTCCTCCAGTCGGTGCGCCGGCGCGCCATATCGCTGGAGGGCACGGCCCAGTTCCAGGAGGAAGGCCACCTTGGGCGAGAGGCTGAATTCGGGGGCGGGGGTGTCGTGCGTCATCACCTTCCACCATCGGCCAGGGCGAACCCGGGCACAACTCCGTCCCCCGGCCCTGCCATCATGGGGCCACTCAACCCACAGGAATCCCCATGCGCGTCCCCCCCTCCTGGTTCGCCCTCCCCGCCTTCGCCTGCAGCCTCGCAGCCCAGCAGCCGGTGGCCAGCCGTCTGACGGAAGCCGCCCTCTTCAAGAACGGGATGGCCTTCCTCACCCGGACCGTGGCGATCCCGGGCCCGGGAACCTGGCAGCTCACGGACCTGCCCCTGCCCGTCCACGGTACGTTCTGGATCCTGCCCAAGGAGGGCGAGGTGGCGGTGAAGGAGGCCCGTGCCCTGAACGCACCGATCACCGTGCGAAGGCAGGAGACACGGCTGGCGGCCCTGTTGATGCTCAACGCCGGGCGCCCCCTGGAGCTGAAGACGGGAGAGGGCTGGATCCAAGGAGAGATCCTGCGCGTCCCCGAAGACCCTGCACCCCGTGCCACTCGCCTGGGTCGGCACGAGGAGGAGGAATCCTCCGCCTTCCCGCCATCGAACTCGCCCGAGACCCTCCGCATCAAGACGGCCCAGGGCCTCCTCGTGGTCCCCACCTCGAGCATCCACTCCTTCCGCGTGCCCGGCGGAGACCTATTGACGGAGCAGACGGCTCCCCAGACCCACCCCACCCTTCAGTTCACCACCACCGGTGGCCGGGGGCGGCTGGCGGTGCTGTCCCTCACCCGCGGCCTCACCTGGGCTCCCAGCTACCTGGTGGACCTCAGCGATCCCAAGCAAGCCGTGGTGCGAGGGAAGGCAGCCCTCGTGAACGACCTGGAGCCCCTGGCGGGCACCACCGTCCAGCTCATCGCCGGCTACCCCAACCTCGCCTTCGGGCATGTCCGGGATGCCCTGGTGCCAACGCAGACGCTGCAATCCTTTCTCGAGGCCCTGGGCATCACGACGCGGGAGGGACGCTCTTCCGTGATGTCCCAGGTGATGATGAACGCCGCCCCGATCGAAATGACGGCCCTGCCCGCCCTTTCGACCGAGGACAGCGACACGCGGGATCTCTTCTTCCAGAAGCTGGAGGGCGTGTCCCTCGCGAAGGGTGAGCGCAGCGAGCACGCCCTGTTCGAGAGCCGGGTGCCCTACGAGCACGTCTACGTCTGGGATGTCACCGGGCTCCAGGAGGACCTGGACCGCCATGACCGGGAAAGGTCCCGGGCGCGGGAGGAGGTCTGGCACCAGGTGCGACTGAAACATGGCGGTTCGGCTCCCTGGTCTTCGGGCCCCGCCATGACCATCCAGCAGGGGCGAATCCTGGGCCAGGACACCCTCGCCTTCACGCCTCTTGCCGGAGAGACCCTGCTGCGGATCACCAAGGCCCTCGATGTCGTGGCTGAGAAGCGGGAGAGCGAGCTCCGCCGCGAACCCACGCCGAATGTCCGCGCGTCGGGCACCTGGGATCTGGTCACCGTCCAGGGCGAGCTCCACCTCACCAACCGCCGCGCCACCCCCAGCCGCGTGGTGATCCGCCGCCAGCTCTCCGGCGAGCTCGCGCAGGCCAGCCTGAAGCCCGCGCTCCACGCCCTGCCCGAGGGTCTCCTGCAGCCAAACCGAAAGCTACAGCTCACCTGGGAGACCACTGTGCCCGCCCGGGAATCGCTCAAGATCAGCTACACCTACAAGGTGGTGATCCAGCGGTAAGGGATGTGCGACTTCTGGAAAGAAGCTGCGTCGCGAAGTGCCTGATGGCGGAGCTTCAACACACCTCGAACACGCGATCACCCACAACTTGGTGCCCCCACCCGGGGTCGAACCGGGACGACCTTGCGGTCTGTGGATTTTAAGTCCACTGCGTCTGCCATTCCGCCATGGGGGCGCGCCTCTCCAGGCTACCCTGAACCCGTTGATTTTGAGGAGCGCCATGCTCGCCATCGCCCTGCTGACGCTGATCTCGACGGAAGCCCCGGATGCCAAGGCCCTGTTCGCCCGGCACTGCGCGATCTGCCACGGCGCGGATGGCAGCGGCAAGACCATCGAAGGGGTTAAGCTGCCGGGGCCCTCCCTCCTCGATCCCAAGCGCCGCGCGGCCTGGAAGCCGGAGGCGGTGGCCGCACAGATCCTGGATGGGAAATCCGCCATGCCGGCCCACCGCCCCAAGCTGAAGCCCGAGGAGGCGGACCGGATCGCGAAGTGGCTGGTAGAGGGATCGGCGAAGAAGAAGGGGAAGTAGACCCGGCGCGGACTATCCCTGGATCCAGGCCTTCATGAGCGCCTCGAAGTGCTCGCCACGGTGTTCGAAGTTCTTGAACTGGTCAAAGCTGGCACAGGCGGGACTCATCAGCAGCTGGTCGCCGGACTGCGCGGCCAAGATGGCGGCGGCGGTGGCGTCATCGAAGGCCCAGATGCTCTCGTGGGGCAGATCCCCGAGATCCCGCTCGAGCTGCGGGATCGCGTCTCCGAGGAAGATGAGACGGCGCACCTTGCCATCCAGGGCCTCCCGCAGCGGCGCGTAGCTCGTGCCCTTGTCCTCGCCCCCGAGCATCAGCACGAGTGGCCCCGGCAAGGCGCGGATGGCCGTCAGGGTGGCATCCACGTTGGTGCCCTTGGAATCGTTGTAGACGCGCACGCCCTTCCGCTCCCCACAGAAGGCGATGCGGTGGGCGAGACCAGGATAGGTGCGCAAACCCTCCCGCAGCGCTTCCGGCGTGGCACCGCCATGGTGGGCCAGCACGCTGGCCGCCAGGGCGTTCTCCACGTTGTGATCGCCGGGAATAATCAGCTCGGAACGGTGAAGCAACGACATCGCCTTGCCATCGCCATCCACCAGCCAGAGCATGCCCTCGGCGTCGCACCAGGCCCCCTGCCTCGTCGGTGCGCCCCAGCCGAAGCTGACGGTGCGCCCCTCTCCGGGAACCTCGGGTGCAAATTCTGGCGTGGCGGGCAGCAGACGGAGGTCGCCCTCGCCCTGCCGTTCGAAGATTCGCAACTTGACGGCCAGATAGCCCTCCATGGAGCCGTGCCTCGCGAGATGATCCGGCGTGAGGTTGAGCAGCACAGCGGCTTCGGCGTGGAAGTCGCGCACCGTCTCCAGCTGGTAGCTGGAGCATTCAAGCGCGAAGCGCGTGCCGGGAGTGGCATCCGCCAAGGCCTCGATCAACGGCTGCCCCAGGTTTCCACAGGCCCGGGTCGGAAGCCCGGAAGTCCGCAGCAGGTGGGCCAAGAGATCCGTCGTGGTGCTCTTGCCGTTGGTGCCGGTGACCGCAAGCACCATGGCGCCGTCGCCCCGCGCACGCAGCGCACGGTGGGCCAGCTCCAGCTCCCCGATCACGGGAATGCCCAGTTCCCGAGCCCGCTGCAGGAACGGAATCCCAGGAGGCACACCGGGACTCACGATGATCTCCTCACAGTCCTCCAGGAGCACCTCGGGATGGCCGCCCCAGACACCGGGAACCCCCAGGCCCAGGAGCTGAGACACCAGCTCTGGCGCGGGTTCGGCCTTGGCATCCGTCACCAGCACCTCCCGTCCGGCCTGCACCAGATGGGTGGCCACCGCCAGCCCGGATCGCGCCGCGCCGAGAATCACCGTGCGTGCCATGGAACCTCCGAAGCCTTCAGTGTCTCAAACGATCGGGCGCCGTGCCATTGCCTCCGCGGCCTCCAGGGTGGAGAATCCAAAACGTGATGCGATCTGACCTGCTGGCGAACATCCTGAACCAGACCCGTCCAGCGGTCACATTTGTGCATCCGATTCTCGACCTGCGCACCGGCGCGGTCCAAGCCAAGGAAGTGCTCACCCGCTTCGTGGACGAGGACGGCAAGATGCGCACGGTGGGTGACCTGCTGGCGGATACGACGCTTGCGCCGGAACTCCGGGTCCAGCTGGATCTGGTCTGCCTAGCGTCCATCTTCGAGACGCTGGCGGTGCATCCGGTGACGGATCACCTGATCTTCCTGAACGTCAGCCCGCTCACCCTGGCCTACGAGGACCTGTGGACGCGCCTCAACGAGTGGGCCTGGCACCTCGCGATCCCGCCCCACCGCATCGTCCTGGAGATCACGGAGTCGCAGCACGCCCATGGCATGGACGGCCTCGCCGCCTACGTCGACGACCTGCGCCGCCGGGAATTCCGCATCGCGGTGGACGACGTCGGCAGTGGCGTCGCCAGCCTGAGCCACGTTGCGCACCTACGCCCCGACTTCATCAAGATCGACCAGAGCCTTGTGCGGAACGTGCACCAGCGCCCCTTTCAAGCCGCCCTCATGGAGGCCCTCGCCGGTTTCGCCCAGCGGATGAACATCGGGTTCATCGCCGAAGGCATCGAGACCATCGAAGAACTCGACGCCCTGCGCGCCGTCGGCGTCCCCATGGGCCAGGGCTTCCTCTTCGGCGAACCGGAGCCGCTCAGCATCCCCTGAGAAGGGATCCGCGATAAATCGAAAGGGCGCGAGCAGGGATGCACTCCCCATCGCGCCCTTTCGGCCTTTTCGAAGCTCCTAGCGCAGCTTCAGCGACGACAGCGCAATCAGGCAGCAGAGGATGGCCACGATCCAGAGGCGGATGACGACCTTCGTTTCCTTCAAGCCAGAGAGTTCCAGGTGATGGTGGAACGGCGCCATGCGGAAGATGCGCTTGCCGTCGCGGAGGCGGTAGCTGCCCACCTGCAGGATCACGGAGAGCGCTTCCCACACGAAGAGGCCACCGGCGACCACCAGCAGGAGCTCCTGCTTGATCATCACCGCCACCGTGGCGAGGGCGCCGCCCAGCCCCAGGGAGCCGGTGTCACCCATGAAGACTTCCGCAGGATGAGCGTTGAACCACAGGAAGCCCAGGCAGGCACCGGACATCGCGCCCAGGAAGACCGCCAATTCCGCACCGCCGGGCACGAAGGGCACCCAGAGGTAGGTGGCCATTTTGAAGTGCCCCGCCACATAGGCCAGGACCACGAAAGTGGTCGAAACAATGAGCGTGCCCCCCGGGGCGAGGCCATCCAGGCCATCCGTGAGGTTCACCGCATTGCTCGTGCCCACCATCACCAGGACGATCCAGGGGATGAGGAAGATGCCCACATTGGGCTGCCAGCGTTTGAAGAAGGGCACGGACAGATGGCTGGTGTCGTTGCCCCGAAGACCGAAATGGAGGATCAGCCACGCCACGAGCAGCGAGATGCCGATAAGCAGCCCCAATTTCTGTTTGCTCGTGAGCCCCAGGTTCTGGCGCTTCAGCAGCTTCTGCGCATCATCGAACCCGCCCACGGTGCCGAAGCCCGCGAGGCTCAGGAGCGCCACCCAGATCCCGCCGCTGGTGAGATCGCACCAGAGCAGCGTGGCAAGGATGATCGTCGCAAGGATCAGTATGCCGCCCATGGTGGGCGTACCGGCCTTGACCTGATGGTGCTGGGGCCCTTCCTCGCGGATGTGCTGGCCCATCTTGAGCCGCGAGAGGGTGCGGATGACATAGGGGCCGATCACCACCGAGAGCAGGAAGGCCGTGCCCGCGGCCATGGCGGCGCGGAAGGTGATGTATTTGAAGACCGTTCCGCCAGGGAGCGTCTTCAGGAACTGCCAGAGCCAGGGAATCATCGAGTCACCGGAGATACAGGATTCAGGTCAGGTGTTGCAGGAGCCACTCCACGGCACGCTCAGCGCGCCAATAGCGGCTGCCCTTGACGAGCACGCGGATCCCGGAGGGCAGGCTGCCCAGTCCGTTCGGATCCGCCAGGAGTTCATCGTAGCCGGGGAAGGCCCGGGCGCCGACCCCGAAACCGGCCACCAGCGCCTCGGCGTGGTCCCCAAAGACGAGCACGCGATCCAGGCCCAGGCGACGCAGGCCTTCGCCGGTCTCCCGGTGAAGGCGCTCGGATTCGGGCCCCAGCTCACGCATGCAGCCCAGCACCGCCACCCGCTCCCCGCCCTCCAGCTCCGCCAAGGCCGATGCGCAGGCGAGGATGGAGTCCTGGCTGGCGTTGTAGGTCTCGTCCAGCAGCCACCCACCACCCTTAAGCGGATGCAGGCGGCCGCGCCCGGATTCGGGCTCCACCGTGGCGAGACCAGCTGCAATGCGTTCAGCATCGAAGCCGCTGAGCAGCGCCGCCGTGGCCGCCAGGGCCGCGTTGCGCACCTGATGGGCTCCCCGCAGGCGCAGGGTGAGATCCAGTGCGCCCTGGGGTGTGTGGAGCCGAAATGCCTCACCCTTGGGGCCAAGGCTGCGCAGGTCTGACCAGTGGAAGGGTTCACCCTCACCCACCGCCACAGGCCGCGTGTGGGCCGCAAAGGGCTGCGCTGCGATCCAGCGACACCAAGTGTCCGAAGCCAAATGGGTCCAAAGCCCGCCGGGTCTCAGGCCCGCCACCAGCTCCCCCTTGGCCTTCGCGATGCCCTGCTGGCCTTCCGAGAAATTCTCCATGTGGGCGGTGCCGACGTTGGCCACGATGCCAACATCCGGCGGCGCGATCTCCACCAGCCGTGCAATCTCCCCGGGCGTGGACATGCCCATCTCGAGCACGGCGGCCTCGAGCCCCTCCGGCAGCGTGGCAAGCGCCTCCGGCATTCCCAGAGTGTTGTTGCGGTTGCCCGGGGTCTTCCAGGCACCCGTGGCACCCGCCAGCAGTTCTTTGGTGCTCGTCTTGCCCACGGACCCCGTGATGGCGAACACCACCCGCGGCCGACAGGCGGCAAGCCGACGCTGTCCCCAGGCCTGAAGGGCATTCAGCGTGTCGGGCACCACCAGCTGCGCCACCGGGAGATCCAGTGGATGGTCCACCAGCAGGGCCCCGGCACCCCGCGCCGCCGCAGTCGCGGCGAAATCATGACCATCCCGCGCCGCGCGCAGGGCCACGAAGCAGTCACCGGGACACAGGGTGCGGGTGTCGATGGAGAGGGCCCCAGGCCGGAGTTCCCCTTTCCCGATGAGCCTCGCCCCCAGGTGTTCCGCCGCCTCTTTCAGGGTCCAGAGGCCTTCCATGCTCAGCCCTTCTTGAAGTAGAAGTCGTCCACGAAGTTCTCCTGGATCTCGTAGCCCCAGTGGGTGTCCCGCAGGTAGGCCGCCGCCTCGGCGACCTGGCCCTGCTCGAGCAGGTCGAGGATCACCTCATGCTCCCGCACATTGCGGTGCTCCCAGGCGAGGTTGAAGTCCATCTTGCGGATCCACTCATAGAGCCGCTGTTTCTGAAGCTGCACGGTCTTGCGGATCCGCTGATTGCCGCACACCTCCAGGAAGAGGTCGTGGAAGGCGAGGTTGTGCTCGTAGTGCTGCTCCAGCTCCCCAGCCTCAAGGGCAGCGAGGCTGCCGGCATCGAGCTCCCGAAGGATGGCAAAGTGGCCCTTGTCGAGCTTCGGCGCGGCAGCCAGCAAGGCGCGGGATTCCAGGGCGCCCACCAGCTGGTAGATCTCCTGGATGTCGCGGCGCTCAAGCGGATTCACCATCACGCCCTTGCGCGGGACGAAGGTCACGAAATCCTCGGCTTCCAGCTGCAGCAGCGCGTCCCGCAGCGGCGTGCGGCTGACGCCCATGCTCTCCGCCATGGCATTGAGGTCCAGATAGACCGATGGCGTGAGGGTTCCCAGCTTCAGCTGGTTCCGCAGGTAGTCGTACACCTGCTCCCGAAGGGACTTCACCACGATGGCACTGGAAGCACCCATGTTCAATTCCCCTGAATGGGCCCCGGAACAGGCGGCAGCCGCCTGGATGCGGCATTCCACACCACGAGGTCCTGTTCCAAGAATAGTCCAAGTCCCCAGCTGGAGCCTCGCGGAATCCCTCGGGCGACAACCACGACACCCCTGACGACGCCGGGCCCGTTTCGCCCGCCGGCGGTGGGCTTCTGGCCGCGGAACCAACAATTTCTTCAAACAACGCGCCAGTTTCCCACATCAGGGGGATGATCCCGGGCTCCCTATCCTGATCCCATGCGCATCCTGGTCACCCTCCTGCTCATCGGCCTCCCGGCCCTCGCCCAGGCGCCCCTGCGGCTCATGACCTACAACATTCGCTACGACAACCCGGCGGATGGCCAGGATGCGTGGGCGCACCGCCGCGAGATGGTCGCCTCCATGCCCCGAATCCACCGGGTGGACCTCCTCTGCATCCAGGAGGGCCTCGCCCATCAGGTGGCGTTCCTCAAAGAGCGCCTGGGATGGGAGGCCCTCGGTGTGGGACGCGACGACGGCCGCGAGGCAGGGGAACAGGTGGCCATCCTCCATGATCCCCGCCGACTGAAGCGACTTCGAGGTGGCCACTTCTGGCTTTCCCCCACCCCCGAACGGCCAGGGTTGGGATGGGACGCGGCGTGCCCGAGAATGGCCACCTGGGCCACCTTCCGGGGCCGGGAGGGCCAACGCTTCCTGGTGTGCAACACCCACCTCGACCACCAGGGCGCCCAGGCCCAGCGCGAAAGTGCCCGCCTGCTGCGAGCGCGCCTGAAGGCCCTCGCCCGGGGACTCCCGATCCTCCTCGCCGGAGACTTCAATGTGGAGGAGGACTCCGAGCCCATCCGCATCGTCCTGCAGGGCGGCTTTGAGGATACACGGGCCCAGTCCGAGACTCCGCCCCATGGCCCCCGGCGCACCTATTCCGGATTTTCCGTACGGGATGCCATGGCGGAGGGCCGACTCGATTATGTCTTCGTGACACCTGGGGTGCGGGTGCTCGGGCACGCCACCCTCGGCGATTTCACGGAAACACTGCGCTTTCCCTCGGACCACCTGCCGGTCCTGGCGGATCTGGTGATGCCAGTGGCAACGCAGAGGCGCTGAGAAGTCGAAACAGGGCCGCCCGTCAATTAGTGCAAACCCGCATGCGGAATGTCGGCTTGTGAGGCATGGCCGGGCGCTGGATGCTTTCGAAGTCCGAATGGAGACCGCATGCGCTTTCGCACCGCCCTGCTCACCTGCACCGCCTCCTTCGGCCTCCTGAGCGGGGCTACGGAACCGAAGCCCGTGGACCGGGTGAATCCGTTCATCGGCACCGGCGGCCACGGGCACACCTTTCCCGGCCCCTCCCTGCCCTTCGGCATGGTGCAGCCCGGGCCCGACACGCGTCTCACGGGCTGGGACGGCTGCGGCGGCTACCACGCCAGCGATTCCGTGATCTACGGATTCAGCCACACGCACCTCTCCGGTGTGGGCGTATCGGACTATGGCGACATCCTGCTCCTTCCCGCCACCGGTCCCGTGAAGCTGCGCAACGGCTATCGCGCCCAGGGCGAGCAGCGCCCCACCCACGACCCGTCGGGCTATGGCAGCGCCTTCCGCAAGGCGACGGAGAAGGCGACCGCAGGCCACTATGCCGTGACGCTGGAGGACTACGGCGTGAAGGCGGAACTCACCGCCACCCTGCGCACGGGTTTCCACCGCTACACCTTCCAGAAGACCGAGAACGCCCATGTGCTGCTGGATCTCACCCACCGGGACGAGGTGCTGGCCTCGAGCTTGCGGGTGCTGGACGATCACACCGTGGCCGGAATGCGCCGCAGCAGGGCCTGGGCCAAGGACCAGCCGGTCTACTTCGTCGCTCGCTTCGACCGCCCCTTCCGCGCCACCCTGGCGGTGGACGATGTCCTGAAGACGGGCCTGCGCTCGGCGGAAGGCCGGAACCTGAAAGCCGTCCTCCACTTCGACCTGAAGCCCGGTCAGGCGGTGCAGGCCCAGGTGGCGCTCTCGGGTGTGGACGAGGCCGGGGCGCGCCGGAACCTCGCAGCGGAGCTGCCCCACTGGGACTTCCAGAAGACCCACCAGGCCGCCCGTTCGGCCTGGTCCCGAGAACTGGATCGCGTGCAGGTGCAGGGCGGCACGGAGGCCGAGCAGCGCATCTTCTACACCGGGCTCTATCACGCCTACCTTCAGCCCAATGTCTTCACGGATGTGGACGGCCGTTACTTCGGGCGGGACGGCAAGGTTCACGAGGCCAAGGCGCACACGCAGCACACCGTCTTCAGCCTCTGGGACACCTTCCGCGCCGCCCACCCGCTCTACACGATCCTCCAGATGAAGCGCACCCGCGACTTCCTGCGCACCTTCCTCGCCCAGTACGATCAGGGCGGCCTGCTGCCGGTGTGGGAGCTCTGGGGCAACGAGACGGACTGCATGATCGCCAACCACGCCATCCCCGTGATCGTGGACGCCTGGCTCAAGGGCATCCGGGATTTCGACGGCGAGAAGGCCTTCCAGGCCATGAAGAAGAGTGCCATGCAGGAACGGCTCGGGATGGAGGCCTACCGTCAGTTCGGCTTCATCCCCCATGACCAGGAGGCGGAGAGCGTCTCCAAGACCCTGGAATACGCCTACAACGACTGGTGCATCGCCCAGATGGCCAAGGCCCTTGGAAAAGGGGAAGACCACGCCACCTTCCTGAAGCGCAGTCAGGCCTACCTGCATCTGCTGGATCCGGAAACGGGCATCCTACGCCCCCGCAGCCGCGCCCGCTTCCTCACACCCTTCGATCCCACGGAGGTGAACCACCACTTCACCGAGGCCAATGCCTGGCAGTACACCTTCTTCGTGCCCCATGACATCGGAGGCCACTTCGCCCGCCTCGGGGGCCCCGAGGCCTATGCCGCCAAACTGGACGCGCTCTTCAGCGCCCCCAGCCAGACGACGGGCCGCCAGCAGGTGGACATCACGGGACTCATGGGCCAGTACGCCCATGGCAATGAACCCAGCCACCACGTAGCCTACCTCTATGCCTTCGTGGGCCAGCCATGGAAGACCCAGGCCACCGTCGCCCGCCTGCGCCACGAGATGTACCAGGACGCACCGGATGGCCTGAGCGGCAACGAGGACTGCGGGCAGATGAGCGCGTGGTACGTGTTCAGCGCCCTGGGCTTCTATCCCGTCAATCCCTGCGGCGGCCAGTATGTCCTGGGCACGCCCACGTTCCAGCGCGCCACCCTCCAGCTGGAGAACGGCCGTCGATTCACCGTGCGAGCACAGGGTCTTGAGAAGGGGCCCTACGTCCAGTCTGTGACCCTCAATGGCCAGCCCTGGAACCGCTCCTGGTTTAGTCACGAGGACCTGATGCGGGGCGGCGAACTGGTCTTCAGGCTCGGCGCCGAACCGAACCACACCTGGGGTTCGGCCCTGGAGGAGCGCCCCCTCAGCGAGGTGGCGGAACACCGCATCCAGCCCGCCCCCTTTGTGGCTTCGGGGGAGACCGTCTTCCAGGAACGGACGAACCTCGTCCTCGCGAGCACCCAGCCAGGCGCCCACATCCACCTCACCACCGATGCCAGCACGCCCACGCCCGCATCGCCGCGGTATACCGCCCCACTGGCCTTCGACCAGGATGTCGTGGTGACCTTCCGGGCCTTCACCGATGGCCTGCCCCCGAGCCCCGTGGCCGAAGCTCGGCTGCGGCGCATGCCCGCCCCCTGCGACGTCCAGCTCCTCACCACGCCTCAGTCCCAGTACCGGCCCGCGCCGGGGGTTCTTGCGGACGGCATCCGCGGCAGCCGGGACTTCCGCCTCGGCGGCTGGCTGGGCTTCGAGGCCACGGACCTTCTTGCCATCGTGGATCTGAAGACGGTCCGGCCGGTGAAGCGGCTCGCCCTGGGCTGCCTGCAGGACATCAACAGCTGGATCTTCATGCCGACCGAAGTGGTCTTCGAGGGCTCCATAGACGGCCTGACCTGGCGTCCCGCGGGCACGGTAAGCAACCCCGTGGATCCCCGCAAGGAGGGCGTTGTCCTTCACGATTTCGTGCTGAACCAGGAAAACACGCAGGTTCGCTACATCCGCGTGCGGGCCCGCAACCTCATGACCTGCCCGGTCTGGCACAAGGGCGCGGGTGGCCCCTCCTTCCTTTTCACGGATGAGCTGACGGTCGAGTAGTGCGAATCACAGCCCTGCTTCTCGCCCTCGCCGCGGGCCTCGGGGCCGCAGGTCCACTGCTCCGATCTCCGGATCGCCTCGTGGAGCTGCGGTTCTCCCTGGAGGCCGGTCGTCTCCACCTGTCCTTGACTCGGCGCGGAGAGGCCATCCTCGCCCCTTCCCCTTTGGGACTGACGTTCCGTGAAGGCGGCGCCCTGGGCCCCCTGCGCATCACCTCCACGCGTCGGCGGCGGATCGATGAGACGTGGAAGCCGGTGTGGGGCACGACGTCCCGGGTCCGCAACCGGGCGGAGGAACTGGAGGTAAATCTCCAGGAGGCCCAGGGTCTGCGGAGGCGGATGATCGTCGTGGCCAGAGCGGCGGATGACGGGGCGGCCTTCCGCTATGTGGTGCCAGCTCAAACCAAGTTGCGGGAGGTGGCACTGCTTTCGGAGGACACGGAGCTGCGCTTCGCCCAGGATGCGAAGGCCTGGTGGATCCCCGCGGACACCTTCGCGTACGAGGCCCTACACCGCGAAACACCGCTCAGTGCGGCCTCTCACGTGAACACGCCCCTCACCTTGGAGACGGCGAAGGGACAGGTCGTGTCCGTGCACGAAGCGGCGCTGCTTGACTATTCCGAGCTCACCCTGAAGCGCACGGAGGGCACCCGCTTCCGGGCCCACCTCTGGTCCTGGCCGGACGGTGTGGCGGTGAGGGCCCACACCCCCTTCCAAAGTCCCTGGCGCAGCTTCCAATTGGCGGACCGCCCCGGCGGCTTGCTGGAGAGCGCGTTCGTCCAGAACCTCAACGCGCCCTCTGCCCTGGCGGACACCTCCTGGGTCCGCCCCATGAGCTTCCTGGGCATCTGGTGGGGGATGCACACGAAGGACTGGACCTGGTTTGAGGGCCCGCAACACGGGGCCACCACGGCGCGGACAAAGCAGTATCTGGATTTCGCCGCGCGCCATGGCGTCGACGCCGTGCTGGCGGAGGGCTGGAACCAGGGCTGGGAGACCTGGGGCACGGGCGTCTCGCACCAGGATTACCTTGCGCCCTACGGCGACTTCGATCTGGAGGCGGTGGTCCGCCATGGCCGGGAACGGGGCGTGGCCTTCCTGGGCCACCACGAAACCGGCGGCAACATCCCGATGTACGAGGCGCAGCTGGAGGCGGCCTTCGCCCTCTGCGCACGCCTGGGCATCCCTTCCGTGAAGACGGGATACGCGGGCCCCATCCTGCCCGCGGGCCAGCATCACCATGGGCAGTGGATGGTGCGGCACTTCCAGCGGGTGGTGGAGACCGCCGCGCGCCATCGCGTGACATTGAATGTCCATGAGGGCATCAAGCCCACGGGCCTCGAACGCACCTGGCCCAACCTCATGGCCACGGAGGGCGCGCGGGGCATGGAGTGGAACGCCACCCTCGACCGCAACCCGCCCCGCCACGACGCCCTGCTGCCGTACACCCGCTTCCTGGGCGGCCCCTTCGACGCCACCACGGGGATCTTCCGCCTGGACTTCGCGCGGGAGCGGGGCCTCCATGTCCAGAGCACCCTGGCCCGCCAGCTGGCCCTGGCCATCGTGTTCTACAGCCCGTTGCGCATGCTGGCGGACAAGATCGAAGCGTACGATGGCCACCCCGCCTTCCCCTTCCTGGCCCAGGTGCCCAACACCTGGGACGAGACGCGGGGACTCCCAGCCGAACTGGGGCACACGGCCGCGGTGGCGCGACGCCGGGCTGACGTCTGGCACCTCGGCGCCATCAATGATGCCGAGCCCCGGGAGCTCGCCTTCCCCCTGGACTTCCTGGAAAAAGGCCGCACCTACGAAGCGGAACTCTTCACAGATGCGGTGGACACCGACTGGCAGAAACGCCCAGGTAGCTTCGAACAAGGTCGGTATCGGGTCACCGCGGGCGATGTGCTGCGGGTGGCGCTGCCCCCGGCGGGCGGCGTGGCCGTTCGCCTGCGACCCGGAAATGGCTCAGGATTACCGGGATTGGCGGCTTTCCACGCGTCGATCCCGGAGAAGGTCCGCCGCTTCTCTTCCGCGGCCCGACCAGGTGACCTGCGGGTTTCCCACGGGACCCTGGGCGCGGTCGTGCAGCTCGCCCACGCCCCTCACCCGGCCCACGCCCAAGGCGCCCTGACGGACGGACGCCTCGCCAGCGGCGGCTTTCAGGATCCCGCCTGGGTGGGCTTCGAGGGCGCGGACCTGGTGGCGACGCTGGACCTCGGGGCAACGCGCGAGGTGCGTGCGGTGCGCCTACAGGCCCTGCATGACCCCGCCAACTGGATCCAGCTGCCAGCGAAGATCACGGTGGAAGGCAGCGGGGATGGGCTTGCTTGGACAACCCTCGGCACGCACGCGACCGAGGCCCCTTCAGGCCTCGCCCAGCGCACCCTGCACATCCCCTTCCCGGCCCGAACCGTCCGCCATCTCCGCATCACCGCCACGCAGCGCCCTTTGCCAGCAGGGCATCCGGGTCATGGCAGGCCGGGTTTCCTCTTCTGCGACGAGCTTGGGGTCGAGTGATCAGCGGACCCACGCCGCCAGTTCGCCGCCGGTGTGGATCACTTCCTCGCTGCGCTTGAGCTCCTTGCCACTGGCATCCAGAAGCAGGAACGTCGGGTAGACGGAGAGCCGGAAGCGCCGCGCCAGGAGACGGTTCTCTGGCAGTTCCTTCTTGGTCTCGGTGTGGACCTGGACACTGATGGCCACGAGGTCCTTCATCGCGGCCTGGGCCTCGGGAGAGGGCAGGACCTGTTCCTGGACGTGCTTGCACTGGGGGCTGTAACCCGTCCAGAGGTAGACGAAGACGCGCTTGTTCTCGGCCTTGCCGCGGGCGAGGGCCTCGGCATAGGCCTTGTCCCCCCGAATGGGCACCTGGGCCACGGCAGGTAGGAGAGAGAGGCAGAGGGCAAGGGATAGGATGCGCATGGCGTCCTCCAGGATGAGATTCAAAGAAGGGAGAAAGGGCCCGGTGTCACCACCGGGCCCCTGCCCCGCCCCCCACGACGGAGCCTCCCCACTGCAGGAGTTCTGGTCAGTTCATGTCTAGAAGTGCCAGCTGACACCGAGCTGGAGCCAGCTGGGGGTCATGGCGTACTTGCCTTCGTCGTAGTTCTTCCAGCCATTGGTGGGCTTCTTATCCTCGGGAGGAGGGGTCAGAAAGTCGCTGCTGGTGCCTGCTTCCACCACCGACCAGGTCACACGGGCCGAAAGATTGCGGCTGACGAAATACTCCAGGCCGATCTTTCCGCCGAGCTTGGTGCCTTGCATGTTGGCGTTGTAGGTGGTGCCATCCACCTGGTCGGCGGAGACCTTCCACTGGTTGGCATTCACGCCCACGAGGAACTTGAGCTTCTCGGAAGGCGTGTTCACCAGGAGTTCGCCGCCCACCTGCAGGTGGGTCAGCTTGGCGCCCTTCTGAGTGATTTGAAGGTCCCAACCCGAGAGGGTGCCCACTTCGGCGGTGACGCGGTAGCCGGTGCCGGCGTGTCCGGTCCAGAAGGTGTAGCCCCCGTGAACGGAGAAGCCCTTGGCGCCCCCGATATCACCCGAGAGGCTGGAGGGTGCGGTGTTCAGCAGGACACCCGCGTACCAGGGGCCCGTGGGGCCTTCGGCGCGTAGCGTGAGGCCCACGGCCAGGGCAAGGATCAGGGATAGAGAAGTGCGATTCATGGTCATGCTCCCTTGCGCCCTAGAACCGGAAACCGAGGCTGGCGGTCACGGACCGTCCGCTGTTCCAGTAGTTGACGGTGCTGCCGGGCTCCGTGGTCCCAAAGCGCTTCGTGTCGAGGATCAGCTGGCTGTTGCCCACGGTGTCGAGGGTGTTGAAGCTCCGGTTGTAGTCGTTCACGAAGTGATTGAGGACGTTGTCGATCTTGATCTCGCCGAACAGCTTGGCCGTCTTGTAGATCGGCACTTCGTAGTTGATCTGGCAGCTGAGGTTCCAGGCGTCGTTGGCCGTGTTCGGATTCCGGCCGCCGAAGAACTTCGTGTACCCCGTGGGCGCGCTCGGGTATTCCACGCCATGAGCATCCGAGCCCAGGCTGGCAATCGAGGGGCTGAAGTCCACGTCCGTGGTAGAGCCGAAGCGCCGACCGGTGGTGTAGCGCAGGAACCAGCCGGTGGTGATGCGGCCTGCACCCGCCGGGTGCAAGGTGGTCAGATAGAGGTTGAGGCGGTGGGTCTGGTCGTTGCTCAAGGGGCCGTACGGCGCGAACTCATCCACCTTGCCGTTGGCGACCTGCCAGCGGTGCTGGTTGTAGAGCCCGCTCACCCCGTAGTCGGCGATCATCTGGCCGCCCACATCGCTGCCTTCGTGGTTGCCCGTGAGGCGGCTGTAGGTCCAATTGCCGCCCAGGGTGTACCAGGCCTTGCGGAGGGTGAAGTCCATCTCGAGGGCCTGATAGTCGCGCTTCAGCTCGCTGCCGTTGAAGATCCGCGTGACCTGGCTGTACATCGGGTCCAGGCCGGAATTCGAAGGATCCTGCAGCAGCACCATCTGGTCGGCGGCGTAGTCCTGGGCAAAGGCCCAGTCCCGTTTCCAGGTGCGGTTCACATAGGTGACGCGGAAACTGGAGTTGTTGGGGAAGTTGTGGGCGAAGCCCAGGGTCAGCTCGTTCATGTAGGGGACCTTCAGGTCGCCCTCGATGCGATAACCCTTGGAACTGTCGGAGAAGGCCAGCACCTTCTTGTAGTTCTTGATGTCGTAGAACTGGTCGAGGCTGAGGAAGCGCAGGCCATACATGTCGAGACCACCCACCATGTCCCCAGGGCCCGCGCCGGGCTGGCCGGCGATGCCCGTGAACTGGCGGTCCACCTGGATCTGCTCCTCGGAGCCCGTGAGGTATTTCGTGAAGGCCTGGGGCAGGTAGCCCAGGAGGCGGGCGGCAGTGAAGGTAATCAGGTTGGCGTTGTCACCCTTCACGTCGTAGCGAACCTGCAGACGCGGGGAGAAATCCGTCGTGGAGAAGACATCCGCACCGTCTGAATTCTTGGCAATGAACTTCTCCATGCGCAGGCCAGCCATCACGTTCCAGTGGCTGTCGATCGTCCACTGATCGTTGACGTAGGCCGCCTGGTGGTCGTTGTTGTAGGTGCCTCCCTGGCCGAAGTACTGCATCACGGAAGGGATGGGACCGCTGTAGCCACCGCCGCTCTGGCCAAGGCTCGTCCAGTTCGCGCCATTGGTGTGGTAGGCCGGGACGATGATCTGACCGGTGCCGTTGATGTACATGCCGGGCGCGCGGAAGATCGCGTGGTTGGTACCCCAGTAGCCGGGAGACACGCGCTGGGACTGGTAGTAGTCCACGCCGAAGTCCACCTCGTGGTTGCCCGCGGCCTCCACGTTCCAGGTGAAATTGAGGTTGGCGGTCGTGTTGCGGTCGCCATCCACCCCGGGGCTCATGTAGCCGAAGGGCCAGCCGTTGGAGACACGGGAGCCGCTGGCGTTCGTGCCGAGGTTGAGCACCTTTTGACCGGTGCCGCCATGGGCCGCATCGCCGGTGCCATAGGTCTGATCGGTCTTGGCGTGGGTGTAGCGGCCCTCCACGAAGAGGTTGCCGCCCAGGATGCCGCGGTAGGTGAGGCTGAGGTTGCGCTGGGCCGTGGTGTTCTGGCCGAGGGCCGCCTCGGCGCTCGTGTTCCACAGATCATCCCAGTAGTCCGTGGGGCCCTTGGTGCGGTCGGCCTTGAGATAGGCAGCCTCCACGGTGTGGTCCTGGGTGATGGCGAAGGTGAGCTTGCCCTCGAAATACTTGTAGTCGTTATTCCGGGCGATTTCAGTACCCGCCTGGAAGCGGGTGAATCGGTAGCCCGTCGGGATGGCGCTTCCCGCAGCTGGCGTTCCATCAGTCGGGGTCTTGGGCGCGTAGATCGTCTGAGTCAGGGCGTTGGCGGCGCTGGCCCAGGAGGGACCGACGATGCGGGTCACCCGGACGGGAGGGTTGTCCTTCACGCCATAGGCCATGCCGCCGAGGTCCGTGCCGTTGGGCACGAGGATCGTCGCGATGGCGAAGCGCAGGCGACCAGGGATGATGGGGCCGTTCAGCGTCACGTCCCAGCGGGGGCTGATGGTGTCCTTGTTGGTGCGGTTGTAGTCGTCCTGGGGCCGGGTGGACTCCCAGTTCAAGCGGGTAGCGTTGGCGCGCAGGGAGCCGTGGAAGGTATCGCTTCCGGTCTTGGTAGTCACGTTGATAGCGCCACCCAGCACGCGGCCCTGGCGGGCGTTGAGGGGGCTGAGGAGCACCTGGATGTCCTCGACGTTGTCCTCCACGAACCACTGGTCGCCGGTGAAGTAGCCCCGGCTCTCGTTCTTCACCTCCGCGCCGTTCACCTGGTACATCGTGTTGTTCGTGTTGCCGCCGCGGATCGTGGGCCGATAGGTCGTAGTGGTGTTCACCACGCCGGGGGCCAACGCGAGCGCGCCGAAGAAGCCGCGGTCCGTGGTCGGGATGGCGGACAGCTCGTCCACGCTGTAGTTGCTGGCAACCTTGGTATCCGTCTTCTGGATGGCGGAGGAGGAACCGATGACCTCCACCTCCGTGCTCGCGATGGCCTGGGCCCGCAGGACGATGTCTCGGCGCGGGTTCATGCCGAGGCCCAGGCGCAGGTCATGGATGCTGGTGGAAAGGTAGCCGTCCTTGGCGACGACAACCTTGAACGTGCCCAGGGGCAGCAGGGGCACGCGCCACTCGCCGCGGGCATCCGTGGTGATGACGCGATCGGCGAAGAGGGCGGGGGAAGACAGGATGACCTTGGCCCCAGTCACGGCTCGGCCTGCCTCATCCCGGACGGCGCCGGAAAGCGAGGCGGAGGCCTGCTGGGCCGCGGCGGGCAAGGCGATCAGGCAGCAGACGAGCGCGGAAAGTTTGAAAGTGTTGCGTTCCATGGATGAATCTCCTCGGTCCGGCGGTCGCTAGAAACGGAACACGTAGGCGAACTCGACGTGGGGCGCGAAGCGCGTCCTGCTGTCGAGACGGTCCTGCGCGGTCGATTGCGCACCGGCCACGTGGACGTAGTCGTAGGACTTGTAGTTCAGGACGAGGAGGTTCACTTCCAGGCTGGAGCTCTCGTCAAGGCGGTAGTCGATGCCGGCATAGGGGCTGAAGCCGAGGTTGCCCTTGATGGGCACGCCGTTGTAGGTGTCCAAGTACGTGCCGGGCTTGGCGTCACTGGGTCGGGGATTCCAGGGATCGTTGCGGTCGCTGTAGCCGTCCGCGATGGTGCCCATGTACTGGTGGCGGAAGCGGTTGAAGGTGAGCTGCAGGCCCGCGTGGTAGGTGAGTTCCTCACCGGGGTTGCGCTCAAAACCCAGGCGCAGGGTCGTGCCGTCCAGGCCGTTCTTGCGCACGTCGGCGGAGTAGCGCGGGTCCACGGTCTTGCCGGGGACGGTGGCCATCCCGCCGACCTCCGCGCGGTAGGCCTGGCCGGACTTGTAGAAGTAGCCGAGTTCCGCGGTGAAACGGCCAAGGGCATTGCGATAGCCCACCTCGAACCCCATGCCGAGGAGGCGACCGTCCAGCTTGTCCTGGAGACCCGCTGCCTGACCGGCGACGCGGAACTTGAAGCGGGTATCAAGGTCAGAGCCCTGGCTGGCCAAGGGAGACGCAGCGGCTGCAAGCAGGGCCCCAGCGAGGGCCAAGCGGGTCACGGGCATGGAATGCCTCCGGACGTGAGGGGTGGGAGATGGGGAGTGGAAAAACGGTTGCCTGGCAGGCCGAGGGCCGCCCTCCAGAGCGCCATCTGGCGCGGCTTGGGAGGGAGTTACCTGAGAAGAAGCCAGGGAACCACTTGCACTCTACGAGGGGGTTCGTGCCAGCGAAATCCGAAGTTTTATCGCTTGATTTGCACGTTTTGACATAGCCCCTTTTCAACACTTCAAGCCCAGCCCGATGAAGCCCTTTGACAGCGCTTGTCCGATTCATACCCCTGCCGGCCTAGCCCTGAAGACCAGGCTCATCCGGGCAGTGGTCTTTCATCGCTGTGCATCATTGCGCATCGCTGGCCAAATGCAGCTCAAACCGGAGATACATGGCGAGGAACAGCGATGAAAGGCATTGTTTCCAACCGTCCTCAAGGCGCCGAGCGAGTCATCAGGGCAACATTCTTTCATCGCGGTGCGTCACAGCACATTGCTGGCCAAACGCAGTTCAAGCCGGAGAGGCACGGCGATGAACAGCGATGGAAGGCATTGTTTCCCGCCATCCTCAAGGCGCCGAACGAGTCCAGACGAAAAATGGGGCCTCCCATGTGGAGACCCCAAACGAATACCGTCATCCGTCAGATCAGGCCCTGGGTCTCCTGAACCAGGAAATCGGCCACGGCTACGGAATCAGGGATGCCTTCCAGGGTGTGGCGGAATCCCTCCCGCATGAGGCGGCGGGCCAAGTGCGCGAAGAGGCGCAGGTGGTCCTCCTTCGCCTCTTCTCCAGGCAGGGCGAGGAGGAGCACCGTATGGACGGAGCCCTCTCCCTCCGTTCCCCAACGCACCGGATGCTCGAGGCGCAGGAGGGCCAGGGTGGGATGGCTGAGGGCATCGGTCTGGCAGTGGGGAACGGCATAGCCGTGCCCGACACCGGTGGCGACCATGCACTCCCGGGCCCAGATGGCCTCTTCCACGGCATCCGGAGTTTCCGTGCGGCCCGCGACATGGAGCCGCTCGACCAGGAGCTTCAGGGATTCTTCCCGGCTCGCACACGGCGCATCCAACATCACCAGGTCGGGTTCCACCAGCGGACGAGGCGGTACCGCGGGACGGAAAGCCTGAAGCAGTCGGCGGACGGAATCCGCATCGGGCTGGGTCAGGGCCTCCTCGGTCAGGACCCTCGCCCGCTCCATGTCGAGGCGCTCGACCGCCTCCTTCAGGCGCGGAATGCTTGAGGGGGCGACACTCAGGGTGCGGTAGCCCAACCCAGCCAGCAGGGGCAGGAGTTCTGGATCCGCAGCCATCTCGCCGCATAGGCTGAGGGGACGCCCCAGGCGCGTGGTTTCACGGGCGATGAGGTCGAGCATCCGCAGGGTGGCGGGGTGCCAGTGGTAGTCCGCGCGCGCGACCCCGGGATTGCCCCGGTCCGCCGCGAACAGATACTGCACCAGGTCGTTGGTCCCCACGCAGAAGAAGTCCGCCAGATCTGCAACGGAGGCCAGACACAGAGCCAGGGCAGGCACTTCCACCATGACCCCCAGCGCGAGCGGATGGACGGCCAGTTCACGGGCGACCTCGACCATCAGATCGCGCACCCAGACCAGTTCCTCGCGGGTCGCCACCATGGGGACCATGAGGCGAATGGGTCCTCGCGCACTCGTTCGCAGGGCGGCACGCAGCTGGGTTCGGATCACATCGGCATGCTCCCGGTACCAGCGGACGGCGCGCCGCCCCAGGAAGGGGTTGGCCTCCCACGGTAACCGTAGGCCCGGCAGGGGCTTGTCACCGCCCACATCCAGCAGGCGCAGGGTGACCGGACGCCCATCGGCCGCCTCCAGCACGGCCTCGTAGGCGACCCGCTGCCGATCCTCACCTGGGAGACCTCCCGCCTCCACGAACAGCGTCTCGCTGCGGAAGAGCCCCACGCCTTCGGCCCCCAGGGCAAAGGCACCCGGGGCCTCTTCCGCGAGGCTGAGGTTTGCCTGAATGGACAGGGAATGTCCATCCAGCGTGCACACGCTCCGGCCGGCGGTACCGCGGAGCCGATCCCGCACGGCCTCCCGGGCCTCCCTCTCAATCGCGTAGTAGCGTCGAATGGGTTCGGGTGGCGCCACCGCCAGGAGGCCGCGCCGCCCATCCAGTAGCAGATTCGCGCCCTCCTGCACATCCCGAGGTCCCAGATGAATGCCGCCCACGAGCGGGATGCCGAACGAACGCGCGAGGATGGCGATGTGGGAGGTCGGCCCGCAGTCCGCGACCACGAGCCCTTGCACGTGGCGGAGGTCCAGGGCCAGGAACTGGCTGAGCGTAAGGTCCCAGGCCACGACAATGCTTGGGCCATCCAAAGAAGTGCCCGAGGCCTCCGCCGCCGCCTCTCCCAGGGCGCGGACCAGACGCCCGCAAAGATCCCTCACATCCACGGCGCGCTCCCGCAGCAGGGGCTGGTTCGCGGCCTCCAGGGCTTCCACCCAGCCGCGTCCGGCCTCCAGCACTGCGGACCGCGCGGTGAGCGCACGTTCCCGGATGCCCGAGGCCACGCTGGCACGCCAGTTACGGTCCTGCAGGATCGCGCGATGGGCCTCCAGGATGCCCCGCATGGTGGGATGCTCGGCCTGGAGCGCACTGACTGCGAGCTCATCCTCCACCGCCTGCAGCACCTCCGAGAACCGGCGCTGCTCCAACTCCGGTCCATCGTCGGATACCGCGGGCAGTTCACCAGGAAGGGCGCGGCTCCCACGGAAACAGGCCGACCCCTCCCCCAGTCCAGGGCTGAGGGACACGCCTGAAAACCAGCGGGTGCCTCCGCCCTCGAGGAGACGCGCCAAAGCGGTGCCCAAGGTCCCAGCCGGGGCAGGCTCAGGCTCCCGATCCGTTTCCAGGAAATCGTGCGCCAGGAACGCACTCAGCCCCTCCCTTGCCGACTGCGCATCCCGCCCCTGGATGCGCAGTCGGCAGGAGTCCCCGAACCCCGTATCCGTGGCAATGACGCTCAGCAGGTCCTGCAGGTTCGCGCGTCGGCCGTTCCGGGCATTCACCAGGGTGCACTCCGCATGGAAGCCCTGAGCGAAACGCCTCAGCGCCGCAGCCGGACGGGCGTGCAGCCCACGCACGAGGGGAAAGAGGAAGGCATGTTCCAGTGCTGGCGCGGTCATCCCTGAAGCTCGGCGAAGAGCTGTTCGGGATGCCGGATGGCCCGCTGAACGGGCACCTCCAGCACACGGGGGATGGCGGAAAACCGCTCCCTGCCCAGCACGGGGACATCCGTGGCGAGGATGAGGGCCTCGGCGCCCTCCAGATCCTCTGCCGTCAGCGCATTTTCGATGCCCATGGCCCCTTGCGTCTCCACCTTGACCCAGTGGCCGAGCCGGGCGCCGACGCGCTCGAGCTGCTCGGCGGCCATGTAGGTGTGGGCGATGCCTGTTGGACAGGCCGTGATGGCAACGATCTTCATGGTTTTCCGCTCTCAGGAGTGGGCCGCTGGGCACGCAGGAAATTGACAATCAAGGCCACGAGCAGGCTGCCTGCGGCGATGGCGAGGACGTAGGCGAGGCGGTGCTCCACCACAGGAAGCACGATGAGGCCGCCGTGAGGCGCGTGATCCTGCACACCCAGCAGGAGGGCCAGCACCGCACCGAGCGCGGAACCCGCCATGATCGTGGGAATCACGCGGAAAGGATCCGCTGCGGCGAAAGGGATGGCCCCTTCCGTGATGCCGATGGCTCCCATGGCGAGAGCCGCCAGCCCCGACTCCCGCTCCTGTTCACCCCAGAGCCGGGGACGCAGAAGTGTTGCGAGGCCGAGCCCCAGCGGCGGGATGCAGATGGCCACGGCGCAGGCGCCCATCACCTCCGGATGCCCCTCCTTGATGAGCGCAGCGCCAAAGAAGAAGGCCGCCTTGTTCACGGGCCCCCCCATGTCGAAGGCGATCATCGACCCCAGGATCAAACCCAGCACCACCTGATGCCCGCCTCCCAAGTGCCGCAGGCCCGCTGTCAGTCCATCCATCAACCCCTTGATGGGCGCGCCCAGCACCAGGATGAGCAGTCCACCCACCACGATGGAGGAGAGCACCGGCAGCACGAGGATGGGCATCACGGGGCGCGCCAGGCGGTGGAGGGGCAGGCGCTTCAACTGCTGAACGAGGAGCCCTGCCAGGAATCCCGAGACGATGCTGCCCAGGAAGCCCGCCCCCAGGGCATGGGCGATCGCCCCGCCCACGAAGCCAGGAACCAACCCCGGCCGGTCCGCCAGACCGAAGGCGATGTAGCCCGAGAGCACCGGCCCCACCAGGGCGAAGGTGGCCTCACCGATCGTGTGGAGGAGCCGCAGGGTGGGCGCCTGGGAGAAGTCCGGCCCCAACCCCGGTCGCATGGGGGCGAACCCCACCGCCAAGGCGATGAGGATGCCGCCACATGCCACGAAGGGGATCACGTGGGAGACCCCGCAGAGGAGGGCCTGCTTCAGACGCTGGAGGTAGGGACGCATGGGAAGCCCGAGATGGTTTTGAACACATCCGCAGGGTGCGGGAGGCCGATGTTTACGCTCCGGCCATGGAATTTCGAGAGGGGACCACACTGCAGAAGTGCACTTGCGAAGCGATCTTCTTGCTACTTTACGACGCAGAGGCCCCTGTTGAGAGGCGTCCAGAATGCGCACCGGATTTGCACTAAGTGACACAACGAGGAGATTCGCATGGAAGCCAGCGCCTCAAACCTGTGGACCCTTGCACCAGAACCCGAGGACCTCACCTGGGGCCTCTATGTCACGGCCGTGGGCGCCGGTGTCACGCACCTGGCGGTGCCGACAGAGGACTGGCGGATGCTCTACCTCGTCCGGGGGGCAGCGATCCTGGTGGTGGGTGGGCGGCGACAGCGCCTCGAGGCGGGGCATGTGGTGCTGCTGCCTCCCCAGCGCACCTTCACCCTGCATTCGGATCCCCAGCGCCCCACCCGGGCCCACCGTCTGGACTTCAACGGCGACTTGATGACCCGCTGGGCCACGGCGGGCTTCTTCGGCGCGTTTCCCGCAGTCCTGCGCCCGGGTTTCGACGAAACGCTGCTGGGGCACATCCGGTCGATGGTGGAGCTGGCCCGCCTGAAGCCGCTGGGCATGGGGCGTCTCCTGGCCGGTGTGCTCGCCAACCTCCTGGCCCGCCTGGAGACCGTGGCCCGCAGCGGGGCGGGAGCCGGTGCAGGCCGGCAGCGGCATCTGGTTCAGGAGGCCCGACATCTGCTGGCGGATCCCGCCAGGGACCGGCTCCGCCTGGACTCCATCGCCGAGGATCTGGGGGTGAGCTACAGCTGGTTCCGTCAGGCCTTCCGTCGCCAAGCGGGCTTCCCGCCCCAGCGGTTCCGCCAGAACCAGCGCATGACGCGGGCCTGCCAACTCCTCGCGGATACTCAGCTGCCCATCACCGCCATCGCACAGGAGCTCGGCTTCGGCTCTCTGGCCTATTTCTCCAGGGTGTTCCGCAAAGAGACCGGGCTCAGTCCGAGCACGTGGAGGAAGACCCGGCCCTGATTTGAAGGTGCAGCACCCAGTAGCCAGCGGAAGAAAAGGACGATGGAGTTTGGACGTTTGGCTTCCATTCCCGATCAACCCATATTTCTAGGCCCAAGAATGAGGAATGAACAGGTAGGCAATGCCTGCTTGCAGTTATCCCCTTCATCCCGTTTATCCCTGTTAAACATTCTTTCAAAAGAAATTCCAAACAGGGATGGAGGGGATAAAACCGACCGATTCTTCGGAGAGAGACCTCCCAGTTCATCACCCATGCCCACCAGCTGAAAACTGTCCAAAGTGCAGAGCCTGGTCGGAAGGCGATGGCGTCGAACAGCGGGCATGGGCTCGGCCCGGGGCCGAACCATGCACCGCTACGAACGGGGGAGCCTGATTGCGGACCTTCATGCCACCTGGTGCCCAAAAGGTGCGCGGGATCTGATTTGTCCTCCCTGGCACGGGGTTTGTCCCTATCGGTGACGGTCGGCTCAGGTGCGGAAATCCTCCGATAGGATGGTCCTCGTCGGGCCCCGGCCGGGCCTCACGGAGAAGATGCGCATGGTCCGATGGCAAGTCTCCCTTCCCTTTTTCTGCTGCCTGGTGATTCAGGCCCAGCCCCTGTTCCCCCAGCCGGCCTACCGCGCAGCGGTCCTGAAGGAGTTTTCCGCGCAGCGATTGCGCGCGGGAGCCCGGCAGGAAGCCCTCTTAGGAGTCTTTCGCCAGAAGCTGTCCAACGAAGAGCGCGAGGCCCTCCAGTTCCTGGTGGCGGGCATGCCCCTGAGCGATCTTGGGGAAATGGAGGGAACGGCGCTCCTCGCTGCCGTGCGCGCCACCCACGCGGCCCGGCAGGCCGTGCCCTGGGGAAAGACGCTTCCTGTCGAGATCTACCGTCACTTCGTACTCCCTCTGAGGGTGAACAACGAGCACGTGGACGCTTTCCGGGTGGAGATGCACCGGGAACTGCTGGAGCGCGTCAAGGGCCTCTCCATGGAGAAGGCGGTCCTCGAGATCAACCACTGGTGCCACGAGAAGGTGGTCTACCAGGGCACGGACGGCCGCACGAGCGCACCCCTCGCAACGATGAAGACCGCCTTCGGACGCTGCGGGGAGGAGAGCACCTTCACCGTGGCCGCACTCCGGGCGGTGGGCATTCCGGCCCGGCAGGTCTATACGCCCCGATGGGCGCACTGCGATGACAACCACGCCTGGGTAGAGGCCTGGGTAGACGGGCGCTGGCATTTCCTGGGCGCCTGTGAGCCTGAGCCCGCCCTCGATCGCGGCTGGTTCCAGGAACCCGCCCGCCGGGCCGTGCTGGTCCACACACGGGCCTACGGCCCCTATGCGGGTTCCGAGCCCGTCATCCGGGCCACATCACGCTTCGCCGAGCTGAACATCACCGCGAACTATGCCCCGGTGAAGGAGGTGCCGGTGCGGGTGGTGGATGCCCAGGGTCGCCCCGTGGCGGGCGCCGCAGTGGACTACCGCATGTACAACTACGCCGAGTTCTTCCCGCTGGCGACCCGCGCCACGGACGCCTCCGGCCGCGTGAGCCTCGCCACCGGGAAAGGCACGGTGCTCCTGTGGGCCCGAAAGGGCGGCGCCTTCGCGCTGCATGTTTTGAAAGGCGAGGACACGGCGCCCGTGACCCTGGTGCTGGGTTCGGGCCTGAAAGCCGCCCTCGACCTGGACCAGGTTCCGCCGGTGGAACCCCCTGCCCGTCCCGACCCCCTGCCGGAGGCGGCGAAGCAGGCCAACGCCGCACGGCTCAAATCGGAGGACAGCGTCCGGAACGCCTATACCGCCATGTTCCTGGCCCAGCCCGAAGGCGAGGCCCTGGCGAAGGAGTTGGGGCTCGATGCCAAGCGCACCTGGAAGGCCCTGGCCAAAGGCGCGGGCAATCGGCGTGAACTCACCCGCTTCCTGCAAGGGGCGCCGGACAAGGTCTGGGCCCTGGCCCTGCTGGAAACCATCGCCGACAAAGACCTGCGGGACACGTCGGCAGATGTGCTCCTGGACCACCTGAAGGGAGCGCTCACTTCCGCCCCAGGCCTTGCGAAGTCCGAGCCCGAGCTCTTCCGCGCAGCGGTGCTCAACCCCCGTATCGCCCTCGAGCGACTCACGCCCTGGCGCCAGGCCCTGCAGGCACAGCGCCCCGGCGGCGCGAAGGATGCAGCCACCGCGGCCACCTGGATCTCGAAGGAGGTGAAGCTCGACCCCGACGCCAACCACGCCCGGGTGCCGGTAAGCCCTCTCGCGGTCGTGGCCATGAAGCGGGCCGACGGCCCCAGCCGCGACCTAGCCTTTGTGGCCCTCTGCCGGAGCCTGGGGGTTCCCGCACGCCTGGAACCGGCCCTCCGGGTGCCCCAGCACTGGGATTTCGAGCGGAAGGCCTGGGTGGATGCGGCGTTCGTCAAGCGGCGCAACCCTCCGATGGGGCGCCTGGCCCTCAAGGGCGAAGGCGACCCGAAATACAGCTTGGCCTTCACCGTGGCCCGGCTGGAAGACGGCATCCCAACGACCCTCGAACTGGGGGATGAGACCCCCTTGAGCAAGCTTCCCGCGCCGGTGGAATTGCCTGCAGGGAATTACGTGGCCGTCACCGGCCATCGCCTGCCCGGCGGCACCGTCCTCGCCCGGATCGAGCCATTCCCCGTCCAAGCCAACTCCACTCGCACCCAGTCCCTCAACCTGCGCCGGCCGGCCTCGGAAGTGCAGCCCCTTGGCACCCTGGACATGAAGGGCACCCTCAGCGCCGTGGGAGGCCCCGTGTCCCTCACAACCCTGGCCGGGAGCCGCGGTGCCCTGCTCATCTGGGCTGCCCCAGGCCAGGAGCCGACGCGCCACGTTCTGACCGAACTGCGCAGCATGGGCACGACGCTCGAAGGTTGGGGCGGCACCCTCGTCTTCATCGTTCCCAAGGGCGGCGCCCTCGGGCCTGACTTCGAGCATCTGCCCAAGGGGGCCATTCTCGTCCAGGATCCGGACGGCAAGATGCTGACTGCCGCCGCCGCCGCACTCCAGCGAAGCCTTGGTCAGAGCCTGCCGGTGGTCCTGGCTTTGACACCGGCTGGCAAACTCACCTACCAGAGCGAGGGATATCGAATCGGCGCACCGGAACAGGCGATCCAGACCTTGCAGCCGACCGCCTGCACGAAATAACGGATAGGCATCTCACCCACGCGTTTCGACCTTCCCATTCCGAGGAGTTCCCATGCCTGAGCGCTACGGTGTCCCCGACGAACAGCTCGCCCATCTGCCCTGCCGGCGGATCTCGGAAGCCATCCGCATCGACGGGGATCTGACCAAACCCGTCTGGCAGCAGGCGGCGTGGTCGCACCGGTTCGTCGATCTGGTCTCGGGCGAGCCCGGATTCTTCGACACGCGCGTGGCCTGCCTCTACGACGAGAAAGCACTTTACGTGGGCTTCCGCATTCAGGAGCCGCAGGTGCGCGCCACGCTCACGGAGCGGGACAGCTTCATCTGGTTCGACAACGACGTGGAGGTCTTCCTCGGCGGCGACGACTGCTATTACGAATTCGAGCTCAACGCCTTCAACACGCCCTACGAGGTCTTCTTCATCTATCAGGACGCCCTGAAGCCAGGCAGCCGATTCCTGCCGGAATTCGACCTCTACCGCCGGGACGTGGACGTACTCTGCGGTTTCCAGGACGGCTCGCGCATCGGCAAGCACCCCAGAGGCAAGCGCTGGGCCTTCATGGACTGGGACCTTCCCGGCCTCCAGACCGCCGTGCAGGTACAGGGCCGCATCAACGAGCCGAGCCACGTGGATGAGGGCTGGACGGTGGAGTTGGCCTTCCCCTGGGAGGGCATGAAGCCCCTCTTCGCGAACCGCAGCCTCCCTCCGCGACCCGGTGATTCGCTGCGCGCCAGCTTCAGCCGCTTTGAGGCGCTGCGCTATCACGGGCGCACCGTGCAGGAGAGCCCCGGATGGGCCCTGAACCCGCATGGCGTCTACGACAGCCATATTCCCGAGTGCTTCAGCCACCTGCACTTCGAGTAATGCCGAAAAAGACAACCAACTTGGCTGAAGCTAGCTGGGAGCCGCTCGGCATCCTGACGAAGACAAGCACCACGCCAGAAAGTGCAAATTCCATGCGATTCCTGTCCGGGTGCGAGCGATCCAGAGTCGGTCTAGAGTCATGAATGGCGCAGCTTTCTCAATCTGATCATCCCCAACCCTTCTCGGGAGTCCCCCTTGAACGCACGCACCCTGCCCATCTTCCTGGCCTTCCTGTTGATGGGCGTCGCCGACGCCATGGGGCCTCTGTCCAAGCAGGTCTCCGCGAATCCGGTGATGGCGGCGCTGATGCCGTTCTTTGTCTTCATCGCCTTCGCCATCTTCAGCGTGCCTGGTGGCGTCCTGGCGGCGCGCATCGGCAAGAAGAAACTGCTGCTCCTCGGCCTGGCCCTCTGCGCCGTGGCCACCGCCGTCCCTGCATTTCTCAATCCCGCCTTCCCGTTGCTGCTGGGGAGCATCTTCCTGCTGGGCGTAGGCACCACCTTCCTGCAGGTGGCGGGCAACCCGATCATGCGTGACGTGAGCGCAAAGGGCGATTACAGCCGCAACCTCGCGCTGGCGCAGGGCATCAAGGGCGTCGGCTCCACCGCCAGCGCCTACCTGGTCACCGCCATCACCTCCTTGGCCTTCCTTGCCGCCATGGGCTGGCGGGCGGCCTTCCCCATCTTCTTCGTGTTGATGGTGCTGGCATTGGTACTGGTCAGCACCCTGAAGATCGACGAGACCCGTGCGGAGGAGCCCCCCAGCATCGGCAGCAGCCTCGCCCTCCTCGGGGAGCCCACCTTCGCCCTCGCGGTGCTCGGCATCTTCCTCTACGTCGGCGCGGAGGTCTGCATGGCGACCTTCCTGCAGCCCTCCCTGGAGCGCATGGGCTTCGCACCGGACAAGGCGGCCTTGCTCGGGCCCAGTCTTTTCTTCGGCACGCTCACCGTCGGTCGTCTCGTGGCGGGCAGCGTCAAGGTGAGTCCCCGCACCTTCTTCCGGATCTCCGCGTTCCTGGGGCTCGTTGGACTGGCGCTCCTCTTCACGGGCATGGACAAGCTCGCCATCCCCGCCGTCATCCTCGGCGGACTGGGATTCGCCAACATCTGGCCCATGCTCTTCTCCATCACCGTGGAGTCGAAGCCTGAGCGCGCCAGCGAGCTGAGCGGCCTCATGTGCATGGCCATCAGCGGC
>CAYQAS010000010.1:0-62882 GCA_964415525.1 uncultured Solibacteraceae bacterium
GCTCATGGACGAGCCCACCAACCACCTGGACATCGAATCCATCCTCTGGCTCGAGGGCTACCTCCGAAACACGCAGTCCACGCTGCTCATGACCTGCCACGACCGCGACTTCATGAACCGAGTCGTCACCAAGGTGCTCGAGATCGACGGCGGCGAGATCACCACCTACAGCGGCAACTACGATTTCTACGTCAAGGAGCGGGAGACCCGCGAAGCGAACCTGGAGGCCGCCTACGATCGCCAGCAGGCCAAGCTCGCCAAGGAGCAGCGTTTCATTGAGCGGTTCAAGTGCCACGCCGCCAAGGCCGCCCAGGTGCAGAGCTGGGTGAAGGCGCTGGAAAAACAGGAGCGCATCGAGCTGCCCAAGCGCCGCCAGATCTCCAAGTGGGACTTCCGCATCCCCGCCCGCTCCGGCGACGACGTGCTGTTGATCAAGGGCCTCAGCAAGGCCTACGGCGCCCGGAAGATCTACCAGGACTTCGACCTCCACATCCGCCGTGGCGAGCGCTGGTGCGTGATGGGCCGCAACGGCGCCGGCAAGTCCACGCTCCTCAAGCTCGTGGTGGGCGCCATCCAGCCCGACTCGGGTGAAGTGAAGCTCGGCGCGAGCCTCAAGCTGGGCTATTTCGCCCAGCAGAGCCTCGACCTGCTGGATGCGGACCTCACGGTGCTGGAGCAGATGCAGGGCACCTATCCCAAGGAAGGCCTGGGCGTGCTGCGCAACATGCTCGGCGCCTTCAGCTTCAGCGGCGACGACGTGGACAAGAAGGTCCGCAACCTCAGCGGCGGCGAGAAGAGCCGCCTCGTGATGGCCCAGATGCTGCTCGATCCGCCCAACTTCCTCGTCCTGGACGAGCCCACCAACCACCTGGACCTCGCCACCAAGGAGATGCTGGTGGGTGCGCTGAAGGACTTCGAGGGCACGCTGCTCTTCGTGAGCCACGACCGAACCTTCCTCAAGGGCCTTGCCAACCGCGTGCTGGAGCTGGCCCCCGAAGCCCACGAGCAGCCGCTGAAGTATCCCGGCACCTACCTCGAATACGTCGAAGCCACCGGCAGCGAAGCACCAGGCGTCCACAGCTAGCCGAGTTCCTTGCCCTCCGCCGCCGTCCTCATCCCCTCTCTGCTCTTCGGCAGCGTGGGGTTTGTGGCGTTCCGGGTGGGCATGAAGCGCTCCGCCCACTGGATGATGACCCTGGGCATCGCCTTGATGGCCTATCCCTACTTCCTCGATGCCGTGTGGGCGGTGTGGCTCGTGGGCGCGGCACTCTGTGCGGCCCTCTGGTTCGCCTGGGAGTAGTCAGCCAAGGCGCTTCAGCAGCGCCTCGCGGTGCTGGGGGCTCACGGGGATCTTGAGACCATGGCGGGTCAGGAGGATCCAGCCCCCGCGCGCCCAGGGCTGGG
The DNA here is from genome assembly GCA_964415525.1 of uncultured Solibacteraceae bacterium. Taxonomy (GTDB): domain Bacteria; phylum Acidobacteriota; class Holophagae; order Holophagales; family Holophagaceae; genus CAZPUI01. Next base: position 1,405 of record CAYQAS010000010.1, read on the forward strand.
CTTCCTTGACCTGATCCAGGTTGGCGATCCAGGAGCGGTGGGTGCGCACGAACCTCTCGGGATCGAAGCGCCCTTCCAGGCTGGAGAGGCTGCCCCGCAGCAGGTGCTGACCGCGTTCGCAGTGCAGGCACACGTAGTTGCCGGTGGCCTCGATGGCCTGGATGTCCGCGGTGCGCACCAGTACGTAGCGCTCCCCCTCTTTCACCAGGAGGTGGGGCCGGACGCGCTGCTGACGGTCATGGGCCTCCAGCAGCGCCTGCAGGCGCTGATCGAAGGCACCTCGATCCTTCTGGCCGAGGGCCACCTGAACCTTGGACAGCGCCTCCCCGAAAGCCTGAGTGCGGATGGGCTTCATCAAGTAGTCGAGGGCATGGAGCCGGAAGGCCTGCACCGCGTATTGGTCGAAGGCGGTTACGAACACGATGTAGGGCGGTTTCCCGTCCTGCTGCCAGGCCTCCGCCACCTCCAGCCCCGTGAGTCCGGGCATCTGGATGTCCAGGAAGACGACGTCTGGAGCCAGGTCCCGACCCCGCGCCAGGGCGTCCAATCCGTCCTCGCACTCCCCCACCACCTCGAAGTCGGAATGCGCCGCCAGCAGGGTGCAGACCCGCTCCCGGGCCAGCGGTTCGTCGTCCACCACCAGCGTGCGGATCATGTGGCCCTCCCTGACAGCGGCAGGTGCAGCCAAGCGCGGAAGCCGCCCCCCGGAATCGTCTCCGTGTGGAGTCCCGCCGCGTCGCCGTAGAGCGTGGCCAGCCGCTCCCGGGTGTTGCCGAGGCCCACCCCCAGCTTCAACGGTTCGGCAGCGCCCTGCCCGTCATCCGCCACCTCCAGCCGGAGCACGCCATCCTCCCCACGCACCGTGATGTCCAGGTGCGCCGGACCGACCTTCCCGGACAGTCCATGCCGGATGGCGTTCTCCACCAAGGGCATCAGCACGAGTCTCGGCACCGGTGCGTCGAGATCCGGTGCGAGATCCCAGCCGATGGTCAGGCGCTTCCCGAAGCGCACCTGCTCGATCTCCAGGTAGCGCCGGGTGAGATCCAGCTCCTTGCCCAGGCTCCAGGTGCCGCACTCCCCTTCCTCCAGCATGGCCCGCAGGAGGTCCGCCAGCCCCTCCACCACGTCGTTGGCGGCTTCGGGATCGCGGTGCAGGAGCGTGGAGACGGCCTGGAGCGCATTGAACACGAAGTGCGGGTTGATCTGCCGCTGGAGCAGCGCCAGACGCGCCTCTGCGAGCTGCCCTTTCAGTTGTGCCGCCTGCCGCGCCTGCTCCTGCTGGACCTCCAGGTGCTGCTCAGCCTCCGCCCGCCGCGCCTGGGCCTGCCGCGTGGCCTCCATGCCCAGGAGGATGATCAGGTACATAAACGGTGACTGCCCCAGCGTCGTCATCACCTGGGGAAAGGCCGGAACCAACCCACCGGGGCGGAAGGGGATCCAAGGCAGCGCCGCGCCCATCCAGCAGAGTGCGACCAACTCCCGGACCATCCAGTAGAAGAGGTAGAACCCTGCCAAGCCCAGCAGGTGGGTCGCCAGGGCGCGGAGCCATCCCCCTCCCCGCGTCCGACGGCGGATGAGCCCGACGATGGGCGCCGCAAAGGCCCAGGGCAAGGTGGCCACCACCTCGCTTTGGATGAGCGCCATCCAGGGCCGCCCAAAGATGCGGCCCTGGAGGATCCAGAACAGGCCCATGCATCCGAACACGAGGAGCCGAAACCCGAGCCGATCCCAGGAGAGCAGTCCCTGGATCCGGGAAGCAGGTTCCCGATCCCCTCCCGGCTGGCTCCTGTCCGTGTTCATGGCTGCTCCCTGGGCGCCATTGTCACCCGATCAGCCCTTGGGTCTGTAGGCATCGATGGCGGAGGTCGCGACCCAATACACCTGGCAGACCTCTGGGCTGCGCCGCGTGAAGAACAGCAGCTTGCCATCGGTGGAGAGGTGGGCCCCGAATTCTCCCGCGGGGGTGTTGAACTCGGGCCCCAGTTTGATCGGGTCACCCCAGCCCCCCTGGGCATTGCGGAAGGTGACGTAGAGGTCGGAGCTCACGCCGTCGCGGCCCGAATAGAAGACGAGGAAGCGACCGTCCGGTGCGACGCAGGGATCGCCCTCCTGGCTGCCCTGGTTGATGGGGGCGGGTAGTGCCTCCACCGCCCAGTTCTGGCTCGCATCTCGCTGAGCCTTGTAGATCTGCATCAGGCCCACGGCGGGCTTGGAGCGGAACGAGCCGAAGTAGAGCGTGCCGTCCTGGGTGTAGCTGCCCCGCCACTCGTGGGTATCGGAATTCACGGGAGACGGCAGCGCGACGGGGGTTCCCCAGGTGCCGTTGGCGAAGCTGACCGTCCACAGATCCGCACTGCCGCCCGCCTTCATGCCCGTGAAGGTGAGGGTGCGGCCGTCCGGCGAGAAGACCGGCTCGTGGGACATCGCGAAATCCGCCAGGAAGGGCACGTCCTGGAAGGACGTCCAGACGCCGTTCTCGAAGCGGGCGCGGTAGATCTTCTGATAGGCCGTGGGCGTCCTCGCCGTGGCCGCGAAGCACTGGTTGCCGTCAGGCGAAAATTCCGTGGCCGCAACGATGGCACTCAAGGCGGTGAGCTCTTTGGGGGCGAAGGGTACGGGCGTGGTTCCCGGCAGGGCCTGACCGAAGTAGGGCGGGGGCGGCACGACCGCGAGGGGCGCCGTGGCCTTCCCTCCGCAGGCGAGGAGCAGAACGATGGGAAGGCCCGCGAACAGGCGGTGAGATGGGCGAAGAAGGGGCATGGGGATCTCCGGGGGGGCCGCAGCGTGCGGGGCTGCCCCAAGGTTCTGCTCCCCCATCAGGGGACTCCCTCGTTTTGTGACCGAACCGCCGGGGAAGGGGCTGGATCCGAAGTGCCGCGGTACCGCCCTGCACCCGTCGTCCGCCCCTACCTCAGCAGCGGCGGCGGCTGGCAGGTGAGGTCCAGCCGTTCGCCCGTGCGCGGGTGCGCAAAGGCCAACCGCCAGGCGTGAAGCGCGTAGCCGCCATCCCCCGGCAGGGCATGGGTGTCCACGATGGGCAGGCCACCGGCGGCGTAGAGGGGATCCCCCACCAGCGGGTGGCCACAGGCGGCGGCGTGGATGCGGATCTGGTGCGGCCGTCCGCTGTGGATGGTGACCTCCGCAAGGCTCGATGCCCCGCGGCGATCGAGAATCCGCACGTCGCTGCGGGCGGTCCGACCCGTGGCGCTCGCGGCATGCACGGTGCCCAATAGCGCATGGGGCATGGGGCCGATGGGAATGTCCACCGTGAAGGCATCCTCCCGAGGTTCTCCCGACAGCAGCGCCCGGTAGACCTTCTCGACATGGCGCTCCCGGAACACCTCGCAGAGCGCGTCGCAGGAGGCCGGGGTGCGGGAGAAGAGCACGAGGCCCGACGTGAATCGGCCCAGGCGGTGGATGGGCGAGGCCTCGGGATGGCGCCGCCGCACGAGCGCCAGCAGGGTGTGATCCTGGAAATCGCCGCCGGGCAGGGTCGGCAACCCCGAGGGCTTCGCCACCACCACCAGGTCGTCATCCTCGAAGAGCACGGCACAGCCCAGGGGCGCCTCCGGCTCCTCCCAGGGTGGACGCTCCCAGGTCACCACCTGCCCAGGCCGCAGGAGGTCATCCGCCAGGGCCCTGACACCCTCCACCCGCACGAGGCCCGCCCGAATGCGATCCCTCCATTGGGACTCCGAGGAGTGGGTGTAGCGCCCCGCCAGATGCTGCAAGAGCGCCCGCCCCGCCTCTTTCGGCCCCACGGTCTCGGTGTACGTGTAGCCCTGGTTCAAGGGGCCTCCCGCTCCCAGTGTGGGGGCAAAGACCGATCAGAGGGGAAGCCTCAGCGGGCCCGCTGAAACGAGAACCGCTCCTCCCACACCACCTTGCCCTCCCGGGTCTTGGAAATGTGGGCCTGCAGACCATCCGCCCCCTTGCGCTCGTAGATCAGCACCGTCCCAGCTTCGGGACCGATCCCCTCGCAGCGGAAGTGGGTGGCATCGGCTTCCACCAGCTTGAGCCGCAGGGGCTCCTCCTTCCCTCGCCCCGCCTTATCCAGGGCGGGGCCGAACATGCGGAGGCGAAGCACGAGATCCGGCCCCTGCTTCTCCAGCATCAACAGTTCCACACCGCGGCTCTGCCCTCCCACCAAGGTGCGGGAGACCCCCAGGAGCGAGGTGCCCTGGAGCGACCACTGTTCTTCGACGGTCTCGGCACCTTTCGTGGCGATCCAGCGGCCTTGGAGCCAGGCGAGGGAGGAGAGGTCCGGCGCGGTGGGGGCCTGGACCAGAAGAACGGGCAGGATGAGGACGCAGGGCAGCACGGGTCGGGGCTCCGGGGCTCGGGTAGCTTATCGCTGCCAGAGATGGCCATCCACCGCGACGGACGTCCAGGGTTCCTGGCGGCCCTGGCGCTCGACTTCCGTGGCCACCAGGAGCGGCCCCACAGGTTTGAATCCAGAGGAGCCGCGGCGGGCCGCGCTTCTGGTGAAGCGCTGGCCATCAACAGTGGAAGGAACAGGCAGGCAAGTGGAGGCATGCCCTCACCATGCCATTCCCGTCAGGGCACCTGAAGGGCGAGCCCCGCCTTCCGCACCCTCATCCAGGCTCGGCACGAACCGATGCTCCCCCGCCCGTGACCGTGAGCAGGAAGCCTCCCAGCACCGCCACCGCCGCCACGAGGATGCGCCAACTCATGGGCTCCCCCAGCCAGAAGGCGCCCAGAAGCAAGGCGAAGCTCGCATCCGCCAGCACCAGCATGGTGGTGCTCACAGCGCTCATGTGGCGGTAGAGCCAGTAGACCCCCGCATAGGCGGCCACGCTGCAGATCACCACGAGGTAGGCGAGGGCGCCCAGGGCGGGCGGCGTCCAGTGCGGCGCCATCTCACCCGTGAGTCGATGGAGCAGCCATCCGAACCCCGCGTTGAGGGCGAACTGCAGGGCCAGGATGGAGGGGATGTGCCAGTCCGTGCTGTGGCGCTTGATGAGGGCGGCGGTGATCCCGCAGACGAAGGCCGCGCCGAGGATGGCGCCGAATCCGGGACCATCGATGGCGCCCCGGAGTGCTGGGCCCACCACCAGCAGGAGCCCCGCGAGCCCCACGGCGATGCCCGCAAGACTCCGGGCCCGAACCTGCTCCAGCCCCATCGCCGTGGCCCCCGCCGCCGCAAAATGCGGCGTGGTCGCAAAGAGCAGGCCCGTGAGCCCCGAGTCCAGCCGCGACCCGCCCCAGAAGAGCAGCGCGTTCATGAGGAATCCGTTTCCCACCATGGCCAGCATCAACCAGCGTCGCGTCCCACGTTTCGGCAGGCGCAGCCCGCCGTCCAGCAGCGCCCAGGCCGCACAGGCCGCGGAGGCCAGCCCCATGCGCATCATCAGCATGGAGAAGGGCCCCACATCCCGAAACGCCAGCTTCAATACCGACCAACTGGAACCCCAGGCCAAGGCCAGGAGCAGCCAGACGGTGTAGAGCTGAAGGCGGGACGGGGTGCGCGGCATTCCTTCAGCGTATCGGCGTACGACGCCGGTCCGAATTCGGGGAAACCGACCGTGACGCCCGCCTACTTGTTCGCCTGGAGATCCATGACGTATAGGGCCCGGGCGAACATCTCACAGGCCTCCGCATGCCGGCCTGATGCGTGGAGAAACATCGCCATCCGGCGGAGTTCTCCTACGTTGCGAGGTTCCTGGGGCCTCGCTCCAGCCCAGGGCGAGACGTCGAGATAACGCCAGTAGTCGCGTCCCCGAGGATGGCTGTACCAGGCCTGCCAGGGCTTGTCCCCGGTGAGGAAGTGGAGAATGGCCGCGTCCTCCCTGATTTCAAGTCCCTGAATGGGGGCCACCGGGGCATTCCAGCGCCGGTCGAGGAGCTTGACTCGCCCGGCCAAGACCAAGTTGACCGCACATTGGTCGGCGTAGCGCAGCTGCTCCGGGTGGGCCTGGGCGAAGGCGATGCACCGTCGACTGAGGGCCTCCCGCCGCCATACGTCCAGGTTCATCAGGAGGACGCCGGAATTGATGTAGGCCGGAATCTGGTGGTGCCCCATCAGCTCGCCTGAATTCATGTCCAGGACCCCGGCGAGGGGATGTCCCTGGATATCCATCTCGAGCAGGGGCCGCAGGCTGCGGAGCACGATGGTGTCCGTGTCGAGGTAGAGCACACGATCCGCGGACTCGGGCAAAACATCAGGAATCAGCCACCGGAGATACGTCGAAGTCGAAAGGTGGACGATCCAGGGATTGTTCGCCGGAAGTCCGGCCACTTCCGCCAGCGCTTCCCGAGCGGGCACATGCACCTCGAACGTCGCCCCGAAGAGGCGATGCAGACGCTCAAGCCCGCGCTGTAGGCGAGCATCCACAACGTCCGTCACCACATGCACGCACAGATCCGAACCCGGGCCATCGTCGTTCATCAGCAGCGAGGTCACCGCCGCACCGAAGTGCTGCTGGTATCCCTGGTCGAAGCAGAAGGCGACATGGTGCATCACGGATCCTCGGCTGGCGGTGCGACCTGGGCACGTTTCAAGTGTCCTCGCGGAGATCAGACAGCGCTAGATCCGCCCCAGCGCGTCCTCCACGTCCATGTCCTCCGTGGCCCCGAACAGTTCACCGCCCTCGCGCACCCGGACCTCCAGGTGTCCAGGATCGCCCTTCCAGCGCCGGGCGAGGCTGCTGTCCTGCAGCCTGAATGTGGCGGTTTCCAGGCCATCGAAGAAGTTCAACAGTTCCCAGAGGGCCTCCAGGGGACCCGCACTGAGGTGGACGAAGTTGGCGGTGATGTCCACACGCTCCAGGCCCAGGGTGTCCTTCTGCTCCAGCAGGGTGCGCCGCAGGGAGCCCGGCAGGGCCCGTTCCGGATAGGTGTCCCCCAGCATCTCCCGGCGGAGCCACGCCCAGGGGCGCTCGGACTGCAGGAGCAGCAGGGCCGTGCGACGCCCCGGCGCCGTGAAGTGGGCCACCTGGGCGGGGTAGAAGCCGTTCACCAGCAGACACGGACCTTCCGTAGTCTCGAAGGGCACGGCGTAGGTGCCACTCCGAAGTTTGCGGGGCTTCCGGGCATACCAGGCCTCATCCAGGTCGGCGGCCTCCAGCCCCGGAACCCGAGTGAGCAGTTCGTGGCCGCCGAAGACCGGCGTTCCAAAGGGCAGATCGCACAGATCCAACAGCCGCTGTCGATCCTCATCCGAAAGCAGGCCCGAGGCTCCCCGGGAGAGCTCGCTGGCCAACCGGTAGTGGCGGTCCATGGTCCCCAGGCGTTCCAGCACCGGACCGTCCACCGCCACCGCGCCCGCCACAGACCCGGCAGCCTCCAGGTGGTTCAGGGCGAGCTCCAGAACCGCAGCGGGATCCGGCGCCAGGAAGCACTCCGGCTTCAGCAGCACCAAGGCCTGATGTCGTGCTTCGGGCCGGGGCTGCAACGGAGCCAGGAGGCGCTCAGGACAAGCTTCCGCGAGAAGGGCGGGGAGATAGGGGTGCATTTTCGCTCCGGGCAGTCCGAGGAGCCTATCACCCTGAATGGCAGGATTCGCTCGCCTTAGCCCCCCTGCCCTATGCTGATCCAGGCTATGAGCACCGCCTTCACCTTTCACCCCATCGGCTATGCCCGCACCCCCTATGCGGACCGCATCGACGCGCCCCATCAGGCGGATGTCGTGGAGGGCACGGAATCCGGCACGCGCGAAGATGCCTGGATCGAGCTGGAGCCCTCCATCCCGGAGGAGGCCCTCCAGGATCTGGAAGGCTTTCAGCGCCTCTGGGTGATCTTCGTGTTCGATCGCAGCGAAGGCTGGAAGCCACGGGTGAAGCCGCCGCGCGGCTCGGGCAAGCGGGGTGTCTTCGCCACCCGCAGCCCCCACCGTCCCAATGCCATCGGCCTCTCCGCCGTGGAACTGGTGGCGGTGGAAGGCCGTCGCCTGCGCCTGCGGGGCGTGGACCTACTGGATGGCACGCCCATCGTGGACCTCAAGCCTTACGTCCCCTACGCCGACGCCTTTCCCGACAGTTCCGCCGGATGGATTGATGTCGTGGACGCGGAAACCGGCACCCGCTGGGCGCCTGGGCCGAAAAAACCGAGGAAGCCCAAGGCCTGATCCCTCCCTGGCGACCGCCCATCCCAGGATGGGGCACACTCGCCCCAAGGGCCCTGAACCTCCCACTCGCCGCCCGTAACGTAGGGCGACCTTCGGAGGACTTCCATGCGCCCGTCGCTCTCCCTCATCGCCCTGACCCTCTGTGCCGCCCCGGCCCTCCTCGCGGAGTCCCTCTTCGGCCTGCCCCTTCACATCCAGAAACCCGCGCCGAACACGCTGCGCCTGTGGGTGGGTGACAAGGGCCGCTCCAGCGCCGTGGTGGCCTTCGCCACGCAACAAGGCCTCGTGGTGGTGGACACCCTGGGTCTGCCGGCGATGGACCGGGAGCTGCGCAAGGTCATCGCCCGGGAATTCGGCCGCAAGGACTTCAAGGTCCTCATCAACACCCACGAGCACCTGGATCACACGGGGGGCAACAGCGCCTATGCGGACTGCACCATCGTGGCGCACACCCTCTGCGGCGAAGGGATGAAAGCCACCGCCAAGCATCTGCCCCGCTGGAAGGAGATGACAAAGCAGCAGGTCAGCACCCTGGAGGCGGAGCTCGCCAAGCTCCCGAAGGGGGATGCCAAGATCCCCGGCCTGAAGGAGGAATGCCGGTTCTCGCAGCTCCAGCTCCAGGCCTACGAGGAATCCTCCCAGCCCACCCTGCCCACCCGCACCTTCCGGGATCGGCTCAGCTTGCCCATGGGCGACACCACGTTTGAGCTGTTCTACACCGGAGGCATCCACTCCCCCAGCGATATCGCGATCCACGTTCCGGAGCGGCGACTGTTGATCACGGGGGATGTCATGGCGGACGCCTGGCTCAATGAGGCCCCCGGCTGCCTGTCGAGCTTCATGATCCGCTCCGGCCTGCCCCAGGACTTCCCGCTCCTCTTCCAGAACTGGGACGCGCTGCGCGCCCGCAAGGACCAGATCCAGACCCTGCTGCCCGGCCACTGGAACGCCACCCTCAGCTGGAAGGGTTTTGAGCAGCGCTGCGCCTACGTCAGGGCGCTGTGGGAGGGCGTGCAGGCCTCCGTGAAGGCGGATAAGCCCATGGAGTCCATCTTCCAAGACCTCCCCCTGAAGGTCAGGTTCCCCGAACTGCTGAACTGTCCGGGCGTCACGCCTCAGACACACAACATGTCCCTGGTCGGCCTCTACAGCCATGTCACCGGCGCGACGTCTGCCGCCGAACGCATCCAGGAGCTGGCTTCGACCCCGGGCAGCGAGGACGGGATCCGGCAGGTGTTGGCAAACCGTGGCAAGAAGCCCGCGAAATACTACTTCCTCGAGAACGAATTCCACTTCCGGGGCTACCAGCGGCTTCAGGAGAACCAGACCGCCCAGGCCGTGACGCTCTTCCATGCCTGGGTGGATGCATTTCCTCAGTCCTGGAACGCCCATGACAGCTTGGCGGAGGCCTGCCTGAAGGCCGGGGATCGGACAGGCGCCAAGACCCATTACGAGCGTTCCGTGGCCCTGAATCCCAAGAACACGAACGGTGTGGAAGCCTTGGCGAAGCTTGGTGCCGCTCAGTAGCCCAGGGTGCTGCCCACGAGCAGCTGCCAGGGCGCATCCCCCGGCTGGCGGCGCGTCGGCACGGCCACGGCCAGATTGAAGGCCCCACTGAGGCCGCTCTTGAGCACCGCCACCCGCAGCCCCGCGCCCACGGTGCTGTGGGTGGCGCTCCAGGCCTTCGTATCGAGCCGCCGCACCGCACCCACGTCCGCCAGCACGACGAACCCCAGCCGCGCGAGGCCCCAGGGCTCCCAGCCTGTGTGGATGCGGTCCTCCATGGACACGAGCCAGCGACGGTCCCCCGCCAGCAGGAAGGTGCCGTAGCCGCGGAAGCCGTCCGCGCCGCTCAGATAGAGCAGGCGGCCAAAGTCGGGGCGGAAGGCGGCATCCCAGGCCACGCGCCCTGCCAGGGTCTGGTTCGGCAGGTGCTGATTGTAGGCCACCAGCGACGTGCTGAAACGGCCGTTCTCCCATGCCCCCCCCGGCAATCGACCCGAGAGGCTCGTGCGCAGGATCGCGATGGTGTGCTCCGAAGCTCGGAAACCTCTGCGGACTCCGGCCTCCACGAAGGGGCCCACACGGTCCGACCCAAGGCTGGACAGCGATTGTCCCACGCCGACACTGCCATCCCAGCCGAGGTTCACGTCCTCCGCCCGCCGGGCGAAGGCCAGATTCCGGAAAACCTCCCAGCGGTCTTGGGTGAAACTCCAGCGCACCATCGCGCCTCGCAAGCGACGATCCGCCTGGATATGCATGGGCAGCGGCCCCGGCGTCACCCGCTCCAGGTCGCCGTAGTCGGCATCGTCCACCCGCAGAGCGATTCCCAAGCGCTGCACCGTGCGCCCGTCGCCCGGGAGTCGCCGGTCGAACCCCAGCTCTCCGTTCGTCAAAATCGCCCGCCGCCCCCAGGCCTCCTTCCCGTCCCAGTGCTCCGCCAGACGGAGGTCCGCCCGGCTCGCCCGCACATCGAAGGCCCAGGGCGTATCCAGTGAGTAGAAGGGCCGCGCCAGACCGAGGCTCCAGTTCCTCCCATCGGAGAGTTTCTGGGCGTAGGCATCCAGATTCCAGTGAGTTCCAAAGAGCTTGGGATCGACGAAACCCACGGTGGAGGCCGAACGCTCCAGGCCCTTCTCGCGCCAGAGAAAGACGCTCCGCCCCGTACCCAGGAAGTTGGAATCCTGGAGGGACGCCGCCCATGTCGTCACACCCCCGACCCGCTTCACATTAAGGATGGGCAGCAGGGTCCACGCATCCTGCACATTCACCCGGGCCCGCACCGAGCCATCCGGATCCAGCACCGGCACGATGGAGACGTTTGCGGCGAAGCTCTGGGCCCGCAGGGCGCGCTCGGACTCGCGGATGCGGGAAACCGAGACCCGCTCCCCGACACCGAAGACGAGATGTTGGCGGATGGCCCAGTCCCGAGTCGTGCGGTGCAGTGCGTTGGCGGTACGGCCGAGGCGATGGTCCTCCCGAGGCTGCGTGAGGTCGAAGACGTTGCCCACCTTCACCTCAATGCCCGCGATCACGACGCCTCGAGCCTCGAGATCCTCCCAGGTGGGAGGCGCCTGGGCGGCGAGGAGGGCCGGAAGCATCAGGGTGCCGTATCGGAGCATCCAGCCATGATGACCGAGCGAGGATCCGTCACCAGGCCGGCCTGATCCCGGGAGGCCCCCCGCCGCGCCATAAACATGTCAACCCAAGCCCTCCCAGGCCGGAATCACCGCAACCACCCCAGGATTCCATGATTTCACCACAGCTCAGGCCGGAGCCCATGCTGACGATGAACAGATTCGAGCGGCATGGCCTCTGAGGGCCATTCCCGTTCCTGGGGCCTTCATGTTCATGGATCTTTTCAGTTTCCAGGCAGCGCTCCTCGGCATGGACCGTGTCGGGGCGCGCACCCTGCTCGCGAATGTGCGGGCTGAGGCAGGGCGGATTCAGGCCATTGAAGGCCTGGTAGTGCCCACCATGGAGTCCATCGGCGTGGAGTGGGAGCAGGGTCGCCTGGCCCAGGTCTACATGGGGGGCCGCATCCGCGAGGAGGCTGTGGACGCCGTCCTGCTGAACGATCCCACCGCGACCTCCGAGGGTCCGCTGATCGGGCTCGCAGCCTTCGAGGATCAGCACCCGCTGGGCAAGCGCATTGTGGCAAGCGTGCTGAAATCTGCGGGCTACCGCATCCGGGACTACGGCCAAGGCATCGACGCGGAGGAACTGGCCCACCTGGCCCTCGGCGACAGAGTGCCTCTCCTCATGGTCTCCGTGCTCATGCTCCACTCGGCCCTGCACCTGAAGGCGTTGAGGACCGCCCTGAACCGGTCCCCCAGCCCTCCCATCCTGGTGGCGGGAGGCGCCCCCTTCCGCTTCGACCCCAGCCTGGGACAGGAAGTCGGCGTGGATGCCTTCGGCACCTCCGCCCTGGATGCCCTGAGGCTGGCCCGACACTATGTGGGGGAACCATGTCTGATCTGACGGCGACGGAACGAATCTTGACGGCCCTGAGCCACCGAGAGGGCGACCGGGTCCCCTTCGTCCTCCCCCTGACGCTCCACGGCGCCAAGGAGCTGGGCCTGGGTCTCCGGGAATACTTCGCGAAACCGGAACAGGTCGTGGAGGCCCAGCTGCGCATGCAGCGGCGCTATGGTCACGACGCACTCATGGGCTTCCTCTATGGCGCCCTGGAATACGAAGCCTGGGGCGGGGAGGTCGTCTTCGTCGAGGATGGCCCACCCAATTCCGGGGCACCGATCTTCGCCCGTCCAGAGGCCCTGGACCGACTGGAGCCCCCCCGGATCCCGGACTGCCCAGGGCTCCAGAAGGCCCTCGCCACCATCCGGAGCCTGAAGGCCTGCGTCGGGGACCGCATCCCCATCCTGGGGATGGTCCTCTCTCCTTTCTCCGTGTCCCTGATGCAGCTGGGCTTTGGCCCCTACCTGGACCTGCTCTGCGAAGATCGCGACCGGTTCTGGCGCCTGATGGCAGCCAACCAGGCCTTCACCACGGACTGGGGCAACGCGCAGCTGGAGGCAGGCGCCACTGCCCTGGTCTACTTCGACCCCCTGGCCTCCCCCGCCATGGTGCCCCTGGAGGTCTACCAGGCCACCGGCTTCCAGGTGGCCCAGCGCACCCTTGCGGGCCTCAAGGGCCCGGCCCTGACACACCTGGCGTCCAGTCCCGCCTCGGAGGGCCTCGACCTGCTGGCCCAGACCGGCACCGCCGCCGTGGGGGTCAGCTGCCTGGACGACCTGGCCAACCTCAAGCAGCGCTGTGCAGGCCGCGTGGGAATCGTTGGCAACCTCAATGGCATCGCCATGGCCCACTGGTCCACCCAGGAGGCGGAAGGTGCCACCCGAGAAGCCCTGCTCAAAGGTGGGCCCGGCGGGGGGTTCATCCTGGCGGACAACCACGGGGAGATCCCATGGGCCGTCCCGGACGAAGTGCTGGGTGCCATCGCGGAAACCGTGCGCACCTGGGGCCGCTACCCTCTCATGGGAAAAGTCGATGCTTGAGCCTCCCCGTCTCCAGATCTGGGCCTGCGAGCACTACCTCGCGGACATCCAGGCCTGCCTAAAAGAGATGGCCTGCCCCGGCGTGACGGTGAAGGGCTTCCCCGCGCGCTGCGGACACCCGCCCCTGACCCGGGAGGAGTTGATCCCCGATCCAGGCACCCAGGCCCTCGTCCTGGGAAGCTGCTGCTTGAGCCAACTGCCGGACCACCAGGGGTCGCGACGGGTGTGCCGCCTGCAGACCTGCCAGGAGATGCTCGTGGACCCCCACCTCCTGGAGCCGTTCCAGCGGGAGGGCACCTACGTGCTCAGCTCCGCCTGGCTGCAGGCGTGGCACCGCCACCTGGACGATTGGGGCGGGGATCCAGAGGTGGTGCGGGAGTTGATGCGGGAAACCGCCAGCAGCCTGCTGTGCCTGGACACGGGCACCGGGCCGGAGGATCTGTTCGGGGAGATGGCCGCCTTGGGAAAGGCAGTGGGACTCCTCTGGGAGGTGCTTCCCGTGGGCCGAGCCCGGCTGCGGGTCTTCCTCGAGGGGCTGATCGAGATCAGCCTGACGGCGACCACCGTCCCCGATTCCGAACTCAGCGAGGCCCGACGCCAGGCGGCGGACCGCGCCTTGGCCCTGGAATTCCTCGGCGAACTGAGTCAGACCCTCCGTGAGTCGGAGGTGCAGTCCCGAATCGAGGCGTTCTTCCGAATGCTCTTCGGCGCCACGACCGTAGCCATTCGCGATCCCCAGGAACCCCTCCTGGAGTCCCACGAGGAGTACCGCACCACGGGTGACGGATTCCTGGCGAGGCTCGGTGGCCGGGACCAGGGCGTGGGTGTGCTGGAAGTCTCAGGCCTGGCCTTCCCGCAGTACTGCGCCTACTACCTCAACCTGACCCTCTCGGTGGCGGGCGTCTGCGCCCTGGCCGTGCAGAACGCGCGCACCTATCGCGCCCTTCGGGATGCCCAGGCCTCCCAGCGCCTGATGCTGAACGTGCTGGACGCCTTCTACCGGCCCGGCGAGCACCTGGAAGAGCTGGAGGCGGCTCTGGAATACCTCCAGGCCTACACGCAGGTGGACGCGCTCGCGGTTCGTCTGGCCCGGAACGGAGGCCTGGAGACCTGGTCCCGCGGCTTCTCGCCGGAGCATTGCTCCCGGGAATGCGACCTGCGGGTGCGGGACCTCACCGGTGCCTTGCGCCTGGACCCCAACAGGCACCCCGTCCTGGCGGGCCTATGCGGGCACCTCCTCAACGGCACGCTGCCGCACCACCTCCGCCAGCGCACCGCCCGAGGCACCTTCTGGACCAACGATCTCCAGGCCCTGGAACCAACCCTCGACTGGGCCGAGTTGGAGGGCGGCGCCCGCGGCCTCTGTGCCCAGGAGGGCTACCGTTCCATGGCCCTGATCCCTCTGTGGTCAGGAAGCGAGATCCTGGGGCTGCTGCAGATCAACCACCGGCAGCCGGGCCGGTTCACGTCGGAACTTCTGGACCTGCTGGAGGGCGTGGCGGGCAGCATGGCCCTGGGCCTCGAGCGGCGCTTCGCGGAGGAGCGGCTGCGTTGCGTGAACCAGGAACTGGAGAACCGCGTGCAGAAACGCACCGCGGAACTGGCGGCCATCAACGAGAACCTCCGGTCCGAAATCGAGCAGCGCACCCGGGTTGAGGAGGAAAAGGGGAAGGTGGAGCAGCAGCTCCTGCAGGCCCAGAAACTGGAGGCCATTGGCACCCTTGCGGGGGGCATCGCCCACGACTTCAACAACATCCTGACCCCCATCCTGGGCTTCGCCGAAATGGGCCTCCTCCAAACCCACGAGCAGGCCGCCCTGCACCACGACTTCGAAATGATCCTCAAGGCGGGGGGAAGGGCCCGGGAGCTCGTGAACCAGATCCTCCTCTTCAGCCGCCGGCAAGAGCAGCGGGTGGGATCCATGCTGTTCGCCCCCGTCCTCAAGGAGGTGCTCAAGCTCGTCCGGGCCTCCCTGCCCACCACCATCGAGATCCGCCCTCGCCTTGACGTGAAAGATGCCTGGATCCTCGCGGATCCCACCCACATCCACCAGATCGTCCTCAACCTCTGCACCAATGCCGGACACGCCATGGAGCTCTCGGGCGGGATTCTCGAAGTGATCCTCGAACGGAACACCCTGGCAGCGGGGGATCCCCTCACCACCCTTCAGCTCAGGCCGGGTGCCTATGTGGTGTTGCAGATCAGCGACACCGGCTGCGGCATCCCCAAGGACGTCCTCTCCAGGATCTTCGAGCCCTTCTTCACCACCAAGGCAATAGGGAAGGGCACGGGCCTGGGACTCTCCGTCGTGCACGGGCTGGTGAAGACCTACCACGGACACATCTCCGTCTACAGTGAGCCCGGCCAGGGCACGGTGTTCCGGATCTACCTGCCAGAAGCCGTGGACATTCAGGCCCATACCGTCGCCGCAGCCGCCGAGGCCCCCATCCGAGGCGGCACCGAGCGGGTACTCGTGGTGGACGATGACGAGAGCGCCTTGCAGACCCTCGTCGCCTTGCTGGAGGGATTGGGCTACCGCATCACCGCCGAAAGCACCAGCCCAGGAGCCCTGAAAAGGGTGCGCGCAACCCCTGAGGCCTTCGATCTGGTGGTCACGGACCTCACCCTGCCCCACATGACGGGGCTGGAACTTGCGAAGGGGATTCAGGCGGTGCGCAAGGACCTCCCCTTGATCCTCTGCAGCGGCTACAGCCAGGGGCTCGTCCGGGAAGGCACCGACCACCCGGGCGTCCGGGCCTTCGTCCAGAAACCCTACACCGTGAGCCAGATGGCCCGGACCATTCGCGAAGTCCTGGAGGCGGGTTGAGATGCCAGGCGGAAGGCTGCCCTATCCTGGGAGTCCATGTTTGAATCCCTGACCCTCCACCACACCACCATTGCCCCGGCGCTGTTCCTCGCGCCCATGGCGGGCATCACCACCTCCGCCTTCCGCCGTCTGCTGGCGGACTTCGGCGGCTATGGCGCCCTCACCACCGAGATGATCAGCGCGTCCGCCTTCCTGAACGAGCGGCCGGACGCGTGCTCCTTCACGAAGAAGCGGGACGAGGAAGGGCTGGTGATCTACCAGTTCCGGGTCTCCACGGACGACAAGCTGGAGGCGATGGTCGAGAAGCTGGCGCCCCTGGGGGCCGCGGCCTTGGACCTCAACCTGGGCTGCCCGGCCCCGAAGATCCAGGCCCAGGCCAGCGGTGCCGCGCTCTTCCGGGAATTCGACCAGCTGGCGGAAGTCCTCCAGCGCATCCGCAAGGTCTACGACGGCATCCTCACCGTGAAGGTGCGCCTGGGGGACGACCCCAAGGCCTGGGAGGCGCCCTTCCTGGACCGCATCCGCCTCATCGAGGACAGCGGTGTCGACGCCCTCACCGTGCATCCCCGTTTCAGCTTCGAGAAGCTCAAGCGCCGCGCCCGCTGGGAGCAGTTCCCCTGGATCAAAGAACGCACGCGGCTGCCCCTCATCGGGAATGGCGACGTGATCTCGACAGGCGATGTCGCACGGCACGCCGCGAGCTTCCAGGCCTTGGATGGCCTCATGCTCGGCCGCATCGTCGCCATCCGCCCCTGGATCTTCCGGGACTTCGCGGGCCTGGAGCCTGTGGCGGTCGACTTCACGGAAGTCTGGGACCGGCTCTGCGCTTACACATTGGAGGACATGCCCCCGGAGCGCGCCCTGCCCCGCATGCAGGAGTTCACCCGCTGGTACGCCCGCAACTTCACGTTCGGCCACACGCTGCACAGCCTTGCATTGGGTGCCCAGGACATCGAGGATCTGCGGAACAAGGCGCTTACGTGGCTTCGCAGCGATCCACAGCAGGTGAAGAACGTCAGCGTCTGGTAGAGGAGACCCCCATGTCCAACCGCTTCGACCAGCAGGCCGCGTCCTGGGACGGCGAGTCCCGCCGCGTAAAACTCGCTGCCGACGTGGCGGCCGCCATCCTGGCCCGGGTGCCCCTTCAGCCGTCGTGGGAGGCCTTGGACTTCGGTTGCGGCACCGGACTCGTGACGCTGGCCCTGCAGCCCCATCTCAAACACATCACCGGCGCGGACGCCTCCCCCGGGATGCTGGCGGAACTTCAGAGCAAGATCGCGGGACAGGGACTGTCCAATGTGACCACCGTGCAGGTCGATCCCACGGCGCCCCTGACGATGGAAGACCGCTTCCATCTCATCACCAGCAGCATGACCCTGCACCACATCGAGCACTTGACGCCACTGCTGCAGTCTTTCAAAGCACACCTCCATCCGGGCGGATGGATCGCACTGGCGGACCTGCGTGAAGAGGACGGGTCCTTTCACGAGGACATGGCGGGAGTCTTCCACCGAGGCTTTGCGCCGGAAGCCGTCGAAGGCTTCCTGAAAGAGGCGGGGTTCATCCACGTGGCGGTGACCGCCGCCGCGGAGGTGGCAAAGTCAGGCAGGACCTACCCGATTCTCTTGGCGACCGCCGTTGCAGGCCCGCCCCCTGTTCAGGATTAATGCAAGATTGCCTGGCCCCAGCATCTCATTCAGCAGTCCTTTGGAGACGAGATGATGTCCCTATTCCGTTGGTGGCTGATCTTGCTGGCGATGGTGGGCGGTCTGCGGGCCCAGGAATCCCTGGTGATCCAGAACCGGCCGGTCTACACCTTTCGCGCCGGCCTGGGCCCCCTGAGCCCCGCTGAACGGGCCCTCCGCGCCCGGGAGCGCCTCGACGCCATCCCGCTGGAACAGCTCACGTCGCCCGTTCAAATCCAACCCTCTCCCGAAGGACTCGTGCTGAAGGTCGGCGATCACCCCCTCTTCATCCTGCTGCCCGGGGATCTGGAACCCGGCATGGAGGGATCGCTTGCCAACGCCGCCGAGCGTGTCCGCGCCAGCCTCCTGCTTGCCCTCAAGGAAGAACGCGAGCAGCGGGACCTCCGCCACCTGCTCTGGGCCCTCGGACAGGCCGCCCTTGCCACGGTGGCAGCAGCGCTGGGGCTCAGGATCCTGCTGCGGGGTCGTCGCTGGCTCCATATCCGGCTGGCCCGCTTCCAGGCGGCGCGAATGCCCCGCCTGGGAATCGGCGGCTTCGTCCTCCTGGATGGCCTCCGCCTGCGCCGGGCCCTGAACGCCCTGCTGTGGGGCATCGGAACGTTGCTCATCCTGCTGCTTGCCTACAGCTGGCTCACTTACGTACTCGGGCGTTTCCCATTCACGCGCCCTTACGGCGCAGCCATGGGCACCCAACTCGCCAGCAGCACCCTGCGTTTGGCCAGCGGCCTGTTCAAGGCGCTGCCAGGCTTGGCCGCGGTGGCCCTCATCATCGTGATCACGCACCTGCTGGGGCGCCTCAGTCGGGCCTTCTTCTCCGCCGTGGAGAAGGGTGACGTTGAGCTGGACTGGCTTCACCCGGAGACGGCCGCCCCCACCCGCCGGATCCTGAACGCCCTGCTCTGGATGTTTGCCGTCGTGATGGCCTACCCCTACGTGCCCGGCAGCGGGAGCCTCGCCTTCAAGGGGATGAGCGTCTTCATCGGCGTACTCGTTTCCATGGGCTCCACCGGCGTCGTGAACCAGTCCATGAGCGGTCTTGTCCTCATGTACAGCCGCGCCTTCCGGCCTGGGGATGTCATCCGCGTGGGAGAGGTGGAAGGCATCGTCACCGAGCTCAACCTGCTCTCCACCAAGTTGCGCACCATCCTGTCCGAGGAGATCACCCTGCCCAACGCCGTGGTGCTGGGCACGCCGATCCAGAACTACACCCGCCTCTCCGGAGAAGCGGGACTCGTCGCCTTGACCACCGTGACCATCGGTTATGACGCCCCCTGGCGGCAGGTCCACGCCCTGCTCCTGCAGGCAGCCGCAGACACTCCCGGGCTGCGCCAGACGCCCGCGCCCTATGTCCTGCAGAAGGCCCTCTCGGACTTCTACGTGGAGTACCAGCTTCACATCCGGCTGGATGATCCCTTCCAGCGCCCCTTTGTCTTTTCTGAACTGCACGCCCGCATCCAGGACAGCTTCAATACCCATGGGGTGCAGATCATGTCGCCCCACTTCCTCGCGGATAAAAGCGCCCCAGTGGTGGTACCACCGGAGCGCTGGCATCTGGCCCCGGCATCTCCGCCGGAAGCACCTTCCGCGACTACTTGAGCCCCAGCTTCTTCCGCAGGTCGCCGGGGATGGCGTCCTTGTGGACGAGGATGTTGACGGTCTTCATGCGGACGTAGGCGCGGGACATGTGAATGTAGCCAGCGTTGGGGCCGTTCTTCTCGCCCCAGCTGTTCTTGGTGAGGAAGAATCGGTTGCCCGCCTGGTCCTTGGTGAGGCCCACCAGGTGCATGAGGTGGTCGTCCGTGGTGCGGAAGTCGTCGAAGGCCTTCTGGCGCAGGTCCTGGGTGACCTCCAGTTCCTTCTCCGGCTTGCCCACCTCGTCCTTCTGATCCAGCGCCACGGGCAGGTAGGCGTAACCGAGCTTCTTCTGGTCGAAGCCCTTCTCGCTCACATCGCCATCCCAGAGCACGCTATGGCCCTTGGAAAGGGCGTGCACCATCACCTGTTCCAGCTCGTCGATGGGCAGGTTGTAGTAGCGCGAATTCTGGCTCCAGTTGTCCTGGATCTCCAGACGGAAGGGCGCATAGAAGGGCTGGTGGCTGAAGCTCGTGAGTTCCACGTAGGCGTCCAGGTCCAGGCCCAGACTGTCGCGGAAGCTGGCGGGGGTGTAGGACTTGCCGTTGAAGGTGAAGGTTGCCGGCGACGCGCCAAGGTAGGCGTCCAGGATGCCGGCGAAGGCGGCGGGCCACTTGGAAGTCGGCTGCTTGCCCTTGGCGACACTGTCCATGAAGCCCTTGGTGGCGGCGTCCATCTCGTTGTGGTTGTATTCCGTCTCCCCCGCGCAGAGACCGGTATAGGCCTCCCGGGGCACGATGCCGTTCGCCTTCACCGTATCGATCCAGTCGTGGGCCTGCCCGCCCTGGCTCCACACCGCCACGCCCTGCATGCGGTAGTAGTGCCAAGCCTTGCGGGGCCACGTGTGGCGCACGACGAACATCTCCGAAAGCCCGACCTCGCCCTTGAACTCTCCCTTACCCACGCGCTGCACTTCGGACTCGAAGTAGCTGTTGGTGCTGAAATCCCAGCAGGTGCCGGTCTTGCCCTGGCTCTTCACGGACGTGCGCTTGACCTCCGCATCCACGGTGAAGGTTCGGTTCGGCTTCACCTCCGGCGCCGGCGCGGGGGGCGGCGTCTGGGCGATGAGCGGCACGACCGCGAGCAGGAGGGCGAGAGGGGAGAGGCGCATGGAAGCTCCTTGGGAACTCCATTGTATTGCGATGCATGCATAAAGGACCCCAGGCCCCACTCAAATAGACATGTCGTCAAAGCGTGGATCACCAATGGCGTTCCCGGTAGGCCCGACTGCCATCAGACAAAGGGCCAGGGAACGCGTAAGCCAAATGACATCAGGAAATATTTCTATAAACCAAGTATCCATATCGGTAGTCTTTACCCACTTCCCGCCGTGCACCCCAACCGAAGGCCAACGCTCCTCTCCATCAAGGTGGTTCGATCCCATGGCTCCGCGCATCCTCATCGTGGACGACGAAGCGGGCATCCGATTCGGGCTGCGGGATTTCCTGGAGGAGCACCACTTCGAGGTAATGGAAGCCGCATGCGGGTCCGAGGCCCTGGCCGCGTTCGACCTGACGCCACCTGACCTGATCCTGCTGGATCATCAGCTGCCGGATGGCACCGCGCTGGACTTCCTGCCGCGCCTGCGGGCCCGCGAATCAGACATCCCCATCTTCATCGTCACCGCCCACGGCAGCATCGACCTGGCCGTCCAAGCGGTCAAGCTCGGGGCCGAGCAGTTCTTGACCAAGCCGGTGGACTGGTCCTCCCTGCTGGTCATGATCCGGCGGACCCTGGAGCACAGGCACCGGCAACGCCTGCTGGAAAGTAAATCCTCCCGGGAACCTGGACCCGATCCCTTCCTGGGCTCCAGCCGTGCCATCCAGGAGCTCCGGCACCGCGTCGAGCGCCTGCTGCCCTCCGACCTCCCCGTCCTCCTGCTGGGGGAAACGGGCACGGGGAAGAGCCTCCTGGCGCGATGGATCCATGAGCATGGCCCCCGGGCGCCGGAAGGGTTCCTGGACCTGAACTGCGCCGGTCTGCAGAAGGACTTCCTGGAGAACGAGCTGTTCGGGCACGAGCGGGGGGCCTACACCGGCGCCCACCAGACCAAGCAGGGGCTCCTGGAAGTGGCGCACCAGGGCACCGTCTTCCTGGACGAGGTCGGCGACATGGATCCCTCGATCCAGGTCAAGCTGCTGAAGGTCCTGGAGGAGAAGCGGTTTCGCCGCATGGGGAGCCTGGCGGATCGCCTGGTGGACATCCGCCTCATCGCCGCCACCCATCAGGCCTTGGACGTTCTGATCCAGTCCGGTCGGTTCCGTTCGGACCTCTACTACCGCCTCAACGCCCTCACCCTTTGGATCCCGCCCCTACGGGAACGCCCTGAGGACCTAGAGAGCCTCGCCAACCGTCTGCTCGAGGCGATCTCGCGGGACTTGAAGCATCCGGCACCTGGACTCTCCCCGGCCGCCGTGGAGGTCATGCGGGCGTATCCCTGGCCCGGGAACATCCGGGAATTGCGCAATGCCCTGGAACGGGCCTGTCTGTATACCCTTCACGCCGAGATCCAGCCCGAGGACTTCGCCCTGCCCAAGCCGGATCCCGCCTGCCGATGGCACGCGCCCGGTGAGGACGCCACGCTCCGCCAGATGACGCTGGATGTGATTCAACGGGAAGTGGAGGCCTGCGGAGGCAACATCAGCAAGGCCGCGCGGAAGCTCGGTATCGCCAGAAGCACTCTGTACCAAAAATTCAAAGTTTAAACCCTCAACACAAAAGGAGAAAATGCATGAAAATCAAAAGCCACCAGATCAGCGCAGCTGAGGCCAATGAGTTGCGCGAAAAGGCCACTACTGTCACCCAAAGAATCCCCAAATGCCAGCTGCTCCAGCTTTTAAAGCAGGTGCCACCCCAAAGTTACATATACTTCTACTATTTCGAAAACCTGGTCGAGGGATTTCCCGAGAGCCTCATCATCGCAAGCTATGAACTCGCAGGCGAAGCACCCAGCAATCTGGCGAATCCCGGAAAAGTTGAGTTCCTGGGCTACACCAACAAAAAGGGCGACATCAACATCCACAACATCAGCGCAAATGAGGCAAACACACTAAGAAAGAAGGACTTGCCCATTCAAAAAATCTCATACTCAGACCTCAGCAAATTGCTCAAGCAGGTTCCAGAGATTGGCTGTGTGTATTTCTCGTATTCAAAAACACTTATCGATGGATATCCCTCGAGTGTCATCATTGCCTATACCGAATTCGAGTCCTCTGGATACAGCAGCAAAATCGATCCGTCTGATGTCGAGTTCCTGGATTTCACGAACATTCATCCGCCCGAGATGAAATAGCGCCGGCTCGTGAGCACTTTTCGCCTTTACGCCCCACTGACGTTATACATCCTTGTATTCGTCGTGGGGCTGATTCGCTGGAGCAGGCTCGATCGCTGCCAGCGCCTCATCATCTGGTACGAGCTGCTTTGCATCAGCACGACCCTTGGGCTTGAACTCCTCAGGACTCAGCCCGCTCAGTCCCTCATCCTGGTGCACATCCATGCACCGGTTCGGACCCTTCTGTTTGCCGAAATGTTCGCAAGCGCGACCACCTCGTCCAGGCTGCGCATCACGCTTCGGGGCCTCGCCCTGGCCTATCTCGCGTTCTGGGTCGGATGGTGGGCCGTCTTCGGGATCGGTAGCCTGAGCACCTTTTCCGCCCCCGTCTTCCACATCAATACCGCCGTAAACCTCCTCCTCGCCCTGGCCGGCCTCGCGGAAATGAGCCGCGAATTTCGGGTGCCCCTGACCTCCCAGGCGGCCTTCTGGCTCGCGACAGGGCTCATGCTGGATGCCGCCCTCTCCCTCATCTTCTTCCCGGCGCGCGAATGGCTCTTGGCGCATCGCAGGGAACTGCTCCTGTTGTTCACCGCGTTCCACGCCAGTTGGGTGATGGTCACTCACGGGCTCTTCGGGAAAGCTCTGCTATGTCCTCCTCGGACGCGCTCGTCCTGATTCTGGTCTTCGGATCTCTAGGGATCCTGATCCTCGCCGTTGCGTTCATCGCCTTCCTGGTCTGGCACCAGAGGCGCTGGATGCGAGCCATGGAAGACCGCGCGCGCGATCGCGAGGCACTGCTGGAAGCGACATCGGTCGGGCGCCTCATGCCCTGGCTCTGCGCCGCGGACGGAACGGGCCTGTCGATCGGGGATTCCGCAATGAGTCTTCTCCAGGTCTCCCCCAGGGAGATCCTGAACCTGGAACGCCTGTTGTCCTTCGTGCCCGAATCGCAGCGCTCCGCCCTGAGGACCCGCCTGCTCGAATCACCCCTTCACGAGGACGCCAACGCCAAAGTGCCGATGGTGGATGCCTCTGGAGGGAAGATCATCACCCGCTGGCAGTTCACGCGGCGGGAGGATGCGCTGAAGGGCGTGATCCGGGACATCTCCCAGGAAGAGCGCCTCCAGCACCAACTGCTCCAGGCCCAGAAACTGGAGGCGATCGGCACCCTGGTGGGCGGCGTGGCCCACGAATTCGGCAACCTGCTGGCATCGGTGGAAAGCTGCTCGCGCGCCCTGGAGCGGCGGGTTCAGGACGACCCCAAAGGCAAACAGGGGATCGTGCTCATCCTGGATGCGGCGGCTCGGGGGCGGAGCATCATCCGCAAGCTGCTGGATTTCAGCCGCCGGGATCCAGAGCTCCAACAGCCCGTGAATCTCACCCGCCTAGTGGAGGAAGTCGCCACCATCCTGCGCCCCCTGCTCGGTCGCTCCTACCAATTGGCACTCGATCTGGATCCAGACGTTCCCGCGGTGATCGCCGACCCCGTCCAGATCCATCAGGCCCTCCTGAATCTGTGCATCAATGCCCGGGATGCCATGCCTCAGGGTGGCCGCCTCCGCATCCGGCTTCATGAGACAAAGTTGGAAACGGCCGAAGCAGGGTGGAGAGGCAAGCGCTCCGGAAGGTATCTCCAACTGGACGTCGAGGATGAGGGCACCGGCATCACCACCGACCACCTCGCACAGATCTTCCAACCGTTCTTCACAACCAAGCCACCGGGCCAGGGCACGGGGCTGGGCCTGTCCGTCACCCACAACATTGCCGAATCCCACGGCGGATTCATCCAGGTGGAAAGCACCCCGGGTCGCGGCAGCCGCTTCAGCCTCCACCTGCCGGTCGAAGCCCCCAGAGACCGCGATCCCCAGAGGGCCTGAAGGCGCGATCCCGGACCGGGACCTGCAGAGCGCCGATGCGCAGGAGCGACGGGACCAGGGCCGTGGGTGGACGGCTTGAGGCACCTGTCTCGATCAACGACACCTGACCGAAAACAAGACAGGACCCACCCCTGAACCGCAGGAGAGGTGAACACAGAGCCCATCCAAGACGGAGGTTCAGCCCCCATGAAACCAAAGCAATTAATGAAATTCCACCCAGGAATCAGGAACGCCTCACGCCCTTGGCACGGGTTCTGCTGCTCTTCCACTGCCGCGACCATCCGCTCGTCCCGAAAGCGGAATTCCACGGCGTAATTTCAGCATTCACCGCACAACCGTCAAACCACACCATATTCGCGCCATCTACACACATTAATTCAATCTATAGACAGCTATTACAATCATTAGACAACAAAATATAAACATATATCCTCCACGATATCCCCCGCGATGCATCATCCCCCTTCACCACACCACCCGCTCTGGCGCCCTAGCGAGTGGCCCCGCCCTCCCATGGACACCAAGGAGCCTAGCCGTGAGCGAAATCCATACCTCCAACCTCATCGCCGTACCGACCCAGGCCCTCGAGATCACCCTGAAGGTCGCCGTGGGCGAGTACAACGGCATCTGTCTTCCCAGCTGCAGCGAGGCTTCCACGGGATTGCAGTGGGAACCACAGGCCATGCCCGAATGCGTCAACCTCACCAACACCGAGTGGGTGGACGCCTACCGGTCGGCTCCCATGCCCGGCGGACCTCCCGGCGTGCGAGTGTTCGTCTTCAAGGGCGTATCCCCCAACCCACAGCCTGTAGAGATGCTCTTCCTTCTCAAACGCCATGGCCAGGATTTTGAACCAACCCAAAAGGCCATCTGCACCATCACCGTGACGCAAAAATAGAATTCATTAACTTTATTTATAATATTCATTCAAATATTTTCAAAGTTTTGCATACGCATTGAAACCTTTTTCTAATTCTCACGCCCACCGATCCGCTTCCTAATGGACGCCCAAGCAGCCCTTTCAGGCCACATGCCGAGATGAGGCCGGGAGAGATTGCATGTCAATGGATGCATCCATGTGTTTCTCACAACAGACGTTTACTTAACACAATCTCAGGAATTTCAATGGACGATCACCCTCCACTCTCCGCCCTCATCCCGGGATTGACCGAACTCCATCGACTCACCCGCGGAGCTCCAACCCTCACCGTGGCCCTGCTGGATGGCCCCGTGGATGTGTCCCATCCCTGTTTCCACGGGGCCCATCTGGAGGTCGCGAGTCACCTGATCGCGGAGGCTCCGGGGGACGACCCGGCCACCCGGCATGGAACGCACATCGCCAGCCTGCTGTTCGGCCAGTCCGGCAGCCCCATCCAAGGCATTGCTCCAGGCTGCCGGGGGCTGATCATCCCGATCTACAGCCCAAGCGCTGCGGGCGGCATCACGTGCTCCCAGCTGGATCTGGCGAGGGCCATCCACACGGCCCTGGAACGGGGCGCCCACGTCATCAACATCAGCGGGGGTGAATTCTCCGCGGACGGCACTTCGGATCCCCTGCTCGAACAGGCCCTGGAGGCCTGCGATGCGGCTGGCGTCCTGGTGGTGGCGGCGGCGGGCAACCATGGTTGTGCCTGCCTACAGGTACCCGCGGCCCGGCCCCAGGGCCTGGCGGTGGGAGCGCTCGATGCCCATGGTGCGCCGATGGCCTTCAGCAACTGGGGCGACGCCTATCGTTCCCATGGGCTGATGGCCCTGGGCGAGGACTTGCCCGGAGCCGTCCCAGGCGGCGGCGTGGCCCTCAAATCGGGCACCAGCTTCGCCACGCCCGTGGTCGCTGGGACGGCCGCCCTGCTCCTGAGTCTGCTGCTCCAGCGAGAGGGCAAGGTCGATGCCTCCCGGGTACGCCAAGCCATGCTGGATTCAGCGCTGCCCTGCGATGCCACCACCCACGGCGACTGTGCTCGACGCCTGAAGGGGGTGCTCCACCTGCCCGGGGCCTTGGCCCTGCTGCGGGCCTCCGTGACGCCTTCATCTCTGCCCGATTCCCCCGTCACCCTCACATCCCGTGATCAGGCCGCTTCCGGCCCACGGTCCACCCTTTCTCCCACCCCTCCCTCCGCGAGGCCTGCCATGACCCACACCTTTTCCACCCCCGAAACGTCCGAACCGACCCTCGGCCCGGACCCGACGCTCCAGGCAGGCATCCAGGCCGCCGGCTTCGCCCCCTCGCGCACCGAGGTGACGGCCTCCGAGTGCCAGACCTGCGCCGGCGGAAGCCCCCAGGTCCGCACCAGCCACGGTCCTTCCTCTTCCGGCCTGGTGTATGCCCTTGGCCAGATCGGGTTTGACTTCGGCACCGAGGCCCGTCGGGACGCGTTCCTGCAGCTCTCAGGAACCAATGTGCTGGCGCCGGAAGCCCTCCTCGCCTACCTGGAAAAAGATCCCTCTTCGGCGGCCCACCTCACGTGGACGCTGATGCTGGATGCCACTGTGGTCTATGCCATCGAGCCCCAGGGCCCCTTCGCCAGCGCCACCTATGATCGCCTTCGGGAGTTCCTGAACAGCCAGAGCCAGGAAGGGGTCGAAATCGTGTCCATTCCCGGCGTCCTGCGGGGCACCACCACCCTGGCGAGCGGCCAGCGGGTGCCCCTGCTCGTGCCCGATGCCCGGGGCATGTTCAGCTGGACCAAGGAAACCCTGGTGCGGTCCGTCATGGGGCTGGCTTCGGCGAATGGGAAAGAGACGGAAGCCTATCTGCAGACCATGGACGGCATCCAGAACTTCCTGGAACGCATCTACTACGAGATCCGGAACCTGGGCCTCTCGCCCCAGGAACGCGCCATCAACTTCGCCGCCACCAACGCGTTCCAGCTGGAATTCGTCTACCAGGACGCCATCAAGGCGGAGCTGAAGCTGGACAGCATCGAAGTGGAGCGCAGCCCGATCTGCCGTCCCGGCTCCGAGTGCTGGGATGTGAAGCTGGTGTTCTTCAATCCGGCCCGCCGCATGGAGCAGGCACGGCGTGTCTACCGGTTCACGGTGGACGTGAGCGACGTCATCCCCGTCACCGTCGGAAAGGTGCGTCACTGGGACATCTACTGACCCCGTTTCAAGCCGATTGACGCAGGCCGCCCGAGGGTCCGCCTCAGGTCGGATCGACACGGGTGATGGAGCGCCGAGATCGCTTTGGAGGCAGCCGGGCCGATGCCCCTGCCCCCAGACCTTGGTGTGCCTGCGACCTCCCTCCACCCAGGCATTTGTGCCTGCTTTTCTCACAAGGAGCCCCCATGAGACAGCCGATCCTGGCCAGTCCCATCTACCGCAACCCCCTGTTCCTGCCCACCGCCCCCGCGCAGCAGGTGAACGCCAGCGAGTGTGTCAGCGTTTCCGTCCGTGACGGAAAGGTCTGCCTCGACCTCCCCGTGGTTGGCAGCATCTGCCTGCCGATCCCGATTCCCGTGCCTTCGGGAACGGCAGCCCAGGCCTGCATCGACGTCTGCACCCACATGGGCATCCCCACCGGCGCCTGCGTCAACGTGTCGGTACTCGGGCAGAAAGTCGCCCAGCAGTGCTTCGGCTGGTGCTGAGCCGCGAGACGAATTGACACAAGCCCCCTGATCGCGAGGGAATCCCCGATTCCCTCGCGAGGGTCATCCTCCGAAGGGATGTTTCATGTCCGACCGCCCGCACTTTATCGACCTGGACCATGCGGCCACCACCCGCCTGGACCCCGGTGTGCTGGAGGCCATGCTGCCCCACCTGCAGGGCGTGTGCTGCAACCCTTCCAGTGCCCACGGACCGGGGCAGACGGCCCGGGACGCCGTGGAATCGGCGCGCACACGGCTGGCGGCGTGCCTGGGAGCCCGGGCCCAGGATCTGGTGTTCACCAGCGGCGGCACCGAGAGCGACAATCTGGCGATCCGCGGCGTGGTCCTCGCCCAGCGGTCCGCGCGCTGCCACGTCATCACCTCCGCCATCGAGCATCCGGCTGTGGCCCAGACCTGCGCCCAGCTCGAACAGGAGGGGCACTGCCGGGTGACCTACCTTCCGGTGGACCGCTTCGGAAGCGTGGATCTGGAGGACCTGCGCAAGGCCCTCACGCCCCACACCTGCCTCGTCTCCATCATGGCGGCCAACAACGAGGTGGGGACGCTGCAGCCTCTGGAGGCCCTGAGCCGCCTGACCCGCGCCCGGGGCATCCTCTTCCACACGGATGCCGTGCAGGCCGGGGGAGCGATCCCCCTGGATGTCGATCGCCTCGGGGTGGATCTGCTGTCGCTCTCCGCCCACAAGTTCCATGGCCCCAAGGGCGTGGGCCTGCTCTACGTCCGTCCCGGCACGGCCCTGCTGCCCCAGATTACGGGAGGCGGCCAGGAAAGCGGCCTGCGAGGCGGCACGGAAAACGTGCCCGGCATCGTGGGCATGGCCGAGGCCCTGGTGCGGGCCACGAAGGCGGGTGCGCCTCGGCGGAACCGCATGGAAGGCCTACGGGATCGGCTGATCCGCGGCGTTCTGGAAAACGTCCCTGAAGCTCGCCTCACGGGCGATCCGGTCCACCGTTTGCCGGGGCATGCCAGCTTCGTGGTGGAGGGTTTGCGCGGCCAGGACATGGTGCAGGCACTGGATCGGCTGGGCATCGCCGCCAGCCGGGGTTCCGCCTGCTCCTCCTGCCGGAATGCCCCGTCCGCCGTCCTGCAGGCCATGGGCTATCTCGAATCCGCGGCCATGGGCGCCCTGCGCCTGAGCCTCGGACAGGAGACCACCGAGGCCGAGATCGACCTCGTCCTCGCACGCCTCCCGGAGGCCTTCCGTGCGCTGAGCCGCCAGGGCATCCAGGCGAGCGAATCCCGCACCGCCACCCCAGAAATCCCACCCGAGAAGGTCTTTGCCCTGGGCACGCTCGGACTGGATTTCGTCTCCGAAAGCCGCCGCGCCAACATCCTGAGCCAGATCCCCCGTGGCCATTCCGAGGTGCGGGACCTACTGAAGCACCTCCAGGCCCACCCTCAGACCGCCGAAGGGCTGGTGTGGCTCCTCAAGGTGGACGAGGTGCCGCTCTATGCGATTCGCCCCGAGGGCCCCTTCGCCGCCGAGACCTACCAGCGACTGCACACGCTGCTGAGTCGGCAGGCACGCGGCCACACGGTCCCCGTGGCCCTGCCTGGAACCGTGCATGGACACACCGTGCTTCGGGATGGCCAGCGGCTGCCCTGTGTCGTTCCCGACGCCCGTGGGCTGCACGCCATGGAGGCCCCTCGGAAGGCCGCAGCCGGGCGGAATCTGGTGGCCCGCTTGACCGCCGAGCTGCGCAATCCAGGCCGCCTGCCCGGCGATCGCGCCCGCAACTTCGCCGCCATGCAGGCGGTAGTGTGGGGTCAGGTCCTGGAGGATGCCGCGAAGCGGGGGCTCGTGCTGGGAGACATGACGGTGCATCCCAGCCCCTTCTGCCGCCCCGGTTCCGACTGCTGGGAGGTGAAGCTGCGGTTCTTCCACCCCCGTCGGCGGCTCCAGCAGGCCTGCCGGGTGTACCGATGGGAAGTGGACGTCAGCGAGCCCCTGCCCGTGCGCCTCGGCGGACTGCGGCAGTGGGATGTCTCGAATCTGGATTGAGAGCCACCCGTTGAGCCAGTCGACCGGACACCGTCAAACCGCGGCAACGGTCGTGGCCGCGCCCCCTGAAACGGGAAGGCGCGGCCCATTCGCGATCAGTCGTCAAGCCAGCGCCGCCGCTGGCGAGCCCCCCGCGAGGAACAGCCGGTAGGCGGGATTCTCGCCCTCCTCGACGTATTCGTAGCCCAGCCCATCCAGAAACCCCTGGAAGGCCTCGCCCTCGGCCTCTGGCACCTGGAAGGCGCACAGGACACGCCCGAAGTCGGCGCCGTGGTAGCGGTAGTGGAAGAGGCTGACGTTCCAGGTGCGGCCCATGGCGGCGAGAAATTCCCGCAGGGCACCGGGCCGCTCGGGGAAGGCGAAGCGCACGAGGCGCTCCGGACCGGCGGGGGCGCGGCTTCCGGCGAGATGGCGCAGGTGCAGCTTGGCCAGCTCGTTGCCGCTGAGATCCAGAGCCTCAAGCCCTGCGGCATGGAACTGCGCCAAGAGCGCCTCCCGCTCCTGGCGACTGACCACCTGGAGTCCCACGAAGATGTGCGCAGCCTTCGGATCGCCATAGCGGTAGTTGAACTCCGTGACGGCGCGGGGTCCGATGAGGTCCACGAAGGCGCGGAAGCTGCCGGGACGCTCCG
This sequence comes from uncultured Solibacteraceae bacterium, assembly GCA_964415525.1. GTDB lineage: Bacteria > Acidobacteriota > Holophagae > Holophagales > Holophagaceae > CAZPUI01. Next base: position 32,067 of record CAYQAS010000010.1, read on the forward strand.
GGATGGTGACGGCGAAGGCCGCCTCCCGCTGCTCGCCCAGCTCCGTGCGCTCGGCGATGAAACGCAGGCGATCGAAGTTCGTATTGGCGCCCGAGAGGATCGCCGCGACGCGCTGTCCCGCTTGCCCTTCCCGCTCCACCCAGGCCTTGAGCCCCGCCACGGCAAGGGCGCCGCTCGGCTCCAGGATGCTGCGGGTCTCCTGGAACACATCCTTGATGGCGGCACAGGTCTCGTCCGTGTCCACGGTGAGGATCTCGTCCACGAGCGACCGGCAGAGCCCGAAGGTGAGCTCCCCCACCTGCTTCACGGCGACACCATCTGCGAAGAGACCCACGCGGTCGAGCTTCACGCGGTATCCCGCCGCCAGGCTGCGCCGCATGGCGTCGGCATCCACGGGCTCCACTCCGATGATGCGGATCTTGGGCTGCAGGCGCTTCAGGTAGGCCGCCACCCCGGCGATGAGGCCTCCGCCGCCCACGGGGACGAACACCGCGTCGAGACCCGCGGGGCACTGGCGCAGCAGCTCCATGCCGATGGTGCCCTGCCCGGCGATGACATCTGGATCGTCGTAGGGATGGACGAAGGTGAGGCCCTCCGCCTTCGCCCGGGCGAGGGCATGGGCGCAGGCCTCGTCGAAGGCGTCCCCCACCAGCTCCACTTCGGCCCCGTGGCTGGCCACCGCATCCACCTTGATCTTTGGCGTCGTGCGGGGCATCACGATGACGGCGCGGCAGCCCAGCGTCTTCGCGCCGAGGGCGACACCCTGGGCGTGGTTGCCCGCAGAAGCCGCAATGACGCCCTTCGCCAGCACTTCGGCGGGCAGGCGCACCATGCGGTTGTAGGCCCCCCGCAGCTTGAACGAGAAGACCGGCTGCAGGTCCTCCCGCTTCAACAGCACCTCCACCCCGAGGCGGCGGCTCAGCTGGGGCGCCGGCTCCAGGGGGGATTCGATGGCCACGTCGTAGACGCGGGCAGTGAGGATGCGTTCGAGCAGGTCAGGGATCATGGCGGCTCCAGATGCAACGAGCCCCCCGGGGTGCGGGGGGCTCGTTGCGCGAAAAGTGACGGATCAGCGTCGGCGCAGGCCCCCGGCCTCGTCGCGAATAATCGCGATGGCGAAGGCGAAGGTGAGGGCAGCGTGCGTCATGGGAATCGACCGTAGCATGGCCCACGGAGGGGAGGACACCCCTGTGGGTACTATGGGCCCATGTGCGGCGGCATGGAGTTCCTCAAGCCTCCCCGCAGCTCCGCCGCCCCAGCTCGATCAGGAACTGGAACCGCATGCGGTTGACCTTGGCGTTGAGGGGCTTCCAGAGCACGTCATCCACCATGGTCTCGATGGCGGGCAGCAACACCAGCTCCGCCTTTTCGCAGAGCAGCAGGATGGGCAGGCGGGCGGTGGCGGGGTCCATGCGCAGCCTGGCGAGAAGTTCGAGCACACCATCCTGATCCAAGTTGGTGTCCAGGATCAGCAGCCGATCGCCGGGGCGCAGGGCCTCCTCCACCGCTTCCAGGCGGTCCACCGTGCGCGGAAGATGGCCCAGCTGGCTGATCTGCGCGGGCACCGTGGAGCGGATGAGGGGCGAGCGGGTGGCGAGGAGGACGTTTTCGGGCCGTTCCGGCAGCGCCATGCCGCCTTGAGCCATCCGCAGTTCCTGGAGGTTCAGATGCAACCGCACCCGGGTGCGGAGGACCCCGTCATCCACATTCTTGGGCAGAAAGTCGTCGGCGCCCACTTCGAGACTGCGCTCCAGGGGACTCGCCTTGAGGGCCGTGAGCATCATGATCGGGATGTGCCGCGTGCGCAGGTCTGACTTCAGCTCACCGGCGTAGGTGAAACCGTCCTTCCCAGGCATCACCACATCCATGAGGATCAGGTGGGGCAGCGCCTTCGCCTCCGTCAGATAGGCTGCCGCCTCATCCGTGTTCGCGACCCCCACGACCTCCTTTCCCAGCGCCTCGAGGCGGATGGGCATGAGGCGGCGATGGAGGGCCAGATCCTCCACCAGCAGGATGCGGGGCGATGCGGTCATCGAGGGTCCTTCAGGAGTCAGGCGGGACGGTCCCCGCGGGCCACGGCAGCCAGGGCATCCAGATTGGTCTGGCCCCCCATGGCCAGGATGACATCCCCGGGTTGGAAGACATCATCCCCTTTCGGATTGAACAGCAACTGACCATCGGGACGCTGAAGCCCCACCACCAAGGCGCCGGTGGTGTCCCGCAGGCGCACTTCCCGCATGGTGTGGCCCGCCAGGGGACTCTCGGGATGCACGAGGAGCTGCTCCAGGGCGAGTTCTAGCTGCCGGGACTGGAGCAACACGTCCACATGCTGCACGAGGTCCGCGTTCATCAGCAGTGCCGCCATGCGCCGCCCGCCGATCTCGTAGGGGCTCACGATGTGGTCGCAGCCCGCTGCCCGCAGTTTGGATTCGATGCCGATCTTGGCGACCCGTGCGACGACCGAAATGCCCGGCGCCATCTGCTTGGCCGTGAGGGTCACGAGCACGTTGTCGGCGTCGGTGGTGAGGGTCGTTACCAGCCCGCGCGCCCGGCGGATCCCCGCACGCTCCAGCACCAGTTCGTCTATCGCGTTGCCGTAGACGAAGAGATCGCCTTCGAAGCGGGAATTGGTGCGGCCCTTGGTCTCGTCCTTCTCGATGATCACGAAGGGCACGCCCGCCTGCTTGAATTCCCAGGCCGCCTGAAAGCCCATCTTGCCGAAACCGCAGACGATGAGGTGATCCTGCAGCGCATCCAGACGCTTGTTCATACGGCGCTCCCGGAGGTAGCCCTGGAGGTCGCCCTCCACGATGAGGGCCGTGAGGTTGGAGACCGCGTAGGTCGCCACGCCCAGGCCCGTGATGAGGTAGACGATGGTGAAGATCTTGGTGGCCGCGTTGACATCCCCCATCTCCCGGAAGCCCACGGTGAAGAGCGTCGTGACTGCCATGTAGAGGCTGTCCAGGGCTCCCAGGTGCGCCAGGAAGTGGTAGCCCAGGGCGCCCCCGATCGTCACCAGCGCCAGCAGGCCCAGGGCGAACCGAAGGCGCTGGGTGGGATGGTGGACGGGGCTTCGGTGCATGGACACCCTATCGGCTCCGCCGCTGGGCCAGCATGAGGTCCAGGAACCGGCCGTAGCTCTGCAGCCCGTCCGCCATGCCCTGGGTCTTCAGATACCCCGCATAGACCTTCTGGCTGGCCTCGGACACAGGATTCCGGTGGCGGCGCACCCAGGCGCGTTCCGCACGCCAGTCGGCGATGATCCCCACCGGGAGATCCTTCAGCAACGCCCCTCGGCGCTCGGCGGGCAAACGGCCCACGGCCTCCTGGAAGGCGGCGAGGGTGGCGCTGTAGGGGAACCGCGCATCGGGATGCTGCAGCGCCGCCGCGTAGCCCAGAAAGTTGGCCTCGTCCTCCCGACCGAAGCCCTTCTGATGCGCCAGCTCGTGGCAGGCGGTGAAGGGCTGGACACAGGATGGGGCGCTGCCGTTCACGTGAGGTTCGCCGGTCCACGGGGCGAAGACACCGTAGGTGAGGGTGCGGCTGAGCAGCCCCGGCCAGAGCAGCCGCTTGGGCTTGGCCCAGGGGCTGTGGTGCACCGCCCAGTTCGCCGGGAGCCGCTCGTAGCCGACTCCCGCGGTGCGGAGCAGCTTCCAGGGTTCTTCCAGGCGCAGGGTGCCATCGGGGTCCCGCGGCACGAGGCCGTCCAGCCGCACCAGTTCCACCCGCAAATCCGTGGCCAGGGCCTCCAGTTCTCCGACGGAGGAGGGCGCCAGGGTCCAGCCCACCTGCGTTGCGAAGGCCTCACGGCGGTAGTTGAAGCCCCAGAGCACCATCCCGGTGACGATCAGGAGGCCGAGGATGCCCGCCAGACGCAGCCCGCCCCGCCCCGCCAACAACCAGAAGCCCAATCCCACCGCCCGTCCCGAGCGGTAACCCAGGAGGGCCCAGACCGGCAGCCCCAAAAGTGCTCCGTAGAGCAGAATCTCAGTGAACGACCACGGGAACCAGGCCTGGAGCCCCGCCAGGGGCCTCGCCAACCAGGGGTAGATGCCCCGGGCGTAGACCTTCTCCACCAGCCCCGGTGCAGAACCTGCCAACCCGCCGAGGCACGCCAGCACCGGACCGGCCAGGGCCAGAATCGTCCAGCGGCGCCAGGCGAAGGACTTCACTTCGCCTTCTCGATTTTCGCGATGGCGTCCTCGAAGGCGATGGCCAGATGCCCCGTCTCCTTCTCCGCCATGCGGGCCCGCAACCAAGGCAGGGCGGGTTTTCCGGCCACGCCCATGTGCTGAAAAGCCGCCGCCATGCGCATCTTCCCCAAGTGTTCCTGCTTGGGGTAGGCCGCCTGCAGGGCCGGGATGACAGCTCCGCCGAGGCGACCCAGGGCGAGGATGGCGCCGTCGGAGACCACGTTCTCCAGGCTGCCCAGGTGGCGGATCATCTGGCGGTGGGCTTCCGGATCCCGGGTACCGAAGGCGGCCAGGAAATCCAGCACCTCCCGCACGTGGTACTTCACCTGACTGTCCCAATCCCGCGTGCTCTCCGCACGGCGCAACAGCTTGAGCACCGCGGGCTCCGCCGCCTTCGCCTTCGGACCGAGGGCCGTGAGCAGGCGTAGCGCCTCCGCCTGTCCCACCCGGTCGCCTTCCTCCAACTGCTGGAGGAGCGCCGCTTCCGTGGGCACGCCGGGAGCCGCAAGGCCGTGCTCCAGACAGAAGCCCTGGGTGTTCAACCGGTATTCCCGGCCCTGGAGATGGGGAATGAGCCGCGCGATGGCGGGCCCAGCCAGGGTCGCCAGGCGATCCAGCTCCTTCGCCGCAGGGCCATCCCAGCGGCCCTTCTTCCGCTCTTCCTTGCGCGCATCGAAGAGCCGGTCCATGAAGACGCCGAGGTCGCTTGCGAGGGGCTCCATGGCGCCGAAGCGGGCCAGACGTTCCCCGAGCCACGTGAGGGCCTGGACCCGGTCTTCGCCCTGGGGCTGCCCCTGCACGAGGTAGATCAGCCGCACCACCAACCGCTTGTCGCCGTCGGCGGCGTATTTCGCCCCGTACGTGCGATAGAAGGCCATCAGCGGCGCGGCGTTCCGTTCCCGATGGCTGTCGAAGTAGAGGCTGTGAAGCTGCTGGAAGATGGCCGTGAAGACATCTCCTGTCCGAAGCGGCAGGGGCTTGCCGATCTTCTTCTGGTCCACCGCCGCCAGGATGAGACCCGCGCGCTCCATCAGCCGCGGCAGATCCGGAACGGCCTTGTCCTTGCCCCGGAGCAGCGTGTCCAGGTGATTCGTGAAGGAGGCGGACCGACTCAGCACCGCGAAGGCCGTGCGCCACTCCGCCGATCCCAACTCCCCGTCTCCCTTCAGGAAGCGCAGGATCGGCGTCACCCGATCGTCCTCATCCGGGTTTTGAACCTCGCTCAGGGCCTTGTGGAGGAAGGCCGCGTAGCGGGGCGAGGTCTGCTTGTAGCGGATGAGGTGGTAGATCAGGCGCGAGTGGACGATGCCGCAGGGTCTCGCGTAGGGCACTGCCAGGGCCGCATCCACGAGCTTGTCGAGCTTCTCAGGCGTGCCCATGTCCTCCATCAGGGGCCGCAGCGTCGCCAGGATCGCGTCGCAGGGATCCTCCTTGGGCTTCTGGACATCCGGTGTCGTGACCTGGGGCCGGCCGTCCTCGAAGAGGGCCGCCAGATCCGGCGTGAGCACCACCTGCTCGCTGAAGGTCGCGGGAATCTCGCCCGAGACGACGTCGATGAGCCGACCGTGCACCGCCACGGAGCTCTCGAGCCGCGTGAAGGTACCCGTGAGCAGGTAGTCTATGGGGGCCAGTTCACCAAGTCGTTTGGCATCGCTGTCGCTCATCAATCCCGAGGCGCTGAGCTTCTGTTCCTTGAGCACGGCGTCGAGCCGTCCGCGCTCGAAGAGGCGGATGGAGGGGCCCGCGCTGCCGAGGGCGGCGAAGAGCCGTTCCGTCAGGAAACTGCCGAAGCCGCGATCCCGAAGCCGCTGCTCCCCAGCCGGCGTGAAGGGCGCCACCGCGAGCCGGATCTTGCGCTCCCCCGCCACCTTCACCGCCTGCCCCTGCACCTTGGCCACCAGCTCCGCCAGGGCCATGGGCCGATCCGCCGCTGCGGCGAGGGTGGGCAGCACAAGAAACGGAATCAGGAATGAAGAACGCATGGGCACTCCGGGAGTTCACTTCAAGATACCAAGCCGTTCTCCCGGAAAGCCCGTGGGCGACGACAGGATAGGGTGGAGAGGGCCGAGCCGCGTCCAACTGGAGTCTCCCGCATGATCGACCTGCACATGCATTCCATCCTCAGCGACGACGGCGAGTTCAGCCCCGCCGCGATCATGGACATGGCCGCCGCCCGGGGGCTCAATGCCATCGCGCTCACGGACCACAACGTGGTACGAGGGAACGCCCAAATGGCGCGCCGGGGCGAGGAACTCGGCATCGAGGCCATCCCAGGCATCGAGATTGACTGCACGTTCGATGGCCTGGACGTGCACCTGCTGGGTTACTTCATCGATCCGACGGCCCCGGGCTGGCGGGAACTCGAACAGCATGTGCTGGATCAGGAGATCGCCGCTCTCGATCAGAAGCTCGCCAACCTCGCCGCCCTGGGCCTGCCTCTGGATGCGGACGAGGCACACCGCCGTGCGGGCCAGCCCATCGTGAGCGCGGAGATCCTGGCGGAGGTGCTGCTGGAGGATCCCACCCTGCGCGACCACCCGCGCCTCACGCCCTACCGTCCCGGCGGTTCGCGGGCGGACATGCCCTTGGTGAATTTCTACTGGGACTACTTCGCGCAAGGGAAGCCCGCCAACGTGCCCCTGCGCTTCCCGTCTTTCATCGAGGCCCTGGCCCAGGTCAAGCGCAGCGGCGGTGTGCCCGTGCTGGCCCACCCCGGCCACACCCTGCGCGGGCGACTCGCGTGGATCAAGCCCATGCAGGACCTCGGCCTCGCGGGCCTCGAAGTGTTCAGCACCTACCACGGCCCCGAGGACACGAACCTGCTGCTCGCCGCCGCCCGCGAACTCGGCCTCCTCATCACCCCCGGCAGCGACTTCCACGGCAGGAACAAGCCCGCCATCCGCCTCGGCGCCCACGGCTGCACCCTCGATCAGGAGGCACTCCTGGAAGCCCTGAGGGGCGCCTCCGAGCGCTGAAACCGGCTTACGGCAATAATCACCGCTCTCATCCGGGAGCGTGGTTTGAAGCAGAGGCGCGCCCTGAGCGCATCCCGTCGAAATCGACAGGCGGACGTCAGGTGTGGCATTTGGCATCCCTCCTGCACCGCCCTGCATCTCTTGTCGGAAACCCGTCCATGGATGCCTGCCTCTCCCCCATGCTGCCCCTCGAAGCGATTCGCCTCCTGGACTGGCTCCAGCTGCAGGATCCCGAGGTGGCCGCCCACTGCGCACGGGTGGCGCGACTGGCGGTGCAACTGGGCCGGGAGCTGGGGCTTGATGCCGAAGCCCTGGCGGAGCTGGACCTCGGCGCTCGTCTTCACGATCTGGGCAAGGGGCTCCTGCCTCATGCCCTCATCCACAAGGCCGGCGTCCCGCTGGCGTGGGAGCGAACACGCCTGCGCTCCCATGCCCGCCTGGGGGCGACCCTGCTTCTCGAAAGCGGCCTGCCCAGGACCCTCCAGGCCATCGCCGCGACGCACCATGAGTGGTGGGACGGGGGCGGCTACCCCGCCCGCCTTCGAGGGGATGAGATCCCCTTCGCCGCACGGATCACGGCGGTGGCGGATGCCTTCGATGCCATGACCGTTCAGCGCTGCTATCGCGAAACGTGGACCCCTGCTGCCGCCGCAGGCGAGATCCTCCTGGGCTCTGGCAGCCAGTTCTGTCCCGAGGTGGTGGCGGCCTTCGACGCGGTGGTGGACCTCAGTCAGCGCCTCGCCTGAGGCCTCAGTCCCAGCCCCGCTGCGCAAAAGCGCTCAGGGTCGCGTCTCCCGCTCGCAGCGCCAGGGCCCGGGCCACGAAGCGGCCCACGGGATCCGCTTCGAGGTTCACCTCCGCGCCGGGCTGCATGGCTTCGAGCCGAGTGCGGCGCACGGTTTCGGGGATGAGGGCGACGGTGAAGAAGTCGCGGCCCGCATCCACCACCGTGAGGCTGATGCCATCCACCGCCACGCTGCCCTTGGGGGCGATCATCGGTGCCAATTCCGCGGGCATGGCGAAGCGCCAGAGGCCCTCACCCTCCGCCCTGGACAGCAGGTGTCCCAGGCCGTCGATGTGCCCACTCACGATGTGGCCATCGAGCGGATCACCGACTTTGAGCGCGGGCTCCAGATGCAAGAGGGCGCCCATGGTCAGACGGCCAAGCGTGGTGCGCAGGAGCGTCTCTTCCGAGAGGTCCGCGGTCCAGCTCCGGGCGTCCCGATCCACCACCGTCAGGCAGGCGCCGTTCACGGCGATGGAGGCGCCAGGCTCGGCGCCCGCGAGGATTTCGGGTGGCGCCTGGATCGTCAGCCTCGCGCCGCCGGGTCGCGAGGTCCGGGACTGCAGGGTGCCGAGGTGTCGGATCAGGCCAGTGAACATGGGGTTGCCTCAGCCCCCATCATCGCCTGGCGTGCCCTGGCCGACCACAGATCCGCATCCATGCGGAGGCACGGCGAACTCAGGCCCTATGGCTGGGGCCCCCTTCCAGGTTCCGCCATCTCTTCAGCCGCACGCGGATTCCCGCGCCTCGTCCCTCGAGGCCCTCGCCGAGGGTGACGGTTCCACCATGGCGGTCCGCAGCCGCCTGGACGATCGAGAGCCCGAGGCCGCTGCCCGGGGCCTGCGTGCCGGGCAGCCGGTAGAAGCGCTCCAACACCGCCTCCCGAGCCTCGGGAGGAATGCCCGGTCCGTCGTCGAGCACGCTCAGGTGGAGGTCGTCGTCAGCCCGTTCCAGGCGGAGCAGGACGTGGCCCCCCGCCCGGCCATGGCGGATGGCGTTCTCCAGGAGGTTCGAAACCAGCGAGCGGAGGGCTTCGGTTTCCCCCTCCAACGGAAACAGCCCTTCCGCCTCCATGGCCAGCTCGACCGAACGTTCCTGGGCGGCATGGTAGGCCTGCCCCAGCTGCGCTCGGCAGAGCTCGCCCAGGTCCAGGGTCCGCCAGGGGGCGGGCCCTTCTCCGGCATCCAGCCGGGCCAGTATCAGGAGTTGGCGGATCAAGTACCCCGCGCGGGCCAGGGAGGCGTGGATGGCGGCCATGCTGCCCGATCGCGCCTCCTCCGAGGCCGCGTGTCGGAGGGCATGAACCTGGACCTCGGCCCCGGCGATGGGCGTGCGCAGTTCGTGGGCGGCATCACTCAGGAACCGGTGGTGAGCCTCGAGCAGGTGCTTCAGGCGGGCCATGAGTCCGTTGATGGCCTCCGTGAGCGGCGCCAGCTCCGCCAGGCGGGTCTGGAAGTCCAGGGGACGCAGGTCCTCCGCCTGCCGTCCGTGCACCTCCTCAGCCAAGCGGAGGAGGGGCCGGAGGCTGGTGCGGTTGGCCACCCAAACCATCAGCAGGGCCACCGGAAACACCGCCGCGAAGATGATGGCGAAGAGACGCACGATCCCCCCCATCAGGACGGAGCGCCGCGCGTCGAGAGACTCCGCCACATGGACGGCCCAGGTCCCGGATTCACTCGTGGCGCTGGCGACCCGCCAGTTCTGGCCCCCCCAGGAGCCCTCGGAGAACCCCTCCTTCCGGGCGGCCAGCGGGAGGGGCGGGGCGCCCTCCGAACGATGGACCACCCTCCCGGAGGCGTCCAACACCTGCCAGATGGAGCGGTAGTCCTGGGCATCTCGCTCCAGGAACACGAACAACGTCTCGTCGAAGATCCGCTGCACGCGCCGCAGGGCGGGGGCCACGCGGACGGGATCCGCCTCGGCGTCGCAGGCTTCCGCCAGCGATTCCGCGTAGACCTCCAAGTTGAGGTCGAAGTGGCCCGAGCGCTGCCCGCTGGCCGTGCGGATGATGGCCGCCAGCAGGATCCCCCAGCAGAGCGTCAGGATCAGCGCCTGCGCCAGGGTCTGACGGCGCAGCAGGGAGGGGACGCCCCGGGCCACCTCAGCCCCCCACGATGTAGCCGACCCCACGCACAGTGCGGATGAAGTCTGCGCCAAGCTTGCGCCGGAGGTGGTGGACATGCACTTCGAGCACACTGCTGCCGGAACTCTCGGGGGCCAGGTCCAGGGCATCCCAGAGGTCGTCGCGGGTGACCACCCGTCCCGCGTTCCTCATGAGCACATGCAGCGTCTCGAACTCCCGCGGCGTCAGGTCGAGCCGGACGCCGCGGAGCCAGACGCTCCGCGAGGCCGAGCTGAGCCGGACCTCCCCCAGTTCCCAGAGCTCGGAGGCGAAGCCGGCGCTCCGTCGCAGCAGGGCCCGCAGGCGCGACACCAGCTCCGGGACGGCGAACGGCTTGGCGAGGTAGTCGTCCCCGCCCAGATCCAGCCCGCGCACCCGATCCTCCACCGCATCCCGCGCCGTCAGCACCAGCACGGGGGTGCGCATCCCTTCCCGGCGCATCCAGGTGAGCAGGTCCAGGCCATCCCCGTCCGGCAGGGTCAGGTCCAGCACCACCGCATCCCAGGCGGACATGCGCAGGTGGCGCTCGCCACCCGCGCACGTCCGGCTCCAGCACGTGTCGATGCCTTCTCGGACCAGGCTCTCGCGCAGGCCCTGCCCGATCGTTTCATCGTCTTCCACCAGAAGGAGTCGCATGGGGCCCAATCCTTGCATATCGCATGTATCGCCCGGGCCTGGCCCCGGCCTAAGCCCGCGCGGGGTTATGGTTACTTGCCGATCGAGGCGAGGAGCCGCGTGCACTGCTCCGCCGCGGTGGCCCCTGAATCGGCCGCGGAATCGAAGGTCGGGTGGGTCAGGTAGTCGCCTGCAAGGTAGAGGCCGTTCGCGAAGGTTTTCCGGAGACGCTCCATCCGCTCGAACGCTCCGACGGTCATGACCGGGTAGGCATAGGGAAAGCGCTGGATCTCGTGGCCTGTGACCTTGCGGGAAGCGCCGGGAAAGAGGCGGTCCACGTCTTCCTGCACCCTGCGGAAGGCCTCCTCGTCCGTCATGGCAAGCAGGTTGTCCTTATAGCTCTTCGTCGCCACATAGGCCGACAGCACATGGGCCTGGGCGTTTTTCGCGTCCGTCCCCTCCGCCCAGCCGCCGGGATACAGATCCGTGAAGAACATCCCATCAGGAACCGCAAGGTCGAAGGCCTCGTTGAAAATCGGCGTGCGGCTGAACAGGGCGACCGTCATGTACTGGGCGTACGGCACCGACGTCATGAGCTCTTTCTGCTCTCCCGTCAGCGCACCGCTGGCCACCTTGAGGGCGATCGGAGACGGGACCGCCAGGATGACGGTCCTGGTCCGCACCATCCGGGCCTGACCACCACCATCCACGTAGGAGACGGTATAGCCCTCGCCCTCCCGCTTCACGTCCACCACCTTGCAGCCGAGCCTGACGCGCTCGCCCAGGGTCTTGGCGATGCCTTGGCACAGGGCGGCGATGCCGCCTTTGAACGTGTAGGCGCCGCTGCCCTCCGATCCGAGTTCCTTCTTGTGCCTGTGCGGGCCGTGGACAGATTTTTCATGCGTGTAGTCGAAGGCGATCTCGGGAACCATGCACAGCGCCGACGACTCCGCGAGGTTCGCCCCGAACAGGCCGCGGCAGGACACGTTGTAGAACTCCGAGAAGGCGGGGGCAAAACCGTTCTCCTGGAACCAGGCGAGGGTGGACATCCTGTCCAGACGCTGGATCTCCGCATCGTCCCCATCGTCGATCTTGGAGGCAGCCTTCTGGACGGTGGACACGAAGCGGTTGTACTCGCCGAGCCCGGCGCGCTCGATGAGCATGCCGGCCACGGCCTCCTCACCGATGAAGACCTTGCCGTCCTGGGTTTTCGCATCCATGGGGGAGGGAATCTCGACAGGCTCCATGCCGATCTCCTTCGCGACCTCGGCGAGGGCGCCCTCCACTTCCCCGAGGTACTCGGTGCCCTTCGCGTAGGTCACGCCCTCGTGGGTGCCGGAAAGCGCCCGCCCCCCCACGCCAGGTTCCTTCTCCAGAAGGATGACGTCGTGGTCCTTGAGCATGTGCGCGGCGGTGAGGCCGGCGATGCCGCCGCCCACGACCACCACGTCCCTGGTGCCCTCCTCCATGTCGCCCCCGTCGCACCCCAAACCGCCGACCAGCACCGCGAAGAGGAGCAGCGCGACCGGGGCAAGAGAACCCCGTGCCGACTTGTGGCGGTGCGACGCGGGAATGCGCATCCCCCCTGCGGACCTCCACCACCAGACTGCTAGCCCCACCATTGCCATGATTGCCACGCCGATCCCGACCATGGGCCCCTCCTTGTCTCCGCACGGGCCGAACGGATTTCCGGCTCGCCGCGCACACCACGCGAACCCCAGTGTGGGGACACGCCGGAAGGAGTCGCTTTAACGGCGGATTAATGAACCACGAGACACGCCTTCATCACAGCCGGACCCCCAAGCGTCCGTGAGAGACCGGGGCATTCTTCCCACTGGAAGGAGCACCTTACCGCTGCCCCGCCTGCGGCGGGAAGCGGCTCAAGAGCCCCTGGACGGCCTCTGCGACCTTGGCCTCCGCCTCCTGCGGGCTCAGGGAGCCCTGAAAGCCGCCTCCGGCAAAGCCCGTCCACACCACCTTGCGGCTGGCGCCATCCAGGACGTCGAGTTGGATGCCGGCCTCCTTGATGCGACGGGTCTCCATGCTATTCCAGCCGTAGTGGCTATACCCGGTGGTCTGCATGCGGGTGGTGAGGAGCGGCGTGAAGGAGACCATGAAATCCGCCTTCCCGTCCGTGCCCTTGCGGTAGCCGCGGCTGGCGAGGACCTGCTCCACCTGCTCCACCACACGGCGGATCATGATGTCCTCGCGCACCGCGCGCTCCCACTGCTTCTCAGGGATGGAAGAGGTCCAGACGTAGGACTTGTAGGCGCTGAAGTCGGCCTTGCGGTCGTGATCGGTGGCGAACTGCATGGGCGCGCAGGCCGTCAGAAGGGCGAGGGGTGCGAGCAGGAGCAGGCGGGACATGGGAACCTCCGTGGGATGAATCCGCAGTGGATCAAGGTTCATGCCACACGAAATCGCCGCGTGGGACACACCCTTTAGACTCCGCAAGCCCCCGTCAGGTTGCAGGATTCCGCAACGATTTCAGACCGTCTGATGCAGTCTGCTGCGCCGGTAGCCGTAGCAGGCGTAGATCAGGAGACCCGCCAGCAGCCAGAGGAAGAAACGAACCCACGTGTGGGCCGGCAACCCCATGGCCAGCCATGCACAGCTGAGGATGCCCGCGGGCCCAACCACCCAGACCCACGGCGTACGGAAGCGGCGCGGAGCCTCGGGGCGCTTCACCCGCAGCACCATCACCGCGGCGCAGACGATGGCGAAGGCGAAGAGCGTCCCGATGTTGGCCAATTCCACCACCACGGAGATGTTCATGAGGGCCGCGGGAATGGCCACGATGAAACCCGTGAGGAGCGTGGCATGGCCCGGCGTGCCGAACTTCGGGTGCACCTTGCCGAACCAGGGCCCGAGCAGGCCGTCCCGGCTCATGGACATGAAGATGCGGGGCTGACCCACCTGGTAGACGAGCAACGCGGCGGTGGTGGCGATGACGGCGCCGAAGCTGATGATGCCCGCGGCCACGTTCATCCCCTGCTGGCTGAAGATGTAGGCGAGGGGGTCTGCCTTGTCCGCAAGGTCGGTGTACTTCATCATCCCCGTCACCACCAGGGCCACCGCGGCGTAGATGACGCTGCAGATCACCAGGGAGTAGAGGATGCCCCTGGGGAGGCTGCGACCGGGATCCTTGCACTCCTCCGCCGTGGTGCTTACCGCATCGAACCCGATGAACGCGAAGAAGATGATGGCGGCGCCCGCCTGGATGCCGCGCCAGCCGTCTGGCGCGAAGGGATGCCAGTTCTCGCCGCGGATGAACTTGGCGCCGAGGCCGATGACGCCCAGCAGGATGATCACCTTGAGGATCACCATGAAGGTGTTCGCCCGGGCGCTCTCCTTGATGCCGATGTAGACGAGCCACGTCACGCCGATGGTGATGACCACCGCCAGCATGTTGATGCAGACGGGGAAGCCGAAGAGGGTCGGCGCATCCTTCAGCACGTCCCAGTTCGCGAACGCCAGGGCGCCATTGAGCCCGCCCGCCTTGGCGTGGGCAAGGGCCTGGAGTTTTGCGGAAAGGTTCATCACGGGCGCACCATCCGCCAGCTTGAGGGCGGTCATGGGGTCCATGGCCAGCCAGCTGGGAATGTGGATGTGGAGCACGTTGGCCAGGAAGCTGCGGAAGTAGTCGCCCCAGCTGATGGCCACCGCCACGTTACTCACGGCGTATTCCAGCAGCAGGTCCCAACCGATGATCCACGCCATCAGCTCGCCCAGGGTGGCGTAGGCGTAGGTGTAGGCCGAGCCCGACACCGGCACGATGGAGGCCATCTCTGCGTAGGCCAGGGCCGTGAAGCCGCAGGCGATGGCCACCAGGATGATGGAGATCACGAGCGCCGGCCCCGCCGCCGCCCGGCCATCCGCCAGATGCCCCGCGGCGGCCGTGCCGATGGTGCTAAAGATGCCCGCGCCGATGATGGCGCCGATGCCGAACATCGTCAGATCGAAGGTGCCCAGGTTCTTCTTGAGCTGATGCTCGGGCTCCTCTGCGGAGGCGCGGAGCTGTTCCAGGGACTTGGTGCGGAAGAGGCGGAGCATGGCAGAACCTTCGGTAGGTACAGGGGCATGGGTTCGGGTTTCAAGGGGGAGTGCTCCCTGCAGCCTAGCGTTTCCGATCACGGGCCCCTATCCCAAATTCGTTCATCCCAATACCGTTCAAGAAGCCCGCTGCCTCTCACCCTGAATCCCCCCTGAGCCCCGAACATGCGCATCTGGAACGACCGCCACCTCCGCCTCGCCATCACGCGACTGGGCCTGGAATATGTCGGCCTCACCCTGGCCATGGGATTCTTCGCTGTCTACACGGGCAACAACCTGCTCTATGCCGTCTTCACCCTGCTGCTCGGGCTCTTTCTCGTGTCCGGCTGGGCCAGCTTCCGCGCCCTCCGAGGGCTGAGGCTACTGAAAATCGAAGAGGGCAACATCTTCGCCCGGGTCAAAGGCGGGGTGCGGATCTACCTGGAAGATGACGCCCCCAAGCGCCCCCGAGGCCTGGAGGTCTTCCTGCACATGGAACACACGACCCCCGAGCCCGGGTTCTACCCGGGCGGGCGCGGCACGAACAACCGCATCGCCCTGCATGTGGTGCCCGATCGCCGCGGTTGGCGAAAGCTGAAGGAGCTGGAGTTCCGCACCCGCTTCCCGTTCGGTTTCATGGAGAAGTCCCACCGCATCCCCCTGGACCAATCGATCCTTGCGCTGCCGCATCCCCGCGCCACCCGCTGGGAGCGGGGCGGCCTCGGCCAGGAGGCGCACCTGGTACCCCAGCCGGGCGCCGTCAGCCCCGAAGGTCTGCGACCCTTCCGCCCCGGCGACAGCCCGCATCGGGTGCACTGGAAACGCACCGCGCAGTACGGTTCGCCCTGGGTTCGCACCTTCGAGGATGAGCAGCCCCAGGGAATCCGCCTGGAGCTGGATCTGCTTAACCACACGCCCGGCACCGCCTTCGAGCGCGAGCTGGAGCGCCTCTCCGGCGTCATCCTCCAGGCACGCATCCACCGCCAGCCCGTGACCCTCGTGCTGTACGGTCGCCACGGACGCCGCGTCTTCGAGGGGGTGGTTCCCGCCTGGCGTGCCCTGGCCCTGGCGGAAGGAGAAGGAACCACAGACTCCTGAGCCCGTTTCCCGCGGACAACCTGATACAAGTGGGATCCATCCCTTGCCGATGCACTTCAATGGAGGACTCCCATGCCCTTTCTCGAACCCCAAGACACCGCATGGACACCGTTGGTGGAGGCCGCCTGGACCGCATGGTCCCGGGCCTACGCCCCGTATTCCCACTTCCAGGTGGGTGCCGCGCTGTTGACCCAGGACGGCCGCATCGTGCCGGGCTGTAACGTGGAGAACGCCGCCTATCCCGATACGCTCTGCGCCGAGCGCACCGCCGTCTGCGCCGCCGTCGCCACGGGATTGCGACCCGATGAATTGGTGGCATTGGTGGTGGTAACGGAGGCGGAGACCCTGACACCGCCCTGCGGCTCCTGCCGCCAGGTATTGGCGGAGTTCGCCCAGGATCTGCCCATCCTGCTGGCGAATCGCCACGGTCGTGCCCTCCATCGCCTGGCGGATCTGCTCCCGCACGCGTTCACGGGGCGCAACCTCAACTGACGGAAGTTTTTGCCATCACCCACCCCGGGCCTACAATGGGCGGGCTCCTCGAGGCAAAGCATGGCGATTGATCGACCCAAGGTCACCAAACAGGCGGAATCATTCCTGGCTTCCGGGAAGTACGACCGTGCATTCGACGAATTCCAGAAGCTGCTGGATGATCGGCCAGATGACTCGAACATGCTCAATCGCGTGGGGGACCTGTGCCTCCAGGCGAACCGCAAGACCGAAGCGGTGGAGATGTTCCGCAAGGCCGCCCACGGCTACGAGCGGGAAGGCTTCCTGAACAAGGCCACCGCCGTGCTGAAGAAGGCCCACAGGTCGATCCCCGAGGATGTGGATCTGGCGGGGCGCCTGGCCGAACTCTACCGACAGACCAACCTCATCAAGGACGCCATCGCCATCCACATCGAGATTGCGGAGGTGCTCACCAAGAAGGGGCTCATCAAGCGCGCCCTGGAGGAGTTCGCCAAGGTCGTGGAGCTCGACCCCAAGAACCTCAAGAACAAGGTCAAGCTCGCGGACCTCTATAACAAGGAAGGCCTGAAGGAGCGCGCCGCCGCCATCTACCTCGAGGTCGCCGAGTCACTCGCCCACGAACAGACGCACGGCACGGCCCACCAGGTTCTGGAGCGCGCCAAGTCCATGGTCAGCACGCCCCAGGTGTTCCTGACCCAATCCCGCCTCTGCATCATCCAGAAAGACCTGACCGCCGCCGCAGCCATGCTGCGCCAGGGGCTGGAAGCCAATCCCCGCAGCCCCGAGATCCTGGAGGCCCTGGCGGAAGTCGAACTGCAGGCCCACTGCCCTGACCGCGCCCTGGAAGTGCTCTCCCAGATGCCGCAGCTGCCGGAGAAGGTGCTCACTCTCTGCGAGCGGGCCCTGCGGGAGCTGGCCCGCGCTGGCCGCACGGAACAGGGCCTGGCCCTCTTCCAGCCCATCGGCCGGGAGATCGCCCGCCGCGGCTCCGGTGACATCGCCGCCCGGGTGCTTCAGAACGCCCTCCAGGGCGGCATGACCGCCGAGGCCTACCTCCAACTTGCGGACATCCACCATCAGAGCGGGCGCAAGGACGAGCGGGGCGAGGCCCTGAGCCGCGCCTATGGCCTGGCCCACGGGCAGAACAACCTCGCACTGATGGCCCAGCTCGCCCCGCAGATGGACAGTCTGGGTATTTCGACAGAACAGGCCCTCGCGGGCGTCGCGGCCCCCGGCCCCAAGACCACCAGCGGCTTCTTCGAGACGACGGAGGTCGACCCCGTCAAGCGAATGCAGGTGCAGCAGCTGGAACGGGACGCCGAGAGCTTCCTGCGCAACCGGTTCAACGACAAGGCTCTGGAGGCCTACCAGAAGATCCTCGATCTGGACCTCACCAACCGGGATGCCATCCACCGCGTGGCCGAGATCATCCAGGCCGGCGGCAAGATGACGCAAGTGCAGATGCACTATGTGAAGCTGGCGGAAAAGCTGGCGCCCATGGGCGAAAAGGTGCTCGCCCTGGAACTGCTGGACAAAGCCGAGGCCCTCTTCCCCGGTTCCACCCGGATGTACCGACGCACGCTCGGGCTCCTGGATGTGCAGGTCGCCCCCGCGCCGGCCCAAGGCACCATGCCTTCCATGCCGTCGAGTGCCCTTCCGGCTCCCGTCACGCCCGCGCCGGCCCCTGCGGCCCTGCCTGCCTACCCTGAGATTCCACCCCATGCCCTGCCCCTGATCGCCCTGGATCTCCCCGGCGAGGTGTCACCGCAGCCCACCCTCGCCCTGCCGCTCCCCATCGCCCTGCCCGCACCCGAACCCGAGGTGGAATCCTTCCCCCTCATCCCCCTGGTGCTGGAACCCCTCGATCTGGGCAAGCTCGAACCTCAGGCTGACTCCGTACCAGCGCCTGCGGAGGCACCCGTCCCCGCCTGGTCGGCCCCCACCCCCGCCATCCCACTCCACGATTTGGAATTCCCCCCGGTTCTGTCGCCTGACATTCCGGAACCGGCACCCCAAATCCCCGAACCTGCGCCCTTCACACTCGAATCGAGTCCCGCCCTGCCCGAACTCCCGGCGGCGCCTTTGGCTGAAGAGCTGCAGCCCTCCGACTTCACCGCCCCCCAGACCTTCCAGATGCCGGGGCTCGAACCCCTGGAACTGGAGCCCCTGTCCTTCCTCCAGGACCTGCCGACGACTCCTCAGCCAGCCCCTGTCGCCGCCGAGCCGATGGCCGCGCCCGCCGCCCTCGACGAGGAGCTCCTGGCGATTCTTCCGGATATCGACTTCCAGCTCGACTACGGCAGCCCTGAGGAAGCCAAGCTCGCCATCCAGGAAGCCCTGTTCTCCTGGCCGAATCATCCCGAACTCATTCACCGCCTGGACCAGGCGGAACTCGCCCTGCACAAGCTGGGTCACGAGGTGAAGCCCGCTGCCATCGTGGAGAGCGACTTCACCGGCTCCTTCTTCGATCTCACCGATGTGCTCGGCGACGCCCTCCTGGCCACGGGCGAGGGCGAGGAGATGCACGACGCCACCCGCGTGGTGGAGAAGATCCAGAGCGTCGAGGAATTGTTCAACGCGTTCCGCGAAGGAGTCGAGCAGCAGGTCCGCGGCGACGACTACGACACCCACTACAACCTAGGCATCGCCTACAAAGAGATGATGCTCATCGAGCCCGCCATGGAGGAGTTCAAGAAGGCCATGGTCGACCCGGAGCGCACGCTCGAATGCTGCTCCATGCTCTCCATCTGTGAGATGAGCCAAGGCAACATCGACGGCGCCATCGAATGGCTCCACCGCGGCATCGATGCCCCTGGCTTCCCGCCCGAGGACAGCATCGGCCTCCGCTACGACCTCGGCGAAGCGCTGCTGCTCCAGGGCAAGGTGGGTGAAGCCAAGGTCGAGTACCGCCGGGTCTTCGAACTCGATCCCGAATACCGCGACGTCGCGAACAAGGTTTGACCCGCAGTCGAGTCACGAGGAAGGGGGCGCTCCTGCGCCCCCTTCGTGTATCAGGATGACCCTGCCTATTTGGTCGAGGCGGCGTTGTGCTTCTTGCGGAAGATGCGCTTCGACTGGGCGCTCTCTTCCTTGTTGAGCCGGGCCTGTTCCTTCTTGGTGATCTTGCCATCGGCCTCCGCCCGCTTGATGTCGTGATCGAGCTTGGCCTCCTTGCGCTCCAGCTTGGCGCCCTCCTTGGGAGTGATCTGCCCAGTGGCAATGCCGCTCGCAATGCGCTTCTGCTGACGGGCTTCACGCTTCTCGACCTGGGCTTCCCGCTTGGGCGTGACGGTGCTGGAAGGGGTCTGGGCGGCGAAGCCGGCGGCGCAGAGGGCGAAGCCGCCGAGGAGCAGGACCAGACGCTGGGTGGTGTGGGACATGGAATCCTCCTTGAGGAATGTCCGGGATGCCGGACCTGCACCCTTGGACTCGACCCCAAGTATTTGGTTTAAAAAAACTTGTGATGTAATTTCCCACGCCAGGGATGCCACACCGGTGCAGTCTGCAACGGCGCATGATGCGGCCGATCTGCCAACATGAAGGCCTCCTCCCGAGGCTCTATGTCCACCCTCGTTTCCCGCCCCACTTTTTCCTGGCGCGCCCTGGCCCTCCTGTCGGGGCTCGTCCTCGCCTGCTTCGTGGCCATCCACTCCCAGCGCCCTCCCGCGCCTCTGGCTGCGGATGCGCCCCCCCAGGCCTTCGCCGCCCTTCGCGCAAGGGCGCACCTGGACTGGATCGCCGCCGAGCCCCATCCCATCGGTTCTCTCGCCCATACAAAGGTTCGGGAAGGCCTGATGGAGGCGTTCCGGAAGGCCGGACTCGAAGTCCAGACCCAGCAGGCCCAGGTGCCCGTGCCCCAGAGCACCGGCCTCGCCTGGGTGGAGAACGTGATGGCCCGCCTCAAGGGAAGCGGTGCCAGCGATGCCGGTGCGGTGATGCTCGCCTGCCACTACGACAGCGTCGAAGGCTCCTTCGGCGCGGCGGATGATGGGGCCGGGATGGCCTCCCTCCTGGAGGTCCTTCGTGCCCTCCAGGCGGGCCCGGCCCTGAAGCGGGACGTGATCTTCCTCGTCACCGATGGTGAGGAGATCGGCCTCCTCGGCGCCCAAGCCTTCGTGCGTCACCATCCCTGGGCCAGGGACGTGAAGCAGGTGGTGAATCTGGAGGCTCGAGGCACCGGCGGCCCGACCCACATGTTCGAGACGACGGCGGCCAACGCGGCACTGGTGGAATCCCTGGCCGCCAGCGGCGCCCGCGTCAGCGCCACCAGCCTGGCGGGTGACATCTACCGCCTCATGCCCAACGCCACGGATATGACGGTCTTCCGCCGCGCGGGCATGAAGGGCCTGGGCTTCGCCTTCATCGACCGTCCCTGGGACTACCACCACCCCACGGACCACCCCGCCCACCTCGACCTGGGCAGCCTCCAGCAGATGGGGGAGGCCGCCCTGGGGCTCGCCCGATCCTGGGGCAACGGGGAACCCGCGCCCCGACGCGGCGACGCCGTCTACTTCAACCCCCTCGGCCACCACTTCATCCACTATTCCGCCGCCTTCGTGCCCTGGCTCTCCCTTGCGGGCCTCCTGCTGGCGGCGCTCGTGCTGGTGCGGGGGTTCCGCAGCGGCGCAGTGGCCTGGAGGCCCTGCCTGCGCGCCTGCGGTGCGCTGCTGCTGGCCCTCCTGGGTGCCTCTGTGCTGGCGGCAGCGGCGGCCGGGGTGACCTCCCTGCTCCATCGCGCCTGGGGCGTGCGCGAAGGTTTCAGCTATGCCTACAACCCCTGGTATCCGCTTCTGGCGGTCGCCACCGCAGGGCTGACGGTGGGCCTCCTCGCCCGCTTCGTGCGGCGCCCCGAGACCCGCGCGGCGCTGCATCCCGTGGCGCTGCTGGGCTGGGCGCTGCTGGCGGCGGTCGTGAGCCTCGCCCTGCCGGGCGGGAGCTACCTGTTCCAGCTTCCCCTGCTCCTGACCCTGCTCGGCGTCCTGGCTTTCCCCAACCACCTAAAGGCCTTGGTGCCAGCGGCCCTCATCGCATCCCTTCTGATGGCGCCCATGGTCGCCACCCTGGGCACCGGTCTGGGCTTCGGCGCGGGGCTCGCGGGGGGACTCGGCTTCCTGACGCTGCTCTGCCTGCTCCTCCTCTGGCCTCTCGTAGAGGCGCTCCACCTCGGTCGGGTGCTGCTGCCCGCCGGGGGCATCGCCGTCCTCCTCGCCCTCCTAGCAGGCGGAACCTGGGCCCGGGCGACCTTCCACCATCGCGCCTTCGCCAACGTGCGCTATGTCCAGAACCTCGACACCCAAAGGGCCTGGTGGGTGATGGAGAAGGCCCATGAAAGCCCCTGGACCCGGCGCTTCCTCGACCGTCCCGTGCCTGGAAACCCCTCCTGGGAAGGCGATGGCCGCATCCGACCCACCAGCGAACGGACCTACCTGCACCAGGACGCGCCGCGCCTCGGGGTTCCCGAGCCGAAGCTGATCCTTCGCTCAGAGACGAATCAGGACGGCCTACGCGTTTTGCGTCTATCCCTGGAAAGCGACGGGGCCGCGGAAGTCTGGATCCGCGGGGAGGATCTCCGCTTCTGTCGTGGGCTGGTGGAGGGTCACCTGCTGCGCAATCGCACGATCACCCGCAGCGGCGACGCGATCCGCCTGGCGGAGCAGGTCGGCGACGGCGACTGGCGCCTCCACCTCTACGCGCTCCCGCGCATGCCCATCGTCGTGGAACTGACATTCCTCCCAGGAAAGGAGCCGATCCGCATCGGCCTCCAGGCCCGCTACGGGGGGCTCCCGGCGGAACTGGGGGACAAGGCGAAGCCGCTCCCCGGCATCCAGCCCATCCATGAAGGCAACTGCACCTGGGTCGGGCGGGTGCTGACGGTTCAGTAGTTAGCCCACGGTCCTGCAGCCGCTTCCGCCCCAGGGCTGCAGGGCCTGGAGGGCGGGCTGCACGGGCTTGCCGGGGCGCTGCAGCAGGGTGAGTTCCAGGGCGCGGCCATCCCCGGCGGTGAGCCGGGCGCCGGCCTTGTCCCAGCGCAGGGTGCCCGGAGCGTCCCCGGAGGGCACGATCCCGCCGATCCCGCAGACCTTCAGGACGATTCCATCCGCGAGCAGCTCGGTGCCGGGCCAGGGCGCCAGGCCGCGGACTTGCCGGGGCAGCTCCACGGCGGGACGCGCGGGGTCGAGGTGGGCCATGGTCTTGTCCAGCTTGGACGCGTAGGTAGCCCCCTCCTGGGCCTGGGGTTCGGGCGCTGCCGTGCCGTCCAGGATGGCCGGAAGGTGCGCCTTCAACAGGCCACCGCTAGCCGCCGCCAGTTCCGCCAGCAGGCCTTCCGTCATGTCGGTGTCCAGGATCGGCCGACGCAGGAGTCCCAGCACCGGGCCCTCATCCAGTCCCTGGGTGATGCGCATGAAGGCCACGCCGGTCTGGGCATCTCCCGCGAGGATGGCGTGGTTCACCGGGGCCGCGCCGCGCCAGCGGGGCAGCAGCGAGAAGTGCAGGTTCCAGGCGCCGAGGCGGCAGGACTCCAGCATCCAGTTCGGCAGGATATGGCCGTAGGCGACGACGATGGCGAGGTCGATGCCCAGCCCCTCCCAAAGCGCGCGGGTCTCGTCCGTCCGCCACTTCAGGGGCTGGTGCACCTCGAGTCCGAGTTCCAGGGCGGCAGTCTTCACCGGGGGCGGCTCCAGCTTGCGGCCCCGCCCGGTGGGCTTGTCCGCGTTGCAGAAGACGGCGGTGACGGGCAGCACCTCCGCCAGTGCCCGTAAGGCGGGCACGGCGACGGCTGGGGTGCCGAGGAAGGCGACACGAGGGCTCATCAGAAACTCCATGAGGCGGTGAAACCGCAAAGCGGCAGGCGCTCAGGAGGGTTGTTCCTTCGCACCCCTTCGCGATGTTCCATCCAGATCAGCCCTGCAGCTTCTGGTATTTCCGCTGGATGAGGCCCTTCTTCACGGGGCCAAAATATTCCACGAAGAGCCGTCCCCGCAGGTGGTCGATCTCATGGCAGAAGGCACGGGCCAGCAGATCCTCGCCCTCCAGTTCCTCCCAGGTACCATCCGGCCGGCGGTTCTTCACCCAGACCTGCTTTGGACGTTCCAAGACTTCCGAGATGCCGGGGATGGAGAGACAACCCTCGGACCCGATCTGGCTGCCTTCGGTCCGGATGATCTCCGGATTGATGAGGACAAAGCGCTGGTCGGGATCCTGCCCGGCGCTGCAGTCGATGACCGCGACGTTGACGTTCACCCCCAGCTGAGGCGCGGCCATGCCCACCCCCTCCTCCGCGGCGGTGGAATCCCAGAGGTCCTGGACCAGCTGATCCAGCTCTGGGGTCCATGCCCCCACATCGGTGCTATCCATCTTGAGTCGGGGGTCTCCCCAGGTGATGACAGGTCGTACGGCCATGCGAATCCTCGACAGACCAGTTTAGATGCCAGAAGGGGGCTCGGCCAGCAGGACCATCCGTAGGCCATGGCAGGATCCTTTGATACCCTAGTCAGTTCAGGCAGACCGCCGCCATGCCCCAAGGATTCCCATGAGCCCCATCTCCCGCGACAACGATCGTCCCAGCGCCAAGCCCGTCGCCCAGACTCCGGTCGCAGGCAGCAGGACACCCCTCCGGCTATTCCGGGGAGCCTTCAAGGGTCAGCAGACCCCCATGGCGCTCGTCATGGGCATGACGCTCGTGGGCCTGGTCGCCTACCTCGCACCCGGCTCCCAGAATGTCGGCGCCCCAGACACCGTGGTGGCCCGGGTCTATGGCAAGGACATCCTCTACCGCGACCTTTACTTCGCCGTGGACGGCATGATGCGTCAGTACAAGGATCGCGGGCAGACGAACCTGGAAGCCCTGCGCCCCTACTTCCAGCGTCAGGCCCTCGATCGCCTCATCCAGACCAAGCTCATCGAGCAGGTGGCCGCGGACCAAGGCATTGTGGTCACGGATACGGAAGTCCGGGCCCAGATGGAAGCCGACTTCAAGAACAGCCCGCGCTTCCACAACGCCGACGGCAGCATGAAGTCCGCCGAGGAGATCAATGAGATCCTTCTCGAGGTGACGGTGCCACCCGTGACCCTCAAGGGCTACGAGGACGGCCGACGCAAGGACCTGGTCAAGGCCAAGCTCGTGAGCCGCGTTGCGAACCTCGTGCCCGTGGACGAGACCTGGGTGCAGCTGGTGCACCGCACCAAGAACGAGAAGCTGACGGTGGAGACCGCCACCTTCACGCCGGACACCGCCGCCGTGGCCGATCCCGGCGATGCCAAGCTGGATGCCTTCATGAAGTCCCAGGGCGCCCGATTCCAAGTCGGCACGCGCCGGGTGCTGAGCTACGTGGTGGTGGACAAGGCCTCCTTCGGCAAGACGCTGGACCCCGACGAGGCCCAGCTGAAGGCCACTTACGAGAAGAAGAAGGCCGAATACAGCGAATTCCACACGGCGCACATCCTGCTCAAGGGCGAAAACGAGGCCCAGCTGCAGGAAGCGACCCAGGCCCTCAACGACGTGCGCGCCAAGGTGGCGGGGGGCGTCGACTTCCTCAAGGTGGCCGCGGAAATGAGTCAGGATCCCAGCGCCAAGACCAACGGCGGTGACCTGGGCTGGACCAAGCACGGGCAGTTCGCGAAACCCTACGAGGAAGCCGCCCTGGCCCTCAAGCCCGGGGAGCTGAGCCAGCCGGTGCGGACCACCTTCGGCGTGCACCTCATCAAGCTGCTGGAGCGCCGCGAGAAATCCTTCGAGGACGTGAAGGACGAGATCCGCGCCAAGCTGGTGGCCGAGCGCTTCAACACCAAGGGCAAAGAAAAGCTGGAACAGCTGCGCAAGACCACCGGGGATACCGGCGATCTCGCCCGCGCCGCCAAGGCCCAGAACCTGAATGCCAAGACCAGCCTGCCCCTGCTCGAGGAAGCAGGTCAGTCCATCAAGGACCTGCCCGGCTCTGACCGCATGGCCATGGAGGCCTTCGGCTTCAAGGTCGGCCAGGTGAGCAAGGTGCAGAAGGTCGGCGACGCCTTCGTGCTCTACAAGGTCCAGGAAGAGCGCCCCAGCACCATCCCCCCCATGACCGAGATCCGCACCAAGGTGCTCGATGCCTACAAGCTCGAGGAGGCCCGCAAGGCCGCCCGCGCCAAGGCCGAGAAGGCCCTGGCCTCCGGCGATCTTTCGGCCATCGGCACCGTGACCACCCAGGAGAACAAGAGCGTCGCCGAGCTGGGCGAGGTCGCCTCGAATCCCGCCATCGCCAAGGCCCTGCTCGAGACGCCGGAGGGCAAGACCACGCCCATCTTCTGGAGCCCGAGCGGACAGGTGTGGGTCGCCCGCATCAAGGGCCGCACCGCCGCCGCCGCGCTGACCTTCGAGCAGCGCCGCCAGATCGTCACCGAACTGCAGGAGCAGGGCGCCAACAGCGTGCTCGGCGCCGAGATCGGCATGCTGAACGGCCGCGGTCGTCAGCGTCCCGGCCTGAGCAGCCTCTGGGGCCGGGTCGGCGGCATCTACGTCAACGATGCCTTCCTGAAGCTCAAGCCTGCCGAGGGCGAAGAGTAGGCTTCACCGCCCGAAAGCGGCATCCTGGAACGGCGCCCTCGCGGGCGCCGTTTCTATCCCTGACCACCGAGGCCCCCGAATGACTCCACGCGTCCTCCTCGTCCACACCGGCGGCACCCTGGGCATGAGCCCGCAAGGTGAACCCACATCACTGGCCCCCAGCCCCTCCGTGGCGCGGATCTTGGAGCAGGTGCCGGAGCTGAAGGAGTTGGCGGCGTTCCACCTGGAGGTGCCCCTCAACCAGGACAGCGCCACGCTGGAAGCCGCGGATGTGCTGCGGCTCGCGGGCCTGATCCGGAAGGCCAGCGCCGATTGCGTCGGCGTGGTGCTCATCCACGGCACCGACACCATGGCCTTCAGCGCCAGCCTCCTGGGCTTCCTGCTGGCGGACCTCGGCAAGCCCGTCGTCCTCACCGGCAGCCAGCGTCCCCTGGCCTACGTGCGCAGCGACGCCCGGGGCAACCTGGTGGATGCAGTCTTCCTCGCCACCCGCGGCGTGGCGGAGGTCGGCATCGCCTTCGGCGACCACTGGCTGCGCGGCGTCTGCGCCGACAAGGTGAGCGTCCACCGCTACGAGGCCTTCCAGAGCCCCAACCTGCCGCCCATCGCGGAGCTGGGCCTGAATCTCCAGCTCCACCCCCACGCCGGGCAGTTCCAGCGCAACCTGCCCGCGGGCATCGGCGACGCCTTCGAGCACCGCCTCGCCGTCTACACCCCCTTCCCCGGCATGCCCTGGCACCTCCCCGCCCCGGACACCCAGGGCGTGCTCATCGAAGCCTACGGCGCGGGCAACCTGCCCATGGGCCGCGCCGACCTGCAGGCCCTCCTGGCCCACTGCCGCGAGCGTAGGCTGCCCGTCGTCCTCACCAGCCAGTGCCTGAGCGGCGCCGTGGAGCTGGACCGCTACGAGATGGGCATGAAGGCGGCGGAATTCGGCGCCATCAGCGGCGGCCCCCACACCCGCTGGGCCGCCCTGGCCAAGCTGGGTCTCTGTCTGGGCGCCGGTTGGGACCGGGAAGCCATCCGCATCGCCTTCGCCACCTCCTGGGCCGGCGAACCCGTCTGATGGAGCTCAAAGCCGCCCGCGCCGCCCTGGAAGGCCTCGATCCCGATGCGAGGCGGCTCCTGGAGGTGATGGCGGTGCTGGGCCGTGGGGCGCGCCCCGAGGCGCTTCTGGCGATCCTGAACCCGCAACGGGATCCGAAAGGCCCGACCCTGGCACACATCGGAGCCCAGCTGGAGGCCCTGCGCCGACAGGGACTCGTGCGGATCCACCAGGCCAATCACGTCGTCCAACCCCTCGTGCTGGAAGTGGTGGCACGGGAGACCTGGCGCCAGGGCCGCTACGCCGCCCACCGAGCCGCCGTGGCCTTGGCCGCGGGCCATCACGGCCTCGCGTGGGATCAGGAGGCCGGCCTCCTGGCGGACCTCCGGGCGGCTCTCTTCGCAGGGGACAGCGCACGGCTGGCGGAGGTCCGGGGACGCCTCGGCGCCCTCCATGGCGCCCGTGGAGCCTCCGAACGCGATCCCCTCGTGCGGCTGCTGCGGGAGCCCTTCGAGCCCTGGTTCCTGGAGGCCCTGCCTCGGTCCCTCGCCGGGGAGGCCCACGTCCTGCTCGTGCAGGACCTGCTGCTCCATCCCGAAGGCTCAAGGCCTCTGAAGGACTGGCTGCTGGCTCGATCCGCCGCAAAGGAGCCTTGGGAAGCCGGCCGTGCGCTGCTCTGGGCGGCGGAGGGTCAGGCAGAGGAAGCCCGGCGCACTCTGGCGCGGCTCCCGGCCCTGAACGAACCCCTGGCCTCATGCTTCCAGTGCCTCATCGCCCTGGGGGAAGGCCGGATCGAGGACGCGGCGGACGCCGGGCTCACGGCACTCAAGGTCGCCCGCAAGACCACGGGAAAACGCAACCTGCTGCTGCCTTTCCCCACGGATCTGGCCTGGAGCCTGGCGCTCCTCGCCCGCCGGGGCGCCTTGGACCTGCCGGTGCTGACGGAACGGCTGGAGCGTTTGCACACCCTGGACCCCAGGGACCCCCGCAAGGCGCTGGGGGAGGGCCTCCGGGAACTGGCCACCGCCGTCTGGCCCGAGGCCTTCCCGGAGCGACGCACCCGGGAGTGGGTGCATCCCGAGGCCGACGCCCATCCTTTGCCGGCCGTCCTGCCGCTCCTCGGGAAGGCCTGGACGAAAAAAACAGTGGATCGCCTGACGGTGCAGAAAGCCATCGAGGGTCTGCGGGGCACGCCCTGGGGCCTCTTTCGGCGAGCCATGGAGCGGCTGGAGGATCGCCTGGGCGGTCGGAACGCCCCGGATCCCCTGCTGGACCTCGTGCGCACCGCCGAACCCTGGGAGCGCGCCCTGGAGGCGCTGGAGGCCATGGCCCCCGCACCCGCCGCCAAGACGGAGACCGCCTCCCGAAGCCGCCGCCTCGTGTGGCGACTCCAACCCCACGACCACGGCGTGTCCATGGAGCCATGGGAGCAGCGGGCGGATGCCAAGGGCGGCTGGCTCAAGGCGAAGAAGCTCAGCCTGCGCCGTTGCTTCGAGGAGCCGGGGGCTGTGATGGAAGATCTCCTGCCCCAGGACAAGGCAGCCCTCGCCTGCCTGAAGCGCGACCGCACCTGGACGAGCGACATCGCCTTCGAGCAGCCCAAGGCCCTGCTGGCGCTGGTGGGTCATCCCGCCCTGCGCTGGGCCCGCAGCCTGGGGGAGGATGGCGATCCCATCGAGCTGGCCCGTGGCAGTTTCCGCCTCTCCGTGGAATCCACGAACGCCGGCCTTGCCCTGCGTCTCGTCCCGCCCCTTCCCGCCAGTGACTGTCTCATCCAGGAAGAAGCCAAGGGCCGCATCCGCGTCTTCCCGGTGGAGGCGCCACACCGCAAGCTGCAGACCATCCTGGGCCGGGGCCTCACGGTCCCCGAGGCGGGCCGCGCCCGCGCCCTCAAGACCCTCGGTGCCCTGGCGCCCCTGGTGCCCATCCACTCCGACGCGGGCCTCGACGAGGATGCCGCCCTGGCGGCGGGTCTGGAGCACCGCACCGGCGATCCGACCCTCAATCTCGCCCTGACACCGGAGGGCGAGGGCCTGCGGATTGCCGCCTTCGTGCAGCCGATTCCCAATGGCCCGCGCCTGCGCCCCGGCCACGGCGCCGCCAGCCTCAGCCTGGAGTCGGCGGGCAAGCGGGTGCTCGTGCGCCGCGACCTCGCGGATGAAGCCGCACGCCTGAAGACGCTCGTGGAGGCCGTGCCTCTGCTGGAACCCGAAGGGCTGGATTCGGCCCGCTGGGCCCTGGCGGACTCGGAGGACGTGCTGGAGCTGCTGCTGTCCCTGGAACCCCACCGCCACCGGGTGAACCTCCACTGGCCCAAGGGCAAGCCCATGGAGGCCCCGCTGATGGCGGAAGGCGCGCACCTCCGCCTCAGCCTCACTCACCAGGGCAACTGGTTCGCCGCCGACGGCACCCTGCGACTCTCGGAGGAGCGCGTCCTCTCCCTGCGGGAGCTGCTGAAGCTCACAGAGGGCGTGAAGGGCCGCTTCGTAAGGCTGGACGATGGCCGATTTCTTCGGCTCGAGGACACCTTCCGGCGCCGCCTGAAGGAGCTGCAGGCGCACCTCTGGATGGGCAAGCGCGGGCTGCAGGTCTCCCCCTTCGCGGCCCCCGCCCTGGAGGGCCTCGCTCCGTATTTCGGTAGCGTGGAAGCCGACGCGGCCTGGAAGGCCGACGCCGCCCGCATCCAGCGCTCCCTGAACCTGGAACCGACGCTCCCTGCGGACTTCGAGGGGGAGCTTCGCACCTACCAGTTGGAGGGGTTCCGCTGGCTGGCCCGCCTGGGCGCCGCCGGCCTCGGCGCCTGTCTCGCGGACGACATGGGCCTGGGCAAGACCGTGCAGATCCTGGCGCTGTTGCTGGAGCGCGGCGCCAAGGGTCCGGCCCTGGTGGTGGCGCCCACCAGCGTCATCGGCAACTGGATCCGGGAGGCCGCCCGCTTCGCTCCGCGCCTGCGGGTGCGCCGCTACGGCGAGGGCGACCGGGACACCTGCCTCACCGACGCCGGTCCCTGGGACCTGGTGGTGGCGTCCTACGGCCTCGTTCAGCAGGACGCGGCGCGCTTCCAGGACAAGCACTGGACCACCCTCGTACTGGACGAAGCCCAGGCGGTGAAGAACCCGGAGACCCAGCGCCACAAGGCCATCGCGGGCATGAAGGCCGACTTCCGTCTCGCGGCCTCCGGCACGCCGGTGGAGAACCACCTTCTGGAGCTGTGGGCCCTGTTCGACATCCTCTGTCCAGGCCTGCTGGGGCGGAAGGAGATCTTCCAGAGCCGCTTCCAGAAACCCATCGAACAGATGGGAGATGCGGACACCCAGGCCTCCCTGCGCAAGGTGGTGCGCCCCTTCCTCCTGCGGCGCACCAAAGGCGAGGTGCTTCCGGACCTGCCGAGCCGCACGGAGATCCTGCGGGAGGTCGAGCTCAGCGAGGGCGAGACGGCCCTGATCGAGGCCCTGCGCCGGGAGAGCCTGGAAGCATTGGAGGCGCTGGAGCCCACGGAACGGCCCATGCAGATTCTCGCTTCCCTCATGCGCCTGCGCCGCGCCTGCTGCCATCCCGCCCTGGTGGCGCCGGAGGCGGGCCTTGGCAGCGCCAAGCACGACGCGCTGATGGAACTGGTGGAGGAGCTTCGGGAGAACCGGCACCGCGCGCTGATCTTCAGCCAGTTCGTGGACCACCTGAGCCTCGTGCGCCAGCGGCTCCACGCGGCGAAGATCCCCTACCAGTACCTCGATGGCTCCACGCCCCCGAAGCAGCGCGACGCCGCCGTGGCCGCCTTTCAGCGAGGCAAGGGCGACCTCTTCCTCATCAGCCTGAAGGCCGGGGGCACGGGCCTGAACCTGACGGCCGCGGACTACGTCATCCATCTGGATCCGTGGTGGAACCCCGCCGTGGAGGACCAGGCCAGCGACCGCGCCCACCGCATCGGCCAGACCCG
>CAYQAS010000011.1:0-58642 GCA_964415525.1 uncultured Solibacteraceae bacterium
TGGGCGTTCGTCGCCGTGGCGGCGAATACGTGTTCCAGCTGCTCTATGCACTGGACACCAGCGGCTGCCAGCCGGATGAAGTGTTCGCGGGCTTCCACGCCATCCAGGACCTGAACCGCGCCGCGTTCTACCACGCCCGCCGGCTGGTGGACGGCGTGCACGGCCACCTCGAGACCATCGACACTGCCCTGGCCCGCTATGCAGAGCACTGGAAGATCCACCGCATGGCCGTGGTGGACCGCAACCTCCTGCGTCTGGGGATCTTCGAGCTGATGTACATGAAGGAGATCCCCTTCCCGATCATCATCAATGAGGCGTTGGAGATCATCAAAGAGTTCAGCGACATGGAAGGCACCCAGTTCGTGAACGGCATCCTGGATGCCGCCGCGAAGGAGTTCCGACCCGACGAAGCCGGCACTCGCGGACGCAAGCGTCCCGTGGCGCCACCGGCGGAACTCGAGCCGGAACTGCCCCCAGACCCTGCCGAAGCCGACCACGCCTGAGTTATCATCAGACCTGCGCCGCATTAGCTCAGTTGGTAGAGCAACGGTCTTGTAAACCGTAGGTCGCTGGTTCGACTCCGGTATGCGGCTCCAGCCTTTGACGCGGCCCCGAAAGGGGCCGCTTCCTTATTCCGTTTGCCGGAATCGAATCGCCAATGGTGGCCAGGAAGCCGAAGCGAAGGACCGTCCCGTGGACGGTCCGCAGCGGTCCCACCAGAGGCGGGACTGGCGTGGCCAACCCGTGGCGC
Organism: uncultured Solibacteraceae bacterium; assembly: GCA_964415525.1. GTDB lineage: Bacteria > Acidobacteriota > Holophagae > Holophagales > Holophagaceae > CAZPUI01. The sequence goes on from CAYQAS010000011.1 coordinate 752, forward strand.
CCTGAAAGGGGCTCCGGCATGTGACACCAGCCAATCCATCCAACGCGGGGAACCCCCCATCCAGCGCGAAGGCGGGCGCCCTGGCTCCCGTGGCAGTATCTTGGGACTTCCCTGAGGTGATTCATGACTCCCACCCTCTGGCTCATCGCCGCGGTGGTCTTCCTCGTGATCGAAATGATCACGCCGGGCCTCTTCTTCTTCGCCTGCCTATCACTGGGTGCCCTCCTGGCCGCCGGTGCGGGGTGGCTTGGATTCAGTGGCACCGCAGGATGGGTCGTCTTCCTGGTGAGCTCCACCCTGCTGGTCCTCGCGGTGGCGCCCCTTGCTCGTAGCTGGATGAAGCGCATGCCCCATACGCCCGTGGGTCTGGGCGCTTTGGCCGGCCAGCGCGCCCGCGTGGTGGAAGCTCTCGATCCCGATCACGCCACGGGGCAGGTGCGCCTCGAAAACGGCGCCCTCTGGCGCGCCATCAGCACCCAACCCATCCCTGCGGACACCTGGGTCCGCGTTCTGGAAGTCACCGGCACGCGCCTGCGCGTGGAGCCGGATTCCCCCTCCAAGGAGGTCTAATCCATGAACGAAGCTCTCGTCATCTTTGTCTTTGCCGTCTTCGTCCTGATCCTGGCGGCCCGCGCCCTCAAGATCATCCGGCCCTTCGAGAAGGGTGTCGTGGAGACCCTCGGCAAGTACTCCGCGCCGCCGCGTGAGCCGGGTCTGGCCTTCGTCCTGCCCTTCTTCCAGACCCTGGTGAAGGTGGACACCCGCGAGCAGGTGATCGACGTGCCGCCCCAGGAGGTCATCACCAAGGACAACGCCGCCGTCACCGTGGATGCCGTGATCTACTTCCGGATCACAGACCCCGTGCGGGTGATCTACAACATCGCCAACTTCCAGTACGCCGCGGTGAAGCTGGCCCAGACCAACCTGCGCAACATCGTGGGCGAGATGGAGCTCGACTCCACCCTCACCAGCCGCGAGAAGATCAACAGCCAGCTGCGGCAGGTGCTGGATGAGGCCACGGACGAGTGGGGCGTGAAGGTGGTGCGCGTGGAGATCCAGAAGATCGAACCCCCCGCGGACATCACCAACGCCATGTCCAAGCAGATGAAGGCCGAACGCGAGAAGCGCGCCGCGATCCTGGAATCCGAGGGCTTCAAGCAGAGCGCCATCCTGAAGGCCGAGGGCGAGCGGGAGAGCCAGATTCTGCGGGCCGAGGGCGACCAGAAGGGCGCCATCATCCGCGCCGAAGGCCAGGCCCAGGCCGTGCGCACCCTGGCGGATGCCGAGAAGTTCCGCATCGAGACGGTCTTCAACGCCATCCACGCCGGCAAGCCCGACGTCGGTCTCATCGCCATTCGCAGCCTGGAGGCGCTGGAGAAAGTCGCCGACGGCAAGGCCACCAAGATCTTCCTGCCCTCCGACATCGGCGCCGCCCTGTCCAGCCTCGGTGCCGTGGCCGAAGTCTTCAAGACCAACCCACCCCAGGCGGCCCCTCCCGCGGTCCCAGCCCCCGCTCCGACACCCCGAGCCAAGCCACCCGTGGTTGAAGGCTAAACCCCGAGCACTGCCCCTACTTTGGCCCGCCCTCCCAGGGGTGGGCCTTTTCTATTTCAGCAAGATTCCATCCCCATCCCGAGACAACCACTCAACAAAACAATTCATTGAATCATCTCGAACAGGTGTCTCTTTGCCCCTGACATGGGACTCGCAAGCACCTGTCAACGTTGAACGAGGCCAAAATACCCCTGGGGAACGAAACCCAAAGCTCCCATTTCTGCATTCAAAGTTCAAGTCCCACCCCATCAACAGCCCCGCCCTGGAGAACCCCATGCGCCCCCTGCTGTCCCTGCTCGCCCTGCCGACCCTGGTGGCACAGGTGCCGGCTCCCCTGGCCTTCCTCCGCAGCCACCCCGATCACCTGGAGGCCCTCCAACGCACCCTGGAGGCCCAGACGCTGATGGACACGTGGTTGGCCAACAGCGGTTACAAGGGGGCCGCTGCTCGCGCTGCCGCCCTGGCTCGGGCCTGCGGCGAGGAGGGGCTCGCAGAGAAGTGGGGCAAGGCGAAGGGCTGATGCCCAGTTCGATGCGGGAGAAGGCGAGAGGCCTAGCTCCCACATCCTTTGAGCCGGAACTTCCACCGTTCCCGCCTCACCCTGCCTTCGTCTAACGAATGGAGCATGCATGCGCCTTTCCGCGCCTCTCGCGGCCCTGATTGCGTTCTGTCCGTCCGCCCTCTTGGCCCAGACGCGCATCACGCCCCGCTTCGAACTCATCCTGAGCCCTTCCAACCTCAAGGCGCTTCGGGAAGGCGACAGTTCCGCCCGACGCCTGGTGTCCACCCTGGCTCGCCTGACGCCCCTTTCGCCCAACCAAAAGCGTCTGTGGCAGGAACGGGGATGGTCCGAGACGGCGGAAGGGTGGATCTTGCGGGATTTACGAGGAAGCATCCTGACCGCGGAGCTCGGCGTCCTCCCCATCACCAGCCTGCCCAAGCTGCTTAATCCCACCGGCACGCCCATGCCCTGGGAGCGCCTCGAGGAGGTGCTGCGGGGCGACGTGCCTCACGGTGAAGCTTTGGTCGAGCTACTGGCCCTTGATTTGAAGGCGGATGCCTATGGCGAGCTTGGCGGCGAGGCCTCCCGGACGCTCAAGCGCCTGCGGACTCTGGAGGACTGGCCCTGGCACGCCCGCCTGGAAGATCCCAAACGGGGCTTCGACTTCCTCCACCAAAGGCGCTGGTATGGCCAAGGTCTTTCGAACCGCGCCCTGCTGGAGGATCACCTCGATGCCCTATCCCGGGATCCTGAACACCCTGGTATCCAAGCCGCCACAGCTCTCCTGCTGCGCAACCAGAATCCTGACCCAGGAAGCGCCTTGGAGCAGAAGGTCCTGGAGATTGCACCGCTTCCTGGCCAGGAATGGCCGCCCTTGCCGCTCCTGCGCCCGCTGCTGAACGCACGCCTGGACCGCGAACAGTACGGCCCCCTCGTACACACGGTTCGGACCCTGGAGCGGATGCCGGATCGCGTGTGGCTCACCTCCGCCACCTGGGCCGACCACTGTCGACGCCAGGCCGTGCTCACGGCCTACCGAGTGCTCGGAGACGCTCGCAACCAAGGCCTCTCCACCCTGCGCTCAGGACTGGATGACCTGCATGCCATCGCCGCAGAGCAATACCCAGAACTGGCAGCTTGGGTGGTGAACCTGGCCCACAAGAAACCCGATCTCGAACCGGACCCCGACATCCTGGCCCTGATGCGGCGCAAGCCCAGGGGCCTTCCGCCTTGTCCTGCCCCGGCCCCCGCTTGGCGCATCATCCTCCGGCGGCCCGAGGCCGTGCTCGAAGCCCCGGCCCTGCTGCCCTGGAGCCGCTCAGAAGTCCGTGTGGAGGTGGACCTGCGTCTGCCTGCGGATCGGGACTGGGAACTCAGACTCGGCATGGAGACCCTGGCACAGGGCCCCGGAACCCCCGATCCCCAGCGCCTCGCGGACCAGATGCGGGGCGTGCGCCAGAGCCGCCTGGACCAGGCGACAGCCGCTGTCGAACGCCATCCGGACGCTCTTGGGCCGCGCAGATTCCGCCTTCGCGTCCTCCAGGCCCGCATGGCGGATTCACGCCTAGAAACCATGCTGGCGGAGGATGCCCGCAAGGCCCTCGTTTCCCTCGACCTCGCCGGGCTTAAGTTCGACGAGAACCTCTGGTTCGAGCACGGTAAGCGCGCCGTGACAGACCTCGAAGACCACCTCCGGCACTGGCCCCTCGACACGGAGCGCTGGGAGGCCCTGGCCTTCTGGTCCGCCTTCCTTCCGGGGCATCCCGGCCCGGCACCCTTGCGTTCCAGCCTTCCCGCCTGGAAAGGCAGCCTCCCCTTCGTCCTCCTGGGCGGGCTGACCCTCCAGACCGCTCCCGCCGCCCCGCTGTCCCGGCACCCCCGGTGGGAACGCCTCCTCTCCTGGGCGGATCAGGCCTGGGAGGCCCTACAGGAGGTGGATGAAGTGGCAGCGAAGGAACTGGACGTGAACCTGCCGCGTGGCATCCTCGCCCAGCGGGAGCGGGCGCTCCGGGGGGTCGGTCGCGCAGAAGAGGCCCGCAGCTTCGCTCAGGAGGGCCAGAAACGCCTGGAACGACTGCCGATCGCCTACCGCTGAAGCGCCCTCACTTGGCGAGTGCCCGCTTCTCGGCGCACTCCGCCAGCCCCGGCCAGTTCCAGAACACCACGCCACGGCTGGGCGCCAGGAGCGCCGCGTCCAGATCCGCCTTGAAGCGCGTCGGCGTGAGGACTTCCGGCAGATAGCATTCCTTCACCTGGATGCTGGGCAGCACCGGCTTTCCGCCGAGACGCACCAGCTCCGCCGTCACGTCGTGCACCCAGGTCGAATCCCGCTTCACCATGGGGGCGTAGACCATGGGGCTGAGGGTGTCGACGAGGGCACCGAGGGCCTTCACGTCCTGAGCGGCGACCCGACCCCGGGCGCCTTCGAAGTCCGCCTCCATCCAAGGCACCACGTGCAGGTTCACCCAGAGGTCCTTGCGCACCGAACGGGCGGCCTGGGCCAGCTCCCGCGTCATTGACGTGATGAGCCCGCAGCGCCATTCGGTCCAAGCGCTTCCCGCCCGAGCCAGGATCCAACCCGCCTGCTCGGGAACGCTGCCCGCAGGCACGCGCACATTCGCCGCCTGGCTGAAGGCCTGCACGCAGCGCGGACAGAAGCAGGCGCTGGCCATGGGATCCAGGTGGGCGTTGGGGTATTTCATCTCCCAGAAGACGAAGCAGCGCAGGAAATCCAGGCTGAGGCCGTCGGGTTTGAGCACCTTCAGCAGCCGCTGGGCCTCGAGGATTCGAATCCGGCGATAGCCCACATGGCTGGGGCAGACGAACTCCACCCAGTCATCCTTGGCCCGCTTCCCGTTGCCCTGGATGGCCCAGAGCGAGGGATCGCACCGAAGGGCCTCGGGGTTATAGAAGACCGGAAACACCAGCTGCGTACGGAAGCCCGCCAGCCGGGCCTCCCGGAAGAAGCGGGCGTCCTTCGCCAAGGCTCCCCCAATCCAGATGGTGTTGAGTCCCAGCTCCTTCCATGCCTTGAAGGTCGCGGCGCGGTCCTTGGGCGGGTCATAGACCTTCACCCCCCGCACCGGCTCTGGAACCACCGGTCCCGCCAGCATCGACGTGGACAGACAGAGGGCGAGCAGGCAGGACAGGAGGTGTCGCATGGGAACTCCAGGGAAGGCAGGTCGATTATCCATGCATTGCCCGGAAGCACGGCCTCCCCGGCAGATCGGAATGCGACGAACACGATCGGCCCCACTCGCATTTCCGGCTCTGATCCGTATGCTCGATGCCCAGGAGTCCCCATGTTCGAGCCCGATGCCTGCCTGAACCGCGCCTGCGATGCATTTGCGTCGTGGCGCACCTCGAGCCGCCTGGCACGCCGAACGCTCCTGTTCGCGTGGCGGGACACCCTTGCGGCGGAATCCGAGGCCCTTGCCCTGCTCGTGACGGAGGAGACCGGCAAGCCCATCACCCTGGCCCGGGGGGAGATCGGACGCGGGCTCGCCACGCTGCAGGCCACCGCTGAGGCCATCGCGGCCTTTGGCGAGGAGACCATCCCCTATGACCTCATGGCGGGGGCCGAAGGCTGCCGAGCCACGTTCCGACGGGATCCAGTCGGCGTCGTCCTCGCCATCACACCCTTCAACTTCCCGGTGAATCTCGCCCTGCACAAGCTGGGCCCGGCCCTAGGCGCGGGCTGCGCAGCGGTCTGGAAGCCCTGCCCCCAGGCGCCTCGCACAGCGGCACGGATGCAGGCCTGTTTCGAGACAGCCCGACGGCAAGTAGGGGCAGCGGAGCACCTCATCCAGGTAGCGGATGTGACACCCGATGTCGCAGAGCGCCTGGCCCTGGACCCTCGCATCGCCCACGTGAGCTTCACCGGCAGCGAGCGAGTGGGTTTCCACCTGCGGGCCATCCTCGGGGGCAAGCCGCTGACGTTGGAATTGGGGGGCAACGCCGCCGTGGTGCTCGACGCGGGCATCGACGCGCCACGTGCCGCTCGAGCCCTGGCTCCCGCAGCGGTCGCCGCCGCGGGCCAGAGCTGCTGCAAGGCCCAGCGGTTCTACGTACACGCGGATCTGTGGGAGACCTTCGTCCCGGCCTTCGTGGAGGCCGTGAAGGCCCTTCCCGTGGGGGACCCCATGGATCCCTCGACAATCGTCGGACCGCTCATCGATGTCGACATGGCCGAGCGCACGGATGCAGCCCTGCATGCGGCGGTGGCGGCGGGAGCCACGGTGCTGCTGCGAGGCCAGCGCCAAGGGCGCCTGCTGCCCCCCGCGATCCTCACGGATGTGGCGGAAGCGCTGCCCCTCTGCTGCGAGGAAGCCTTTGCGCCCGTCTCCGTGCTCGTGAAGGTGGCGACCTTCGAGGAAGGCCTGGCGCGCGCCGCCGCCACCCGCTTCGGCCTTCGGGCCAGCGCCTACAGCCGGGATGCCAGACATCTGCAGATGGCCGCAGACCGGCTGCGGGCCGGGGGCGTGCTCCTCAACCTGCCGCCCACCTTCCGCCTCGACAGCGCCCCCTTTGGCGGCATGGGCGCGAGCGGCCAGGGCATCGAAGGCCCCCGGTGGGCCATGGAGGCCTTCACCGAGGGCCGGTTGATCGTGGAGGGCCCCGCCTACCTGACGTAGCTGGTGCCGTTCCAGGTTCGGTCCGAGGCCGACACCGTGCTCGCATGGGTGCGGTAATAGGTGCCGCTGCCGGGCCAGGGATCGTTGAAGTAGAGGTAGCTGCCGTTGTAGCCCTTGAGCACCACGAAGTGGCCACCGCCGCCGCGCCAGCTCCAGAGGATGGTCATGGGCTTGGAGGCGTTGATCTGGCCCTGCACGGTGGCGAGGTTGAAGGAGCCGCTGGCGGTGGCCGCTGGCACGCCCCAGGCGTTCATGATGCTGGTGATCGCGGACGTGTAGTTGGGTTGATTGGCATAGCTGTTCCAATCAAACGTCGCACTCTGGCAGGCGTAATTGATGCCCAGACTGTAGTTCACCATTGCGCATTGGGTGGGCGTCTTGCCCTTGAAGTTGAGCATCATCTGGGAGCTTCCGGCCCAGCACCACTGGCTGTGTTCCTGCTGGCGCTGCGGCACGGAGAGGATCTTCTGCTGGGCAGTGGCGAGGGGCGCCAGGCCGAGAACGAGGGCAAGGGTGAGAAATCGCTTCATGGGAGTCTCCTATCAGCCGGGATCCGCTACTGCACCAGGGAGAGGTTGGAACGCACGCTGGCCTGGAGGCTGGCCATCAGGTCTTCGCCCGCAAGGGCCTCCACGCCGCTGGCGCTGCGGCTCGCAGGCTGGGACAACTGCAGGCTGTGGCGCGCCGAGGTCAGGGGCACGTACCGCACCCCGGCCTCGCTGCCGCCTACTTCCACCAGGTCAGAAGTGGCCTGATAGATCCGCACGAAACGGAAGTTCTTTTCCCGGGCGGCCACGGCGTGGACCTCCTTAGCCAGAGGCGCGAAGCCCGCGGCGGTCATTTCCCAGCGCCCCTCCTGGCGCCCCACTTCCACCTGACCCACCACCCGGCCGGCCACGAGGATGAAGAAGTTGTAGATCCCCGTGGGCTGGATCATGTCCCCCAGGCCGCGGCCACCCGCCAAAAGTTCGTCCGGGTGGATCGTGTGGATCTGATACGAGGTGCCAAGGGTGGCGCCCTTCAGTTCGGACAGGTCCTTCACGTCGAAGGGAAAGCCTTCCGGAAGCGTTCCTTCCGGCGTTTCGCGGAGCAGATCCTGCACCAGCGAGTGGAACCCCTTAAGGGCGGCGGAGCGCGGGGTGTGGATGACGCGGCGATCCACGGGACGATCCGGCGTGTCCTGGGCGCAGAGGGCGGTTCCGCCGGCACAGAGCAGGGCGGCGAACCAGGGGATGAGGGTGTGGCGCATGAGTCATGCCTCCATGGGGAGAGAAGGCCGGCGGGGGGGCGCCGGCACAGGGTGAGGACGGCGCAAGGGCCGTCGGATCGGGGCGGTCGGGCGGGAATGCCAAGGCCCCCGCGGCGCCATCCCTCCTGCTGAGTTCGATCAGGGAACGCAGGGCAGAGGATCGGAACGCCTTCCCCTCCGCGAAAGGACCGGTTTCCAAATCCACCCTGGTCCACTTGGGCGCGGGAATCCCGGGCCCAAGCACAGACCACCACCGACGTCCAAGATTGATGCCCCAATCAGTCCAGGCAAAGGAGGCGGCCCCTCAGGAGCATCCGCAATGCACTCTGAAAAAATCGCCCCTCAGCGAAGTTCCAACTCCTCCACGAGCCGCCGCAGAAGGGCCACCTGGAGCTGAACCTTGGATTTGTCTCTTTCCCGGAGGGCGGCGTCCATCTTTTTCAGATTGTCACGAACGAGCGTCGCGAGCCGAACACGGGAAGGATCGCCCTCGTGCAGCACATCGCCGAATCCAGCCGCAAGATCGGGCATGGCCTGCCAGCGCCCTTCCTCGGCGCAGATCCAGGCATCCAGCAGGTCCCGATCCACCCGTGCCGTGGCCCGCTCCTGCCCTTGGGGCAGCTGGGCGGCCAGCAGGTAGTGGGCCTCCAGGGCGGCGCGCGCGGCCGCGAGCCCACGCTCAGAGGCGATGCGCCCCAGGAACCCTTCGAGCCGGGGGCGGTCCGCCTCCGCCAGGCTGGGCAGGATCTCTGGACCCACCCGCTTCCAGTCCACGGCGACGAGGCGCGCGCGATCCGCCATCAAGTTGGGTCGCTGCTCGACCAGGGACGCTGGCACCCCCTTCAGCCGGTTCAGGAAAGGTCGGAGGAGGTGGCGCGGCACGGCATCGGCCGCCGCTGCCCCGACCGCGACGGCCAGGGTCAAACCCGAGGTGCGGAACCAGGGACGCATGGGACCTCCTTGCGGAGCCAAGCCTACGCTCCCCGAGCCCTCGAGGCCAGCAGGGGGGTCCCGGCTCCGCAAGCCGAAGGCGAGCGGGGGGGCCCTATCGCCGCGATGCGAAGCAGAGCGGGAGGATCGCGCAGTGCGCGGTCCGGTCGATGGGGGCGCTCCAGTGGAACGTTCGATAGCTGGGGGTCCCGGCTCCGCAAGCCGAAGGCGAATGGGGGGGCCCTATCGCCGGGATGCGAAGCAGAGCGGGAGGATCGCGCAGTGCGCGGTCCGGTCGATGGGGGCGCTCCAGTGGAACGTTCGATCGCTGGGGGCCCCGGCTCCATGAGCCGAAGGTGCGCGGTTCGATAGACTGGGGGCATGCCCGATGCCAAACCCAGCCTGCTGAAGTCCGCCGGGACGGTGGGCCTCATGACGCTCCTCAGCCGGATCACGGGGGTGGTCACGCGCACCGCCATCAACGCGCACCTGGGCGCAGGGCCCATCGCCGACGCCTTCGCCGTGGCGTACCGGCTGCCCAACCTGCTCCGACGCTTCACGGCGGAAGGCACCATGACGAGTGCATTCCTTCCGACCCTGAGCGAAGTCGAGAGTCGGGATGGGGAGCGGGGCGCTCAGGTCATGGTGGCGCGATTCATCGGCACCCTGGCCTTCACACTCACCCTCCTCACCGTCGTCATGCTCTTCGCCATGGGGCTCGTGATGGGGCTCCAGATGCTCGGGCGCGTGGCCCCAGGGGCGCCATTGGCAGAGCAGCTGCGCATCCTGGGCGCCATCCTCGGGGGACGACGGGAGGCACCGGAGGATGTGCTCGTCGCCATCCATCTGGGCCGGATCATGTATCCCTACCTCACGCTGGTGAGCGTTACCGCCGGCATGGCCGCCGTCCTGAACCTCCGCCATCGATTCGCCCTGCCCGCCAGCGTGACCACCTTCGGCAACCTGGCCTTCGTGGGCTTCACTTGGCTGATGATCGGCCTGAGCCCCACTCGGGGTCAGTCCACGGTCCGGGCCGCCTTCTGGCTGGCCCTGGCCACCCTGATCTCCGGGATCGTGCAGCTGGTGGTATTGATCCCCACCTTCCGTCAGCTCGGCTTCGGATTCCGCTGGGGCTTCCACTGGAAGCACGAGGGCGTCCGGACGGCCCTGAAGCGCATGGGACCGGGCATCCTCGGCACAGGCATCTACCCCATCAATGTCTTCATCAGCACCATCCTGGCGAGCCAGCTGGCCTATGGCGCCCAGACGGTGCTCTACACAAGCACGATCCTGAGTGAGCTCGTGCTGGGCCTCTTCAGTGCCAGCATCGCCACCGTGAGCCTGCCCACCATGAGCCGACAGGTGGATGCGGGCGATCTCGACGGCGTGCGAGACAGCCTGGCCACGGCTCTGCGGGGGACGGCGGTGATGCTGATCCCGGCCTCCGTGGGGCTCGCGGTGCTGGCCACCCCCATCACGGCCTTCCTGTTCCGCTACGGCCGCTTCGACGCCGCGGCGGTGGACTGGACCGCCCGCACCCTGATCTGGCAGGCGGTGGGCATCCTCTTTATCGCTGCGGGGCGCATCGTCACCCAGTGCCTCTACGCCCTGAAGGACTACCGCACCCCCGCCCTCGCGTCCCTGGTGGGCGTGGGCGCGAACATCCTCTTCACGATCCTGCTCATGGGGCCCATGGATACCCGGGGGGTGAGCCTCGCCAACGCCCTGGCGGCCCTCGTCTCCCTGGGCATCACGTGGGCCATCCTGCACCGTCGCCTCACCCGTCTGCCCACGGCACGCATTCTGGACGGCTGGCTCCGCTTCACCGTCGGAGGGGCCCTCATGGGGCTCCTGGTCTGGATCCTGGGCCGCGAACTGGGCCTCTTCCAGTGGCATGGCCGCCTGCACTTGGGCCTGCGCCTGTTTCCCCTGATGGGCGGCGCCGGTCTCGTCTATTTCGGACTGCTCTTCGCCCTGAAGGCGCCCGAGGCGCGAGGCCTCTGGCAGATCCTCGCTCGGAAGCTGCGCCCCGGCATGGGAAACTAGGTCTGCCATGACGACCCTCGCCCTGAAATACCGTCCCTCTGTGCTAGCCGATCTCGTGGGCCAGGAGGCCTCCGTCCGCGCCCTCGGCAACGCCCTCAAGCGCGCCAAGGAAGCCGGCGGCGCCATCCATCACCAGGCCTTCCTCTTCGCCGGCGTGCGCGGCACGGGCAAGACGAGCACCGCGCGCATCCTCGCCCGGGCCTTGAATTGCGTCGAGGGCCCCACCGCCACGCCCTGCGAGGTCTGTGACGCCTGCGTGGCGGCGGAACAGCCCGACCGCAACATGGACATCATGGAGATCGACGCGGCGTCCCGCGCCAGCGTGGAGGACGCCCGCGCACTACGAGAGCAAGTGCAGACCCGGCCCGCCTTCTGCCGCTACCGCGTCTACATCATCGACGAGGTCCACATGCTGAGCCGCGCCGCCTTTGACGCGCTGCTCAAGATCCTCGAAGAACCCCCCAGCCACGCCGTCTTCGTCCTGGCCACTACCGAACTCCAGGACGTGCCGGACACCATCAAGAGCCGGGTGCAGATCTTCCCCTTCCGCCTCATCCCCGTGGGCCTCATCGAGGCGCGACTCAAGGCGGTGTGCGAATCCGAAGGCGTCACCTTCGACGAAGGCAGCCTGCGCCTCGTGGCGGAAGCCGGTCAGGGCTCCATGCGCGACGCGCTGACGACCCTGGATCGCGTCATCGCCGCGGGCGAGGGGCACGTGCAGGAGGACCTCGTCCGTGAGCAGCTGGGCATCGTCCCCGCGGTGCGGGTGAAGGCGGTGCTCGAAGCAGTGCTGGCAGGGGATGCCGCCGCCATCCTGGACGAGTGCGGCGCGCTTGCGAGCCTCGGCACGGAGTGGGTGAGCTTCTGGCGCGAGCTGATGCTGACCTTCCGCGATCACCTGGAGGCGGAAGTCCGCCGCGGCGCCGCGCCCCATGAGGTGGTGAAGCTCACCCGCGCCATGCACCTGCTGCTGAGCCGGGAACGCGATCTGCGGGACGCGAGCCTGCCCCGGGCGCTGGTGGAGCTGGCCCTGGTGACCGCCGCCCAGCTGCCTCATCTGGCGCCCCTGGATGCCCTGGTGCGGGCGGGCGGTGCCGCCCCACCCCCGCCTCGGCCCGCCGGAGGGTCCCCCCGCCCTTTTGAGCCGACGCCGTCGTCCCCCCGGGCGGCGGCGCCTGCCCCCGCGCCCCGTCCCGAGCCCGCGCCACTGGCGACCGCTCCGCCATCCTCACCGCCGCCCCCGGCGGTCCAGCCCATCGCGGATCCCGGCAATCCCACGGAACTGCGCCGTGGCCTGTCGGACGCCCTGCGCAGTATCCCAGGCCTGCCCCGCACCCTCGCGGCGCTGCCCCACATGGCCTCGGACCTCGCATTCCACGGCCACACGCTCACCTGGACCTTCGAGTCTGGCGCCCGCAACACCGCCCAGGAGCTGGAGCGGGAGCAGTCCAATCCGCACCTGATCGAGGCCCTGCGCCGCGTCCTCCCGGGATTGCAGAAGCTCGCCTTCCACTACGCTTCCCACGCCGAGAAGCCCGAGGACGTCCTCAAGGGCGATCCCGAGTTCCAGGCCCTGCTCAAGGCCGTGAATGGGGAGGTGGTGGAAGTGTGGAAGGAGCAGGGATCGAGGGGCCGGAACTAGGCTTTCAGCCGCCGCTCACCGGCGGCATGAGGGCGATCTCGTCGCCATCCTTCAGCTCAGCATCCCGCTTGGCGAAGGCCTGATTCACCGCCAGCAGGGCGTCTGCGGGAAGGGCCTGGAATGCGGCCTCTGTCAGAAGTGCGGCCAGGGTCGGCGGTTCCGGCAGGGGATGCTCCAGGCGGTCGAAACCGAGGAGAGCGCGGTAGCGGGCGAAGGCGAGGATGGTCAGCATGGGGGCCACAAAAAAGCCGGGCCACGCGGCCCGGCTTTCAGGATGACAGCTGTGGACTACAGGTCGATCTCGCCCATGCCCAGGTCATCGGTATCTTCGGCATCCAGGGCCGGAAGATCCAGCGGCGTGACGTCCAGCTCGCTCTCGATGTTCAGCATGGAGCTGGCGGAGACGTGCATCTGGCCGACGGTCTGCTTGCGGACTTCGAGGGTCTGCACGAGGTTCACCACGCGGCGGTATTCGCTCTGAAGGTGCGCCCACTCCGTGCGAATGGTCTGGTTCATCTGCGCCACGTCCTGGTCGCAGCGCTCGCGGGCCTGCTGGTAGAAGCTCGACTGGTCTTTGCTGAGGTCCATGGGATCTCCGTTCATGACAATGGGAGAGAGACGGGAAAGGGCTTAAGCGAAAGCAATGGGGTGCTTCCCCATGATAGCCGCCTCAACGCCCCAGTACGAGCCAAAGCACGGCCAGCAGCCCGAGGATGACAAGCGTCACCACCGGCAACACCCAACCTGGGCGGGCCGCCCGAGCGACCTCGCTTTCGTAGGGCGGTGGCTCCAGCAAAGCCGATTCTGGAGCCCTGGGCCCGGGTGCGGTGGTCGGTGTCTGCTCCAGTGCCGGAGCGACGGGCTGCGCCGGAACCGGAGCGGGGATCGACGCAGGGAGAACGGGGAAGCGCGTCGCGACGTGAAGCTCGAGCTGCTCCTTGGTGCCCTTGAGCAGGGTGCCCGTGAAGTCCGCCACATCATGCTCCACCGGCTCGTTGCCGAGGCGGGAAAGCAGGGCGCGAAGGTCCCGTTCCATGAGGCGGGCGGAGCCGTAGCGGCGATCCAGGTCCTTTGCCAGGGTCTTCTCCAGGATGGCCACCATGCCGTCGGAGATGCGCGGATTCAGGCTGCGCACATCCGTGACCTTGCCCAGGCGCACCTTCTCCAGCACCCCCAACTCGCTGTCTGCCTGGAAGCAGCGTTCGCCGGTCAGCAATTCGAAGAGCACGAGACCGAGGCTGAAGAGGTCGCTGCGGTGGTCCAGGGGTTGGCCCAGGGCCTGCTCCGGGCTCATGTAGAGCAGCTTGCCCTTGAGGGCGCCCGCCACGGTCTGGGTGCTCTTGGTGGCTGCCTTGGCGATGCCGAAGTCCACCAGCTTCACCGCGCCATCGCTCGAGATGAGGATGTTCTGGGGGCTCACATCCCGGTGCACGAGCTTGAGCTCGCGGTCGTCCATGCCCCGTTTGCGATGCGCGTAATCCAGCGCACCCGCCACCTTCATGACCACGAACGCCGCGATGGCCTCGGGGAACGGTAGGCCGTACTCCCGCACCTTGCGCAACATGCTGCGCAGATCGCGGCCATCCACGAACTCCATGGCGATGTAGTAGAAGCCGCTCACACGCCCCAGGTCGAAGATCTGGGCGATGTTCGGGTGGGTGAGCTGAGCCGCGAGCTTCGCCTCATCGATGAACATCCGGACGAACTCGTCGTTGTCCGAGAGGTGCGGCAGGATGCGCTTGATGGCCACGATCTTCTGGAAGTCGTGAACGCCGCGCTGGCGGGCCTTGAAGAGCTCCGCCATGCCGCCGACGGCGATCTTCTCCATCAGGTAGTAGTTTCCGAACTCCTCCAGAATCGGCATCTGAAGCGAGTCAAGCAGGGGGTTGCGGGCATCCGGCGCGGGTGGGTTGGCCCGCTTCAGTGCAGGAGCCTCCGCAGACACCGGCTCGGGAGCGGGCGTCGGCTCGGGTGCGGGCACAGGAACAGGGATAGGCTCAGGCGTCGCCGCGGGAGGTTCCGGAGCCGCAAGGGCGGCAAACGGATCGTGGATGCCCGAGAACCCACTGAGGGTGAATTCCTCAGGCAAGGGCTTGGGGGGCGCGACGGGCTCCACCTCACCCAGGAGCGCCCTCAACTCGTCGCCAAGGGACGTCAGGGGCTCACGAGACGCGACGGGTGGCGGTTCGGGTGTGGGTGTGGGTGTGGGTTTTGGCTCGGGAGCCTTCGCCACAGGGTCCGGCTTGGGAGCGGCGGGACGCGCAGGAAGGGGCTTCGGCGCAGGGGCCGGAACCTTGGGCACCCCCGGTTTGGGGAGTCCCGCGGGGCGCGGCACGGGCGGCATGGGCTTGGGCACCGCGGGAGGAACCGGAACCAGATTTCGTGGCGCAGGCACCTCTGCGGATCCCGTCGGCACCTTCGCCACCGGCGCCTCGAACACAGGTGCTGCGGCTTCAGGAACGCGACCTTCGATTTCCGCCACGATGTCGCCAAAGAGGTCTTCCGTGGACCACTTGGCAGCGGCAGGAGCTGGTGCCGCCGCGGGAGGCGCGAGGAACGAGGCAAACACGCCCGGCCACTGCTCCGCAGCGAGGTCCAGATCCAGCTGCCCCTGCAACCCCATCGGCATCGCATCCCCGCGCCGATCCTTGCCGCCGATCAGCGGAATGCCCGTGAAGCGGGACTGGAGGTCCGTGACCGCCACATCCCCTGCAGCCAGGGCCGCAGGCGCCAGCAGCACGGCATCCGGCCGACCTTCCGGCAGGAAATCGAGTTGGAGTTGGAGCAGGCTCACCCAATCCAGTTGCCAACCCGCATCCGAAAAGGCATTGAGCATTCCCGGCGTTCGCAGGGAATCTCCGTCCACGATGAGCAAGCGCCGGGATTGCATATTTGCATCTACCTAGAAAAGTGATGGTTTCATGCTATCCCCTTGGCTTTGCAGGGAGCAAGGCGGGACGCGGAATGCCTTGGGAAATAACGAATAGCCTTGGGGGCACTTCAGCGGTAAGCTGATCGTTCGGCGTTGCTTCAGGGTGACGCGAAATCACGGCGGAAGGAGGTGTCACGCATGCCACTGGTCAAAGTAAAAGAAGACGAAACCTTCGAAAACGCACTTCGCCGCTTCAAGCGCAAGTGCGAGAAGTCCGGCATCATGAGCGAGCTCAAGAAGCGCCAGCATTATGAGAAGCCGAGCGCCAAGCGGAAGCGCAAGATGCTCGCCGCCCGCAAGAAGAGCCTGAAGAGGCTCGCCCAGGAGCGTCGTATCCTCGGTCAATAGACTGGGAATAGCGCACCGAACGAAGGGCCCGCATCCGCGGGCCCTTCGTTTTGCATGGAGTGACCCGGGAGAAGGCACCTCAGGGGCTCAGGCACGGGCAATCCGCGGAGCACGGCTCCTGCAAGGGAGGCAAGGTCAGTTGGGCTGAATCAAACACACGAGGCTCAGGTAACACGCCGATGGAGGGGGGGTCTCACCCCTGAACGGGCTTCAATGCCCTTCCTGGAGCGTAACGATGCCCCTGATGCTTCCATGCATTCTCAGCAGCCTGCTCATCGGAGGCACGCAGACACCTCCCGCGAGCTTCTCCGCGCCTTCCGCCCCGCTCGTGTCCCGGATCCAGGGTTCGACAAACCTCTTCCGCGTTCAGGCGCGGCACAGAGAGGTGATGCCCATCTTCAAGCAGCTCGGCTTCGAAGCGGGCGTGAAGATCAAAGCGGTCAGCGTCATCTCGTCCAGGGCGACCCTGGATCTCCCGTCCGCGACGCTGGAAGAGGCCATAGAAGCGATCTGCCGAAGCGCAGGGATCGCGGCCCGAAAACTGGATACCGGCGCCTGGGTCGTGGGTCACGACAGCGACCTGACGCTCTTCGCGGCTGGGCCTCAGGACACCGCGGACGTGGATGTCGCCTACCGATGCGAGTATCTCAGTGCCGATAGCATGAGCGGCGCGCTCTCCAAAGCTTTCCCGGGGCTGAGAATCGTCACCGGTCCCCTGTTCCTCTCACCCCAGGTCGAAGGCAACAATCCCACCACCGTGGATGACGCCAAGGCCCTTACCGCGACCGATCAGGCATTCAAGACCCACGACGTGCTCATCAGTGGCCCCGCCAACCTCGTCAAACGGGCCACGCTGCTGGCGATGAAGTTCGACCGCCCCCGCAAACAGGTCCGCATCAACATCAAGCTGACAGAGTTGAGCGGGACGCTGGATTCGGACCTGGGCATCAACTGGAGCTGGTCGGCGATGGCCCTGCAGGAAGTAGCGGACAAGGACCTGACGCCCCCCAATAGCGCGAAGGGCATCAAGATCGGCAGCTTCACCCACACGGCAGCCGCCATCAGCGCCACCCTCCAGGCCAGGGAGCATGCCGGCAAGGCCAAGACCCTGGCCAACCCCTCCCTCACGCTGCTGGATGGGGAACGGAGCTTCATCCTCATCGGGGAGCGCCGTCTCTACCCGAAGCAGACCGGAGTGAACACCCAGGGCCTACCCATCTTCGACATCGCTGAGATCCGCACGGGGATCTATCTGCAGGTGGCTGTCCAGGTGGGACTGGAGAACGACCTGACTTTGTCCGTATTTCCCCAGGTGTCCTCCCTCACGGAAATGGTGCCGATGAACAATTCTTCCTATCCAATCATCGCGACTCGGGAAGCCCAGACCACCGTACGGCTCCGCAGCGGGGAAATGCTGGCCATCGGTGGGCTGAAGCAGCTGGAGGACAGCACCAATACGACGGGCATTCCGTTCCTCAGCCGGATTCCCTTGTTCGGCCGGCTTTTCGGCGTCAAGAACAAGATCAAGAACAGCACGGAACTGCTGCTGATCGTGGTCCCCGAGATCCTGACCGAGGAAAGCCAACAAGCCCCAGGGGCTCCCACGCGGCAAGACTGAAGCCGCAGGGTCCGGCAGGTCGACAAAGGAAGAATGCGGAAGCCCACAAGTCGCGAAGCCCGACACACGGTCGGGCTTCGCGACTCCCAATCCATGATCGGCTATTTGATCTGAAGGGGATCGAGGTTGGTCACCCGGCTCAACGGGATGCCGCCCGGAAGATGGGTCGGCGTCCCCGTGGTCCACCCCTTGCCCAGGGTCGTGAGGGCCTGAGCACTGGTCTTGGTATTGGTATTGGTCTTGGTCTGGGCTCTCATCACATCGACCAGCCGCCACCGCGTTCCGGGCACCTCTTCATTCGGCTTCGGACAGGGCCCCAGGGCGAGACGGTTGCCATTCCGGTGAATGCAGAGGGGCACGGTGCCGTTCACGGGCAGGTGGCGGATCAGGCCGTCGAAGGGGTCGTAGAAGAGCCGGACGCCCTCACCGGTCTGCTTCTTCGCCATGTCCATGATCAGGTTCCGCACCGTCAGCGTCGTGCGATCCTCCGCCACCGTCACATAGCCAAAGGGCAACTGCCGGATGGTGCCATCGCCCCCGAACGTGTATTGATTGGCCTTCCCCACGCCGATCTGGAGCGGACTGATCCCATCGTTGGACCAGGCATTCTCCGGGGCATCGACGGCATCGGCCGGAATGATCCGCACAAACAGCCCGTAGGCCACGGTAGGCAGCAGCGCCACCTTCTCCCGCAGCACCTGATCCTGCAACGCCCGGAGGTGGGCCGTCAGCGCCTGCTCGACCATCCGGCTCCGGGCGGTCTCCAGGATCTTCTTCCCGAACGTCGGCCCGTCCACTGGCAGTTGGGAGATGTCCATGGGCTCCGTCTCGAAATCCTTTGCCATGGCGTCGATCACCTCCCGAGGGACGATCGTTCCGAAGACCTTCTTGCGCAGCGCCGGATCCTTGAGCTGGGTGGGCAGTTCGCGGGCGATCCGGGCGAGTTCCGTCTGAACCATCGCTTCAGCCTGGGCGCCCAGGAGCGACTCCTGGGTGCTCGCGATGGTTCCGACCACATAGGGGCCTGGAATGTTCGATACGGCAGCAGTGGCCTCCGCCTGGTTCTTCTGAGCCACCTTCAGGCGGGCCTCCGCCGCAGCCCTCTGCGTGCGGGCCTCGTCCCGCTGGGAAATGGCCTTCTGCCGGTCGCGCCGCTTGCCCTTGATGGCATTCGTGACGGTGCTCCAGATCTTGTCCAGCAGCCGGTCGATCTCCCGGCCGAGCCGAGCGATGTCACCGTCGAGCCCCGCGATCTTGTTGCCCCATCCTTGGACGACGCCGGTGAGATCCATCACGGCCGCCTGGGCGGCCTTGGCCGCATCCTGGGGCGACTTCAGCCGGGCGGTGTAATCGGCAAGAGCCCCGGGCCATCCATTCACCCGCTGCAGCTGGAGCCTGTCCACTTCCTTGGCGGCATCGGCGCCGAGCTGCACGGCCGAATCCGCAGCCGATCCGGCGAGCTCTTCCACGAAGGGAACGGCCTCCTTGTATGCATCCTCGGCGCCCTCCGCGAGCCTTCCCAGGGCCTGGCTGAAGCAATCCGAGTAGGTCGGCAGGATGGGGAAACCGGCGGTCAGATCCCCCACCTGGGCCGTGAAGCCGACGGGACGCAGCGGGCATTGTGGCGGAACCACCAGCTGCAGCCCGCTTCCGCTCGCCTTGAGATCGAGGGCTCCATACAGCGGCGTTTGCGCCCGGAGGCCCATGGCCTGGACCTTCGCGTCCAGGGTCAGGTAGAAGCTGGCGGAAGGCACTTCGATCGGCCCGATCTTGCTGCTCGCGGCAAGATCGGCGCTCCCTTTTACGCCACTGACATCTGCCGAAACCGCGACCTTGGCCATGGTCCAACCAAAGGCCTTCAGGGCCGCATTGAGATGGAGTTCGCCATCCTTTTTGCTCGTCCCCTGACTGGCCTGGAACATCATCGCCGTGAAATCGGGCAGGACGGCGGCATCCACAGCGGCCTTGTACTTCGGATTTTCGAGCCGGACCTTATCGAGAGGCAGCGGGACGTTGGGAAGGGCGGGCCACTTGAAGGTTTTCGCCACCACGCCCGCCACGCGGACGAAGTCGTGGAGGGACGCCTCCTGCGCATCGAACCCCAGACTCTGGTGGAGACCTGCACTATCCCGCATCAGGTAGACGGTGAAGTCCTTCTCGCTGCCGATGCGCGCCGTTCCCCAGGCCTTGACCGTCTTCGAGGGCTGGTCCTTCTCTTTGATGATCAGGAGCGCCGCCCCCCGAAGCGTCGTATCGGCAAGCCCGAAAGGTTTGTCCCAGTCCGAGGCTCGAAACAGCGAGGCGATGAGCCTGCCGTCCTTCCCCTTCGTAATGCCTGCACTGAGGGTGCTCGGATCGAGATTCACCAGGGAGGTGAGGTCCTGGACGAGGCCGCCGCCCGTCACGCGACCAAATAGGCTGAAACCCGGAACCGTCGGCACGATGGAGGGCAGACCGATACCGTTCACCCCGACCCTTGCGCGCACTTCGGAGGGCATTTCATTCGCGCTCAGGCGCTCGACGCCCTTGGGCACCCAGAAGAGGATGGGCTGGTCCAGTCCCAGATCCAGATCGGCCCCGACCTGGAAGAGCGTATCGGCCGAGAGTTTTCCAGGCAGAGGAATGGCGATGATCGGCTCGGTGGCACCCCTCACCCAGTATGCGAAGAGGCTCGCCTGCATCCCGAACAGGCTGCCAGAGGCCGACCAGACGGAACCGGGCTGCTGACTTGGCCCCTGGATCCTGGCGGCGTCGAGCTTGGAGACGAGACCCTTCAACTCCTGGGGAAGGAGCCCCTGGAAATCCTCCATGGGCCCCGCTGCCGCGACGGGCCCCAGAACCGATAGGACCCAAGCGCAGCTTATCCCTGTCATGACACGGTTCATCGTCCACCTCCGGTGTCGTCTCCCGTCGTGAATTGGCCTGCTCGATCGCTCCCGGTCATCCGGGGCGACCCTCTGCAAGGCATCGGCGCAAGGCTCCCCCAAGTTATGTCTGGCCGAATTCTTCCAATAACCATCCTTTCAGCACAGCCCCATACCCAGAGGCCACCCAGGCGAGCCTCTGCGCCTTGCAGGATCACAGCAGTGGCTCGGCACGCTGAAAAACGCCCCTCCTCGCGCATTTACCCCGACGCGACCGATCGACCCGCCACTTTTTGAGAGAATGCCCCATGGCCGTACCGCGCGTGGATCCCGTCAAAGTCGAACTGGAAGCCGTCGAGTTCCCCACCCTGGTGGACCTCGTCGCCGGAGGAGCGCGCACCCAAACGGCCCGAAAGCGCCTGCTGGCCATCACGCCCTGGGACCGGGGGCGGGGCCTGAGGCGCCTGCGGCAGCGGGAGCTGGAAGCGCTCTGGCGCGCGGAGCCCCACAAGCTGCCGGTGGTGCCCTTCGACGAGGCCTACGACGAAGTCACGGACCCGCGCGGCTGGCCCCTGCCCGAGCATTGGCGGTCGCTGCGGGAAGGCTTGCGCGCCGTGGCCGTCCTGTTGCCCGCCGTGGCCTCGCTGCAGTGGCCCGAGTCCGAGCCAGCGGAAGCCGACACCCATCCCGGCATCGACCTGCTCCAGGTGACCGCGGCGGTCCTGCCGGATCCGGCCTCGGTCGTGGACCTGCTGAACCGCAGCTTCAACGAGGAGGGCGTGCTCGATCCACTGCGCATCCCCGAGCTCGCGGAGCTGCACCGGGCGCGCCATCGTGCCTACCAGCACGTGCAGACGCGGCTACAGAAGCTGCTCCGCGACTTCGTGGAGGCATTCCAGGAGGCGACGCTCGTGGAGCGCAACGGCCGCTTCTGCCTACCCGTGCGCACGGAGCGTCGGAGCCTGGTGCCGGGCCTCGTGTTGGACCGTTCCAGCAGCGGCGCGACGGTATTCATCGAGCCCTTCGAGGTGGTCACCCTCAACAACGACTATGTCGAGGCGGACCGCGAATACGCGGAAAAGGTGCAGGCCTACCTCCGCAAGATCCTGGAGGAGCTGCGCCGCCGCGCCTTCGACCTCGAGCGCTGGCGGGCCTTCCAGGCGGACGTGGACGAAACCCTCGCGCTGCTGCGCTGGCAGGGCCTCTGCGAAGGCCTGCTTCCGATCCTCAGCGGCGAGCGGATGCATCTCGCGGAAGCCAAGCACCCGCTCCTCCTGCCCCAGGTACGCCGCGCCCTGGACCTGGAGGAGCTCGACCACGAGGTCGTCGCCCTCACCCTCGATCTCGATCGGGACCGGCCGGGCCTCGTCATCTCCGGCTCCAACACCGGCGGGAAGACCGTCGTCCTCAAGACCGTGGGCCTCCTGGGTTGCCTCGCCAGCGCAGGACTGGCCATCCCCTGCAAACCCGGCACGGAACTGCCTGCGCTGACGACACTCCACGCCGACATCGGCGACCACCAGACCCTGGTGGGCAGCCTGTCGACCTTCAGCAGCCACATCGTCCACCTCCGCACGATCCTCGCGAAGGCCAAGCCCGGTGGCCTCGTGCTCATGGACGAACTCGGCACAGGCACGGATCCCAAGGAAGGCGCCGCCCTCGGCACCGCCATCCTCCAGGCCCTCTCCCGGCGCGGCTGCTGGGTGCTCACCTCCACGCACCTCGGCGACATCAGCCAGTTCGCCCTGCGCCATCCCAAGTTCCAGAACGCCTCGGTGCAGTTCGACGAGGACAAGCTCGCGCCGACCTACCGCCTGCTGGTGGGCATGCCGGGCCAGAGCCGCGCCCTCACCATCGCCGAGAAGCTGGGCCTGCCGCCCTACGTGCTCGAAGCGGCCCACAAGACCCTGGGACGCCGGGAGCAGGACTGGCGGGAGTTCCTGCGCCAGCTGGAAGCCGACCGGGTGCGCCTCATGGAGGAAGCCGACGAGCTCAAGCGGCGCGAGGCCGCCCTGGAAAAGGACCGCAAGATCATCGCGCAGCGGGAGGAGCAGTTACGCCGCACCCAAGAGAAATTTCAGAAGGACAGTGAGGAGAAGCTCACCCGCGTGCTGGGCTTCCTGGACACCGAGAGCAAGCGCCTCGTGAAGGAGCTCAAGGCCCGCCAGAAGGAGGCGGACGCGAATGCCGACCGTCTCGGCACCGAGGCCAAGGAGCGGGTGAAGACCATGGAGACCATCGCGCGACAGGAACTGTCCGGTCTCAAGCCCGCCCCGCGTCCCGCCGCCAAGGTGGAACCCCTCAAGGAGGGCGGCTGGGCCCGCCACAAGGGCCTCGGCGTCGAAGGCAAGATCATGCAGATCAAGGGCGACCGCGTCTCCATGCAGACGGCCCAAGGACGCCGCCTCGAGGCCCGGATGGGCGAACTGGAACCCATCAGCCGCGCCGAGGTCGGCCCCAGCGGCGCGGGTCGGGTGCGCTTCAAGGTGGCGGAATCCTCCATCGAATCCGAGATCAACCTCATCGGTCGCGCCTCGGACGAGGTGGATGTGGAGATCCATCGGTTCGTGGAGCAGGCCCTGGCCCAGGGCGCCCGATTCATCCGGATCGTCCACGGCCATGGCACGGGCCGCCTGAAGGCCGCGGTGCGCGAGGCTCTCAAGGGACACCCGGCGATTTCCAGAGTCGAAGACGCCCCCCAGGCCCAGGGCGGAGCGGGCGCCACGGTCATCACGCTGCGGTAGCCCTGGCCGCGTGATCCACCACCCTGTTCGGGGTCGATAACGGCCCGAAGGTCGGCAGGAGCACGGTCGTTAGCCTTCATCCCGGCGAGCCCGCCCACTGGACGATCACCGCAACCCACCGGTTCTGAGGCGACATACCCTCAGGGCCCGGCTGGCCCGTGTCCAGGCTGTCGTTCCGAAGGGTTCGTGCTGACGGCGATCCCAGGGTGCGCCCAGTCCATCAGGGACTTCCCGGTGCGACCGTCCTCAAAGTCCCAGGCGAAGGAAGGCGGCCTCCAAGGGCTCAGCATCCGGATCCCAAGTCGGAACCTCGGGCCACTGCCGCCGGAAGAACGTCTCCTGGCGCTTGGCGTAGGCCTGAGTGGACGCCACGATGCCTGCCTCCACCAGCTTCGGATCCGCCCCCTCCAGCCATTCCAGATACCCCAGGGGCCGCAATTCCCGCAGATCGCCCTCGCCCCCGGCGGCCACGATCGCGCGGACTTCCTCGAGCCAACCGGCCTTCACCATCGAACGCACCCTCGACTTCACCCTGGACCGCGTCCGCTCCCGTGAAGGCAGAACCACCAGCGCCTTCCAGCCTTCCGGCACCCCTCGGTCGATGCCCGTGAGGAGGTCCGAGGGGCGCCCGCCCGTGGCCAGATGCAGGGCCAGGGCCCGCTGGATGCGACTGCCGTCGTTGGGATGGAGCTGGGCGGCGCGCACCGGATCCACCGCCATCAGGTAGCGGTGCAGGAGCGGCATGGGCAGGCGCTGCCCCCAGGAGCGAACCCGCGCCGTGATCGCCTCCGGCACATCCGGCAGCTCCGTGAGCTGATTCCAGATACCCCGCAGGTAGAGCCCCGACCCTGTCACCAGCACGGGGTTCGGCTCCTCCGCCAGCCAGCCCCGCACCCGTGCGCCAAAGTCGGCGGGGTTGGGCCGGCCCGTGAGGGGAAACACACCGTAGCCGAGATGTGGGACGCCGCCCTGCTCCCGCGTGTCCGGCTGCCCGGTGCCGATGGCCAGCCCAGCGATCGCCTGGAAGGGATCACCGTTGACGACGGTACCTTGGATGTGCCGGGCCACCTCCACGGCGAGAGAGGACTTTCCAGAGGCGGTGGGGCCGAGAATCGCAATGGGCATGCCCCCAGTCTATCGGGCACCCCACCGGGGTGCCCTCCCGCTCGCCGATGCTTCGCGGAGCCGGGGCCCCCAGTCATATCGGTCACCCCACCGGGGTGCCCTCCCGCTCGCCGATGCTTCGCGGAGCCGGGGCCCCCGGAACTTCGCTCCGGTTGTGGCCATTCATGGACGTCTCCAGGAACCTCCCATGCTGCTTGCCACCTTCCTCCTCGGTGCCGCCCTTCAGACGCAGGCGCCTCCGCTTAAACCCAAGTCCCTCATGGGGCCGCCCTCGCCCCATCGTATTCATGGCGCCGAGACCGTCTGGGTGATCGGAAGGTTCCTGCCGGACCTGGATACCGTGGACACCAAACGCTCCAAACACTCTTTGCTGGAACAGTTCCATGGCGTGATGTCCGCCCGGCTGATCCTGCCGGAACTCCCCAGCGTGGATCCCCTGCGCTTCATTCCCGGGGAACGCTATGGCGGCAACAGCCTGCCCAAGAGCTATCCCCTGGGCGCCCCCCTCACGGGCAAGAAGAAGTAGGTCGAACCAGAGGACATGCCTCGAGGGGCCTGGCCCCAACCGCATCGTGGGACCTGGAACGTCATCCCCGGTGCAGTCATCCCTGGACGTCCTCTGGAGCCGCCCGTGCTATTCACCGCCCTGGCCCTTTCCACCATCTTCCAGGCGCCCGCGGCCCCGGCCCCTGGATCCAAGGCCCTGCTGGGTCCGCCCTGCCCCTGGAAGCTGGTCGCCTCCGAAACGGTCTGGGTCTTCGGCACCTACCTGCCCGTGCCGAAGGTCCAGGAACAGCGGAGTCCTTTCACCCCCTTGGGGGCCTTCCAGGCCCGCCTGCGGGCCCGTCCCAGCCTCCGGCCGCTGGGGGCGGTGGATCCCCTGGGCTTCCTGCCGTCGGTTCGGTACGGCGGCAACCCCATCCCCGGCTCCTACACGATCGGCGCACCCCTCCGATAGGCGAACGGAACCCGGCAGCCGGCGCCAGAACGCGCCCCCCCGCAGGCCCACATCCAAGCTTCGTTCGCATGGATGACAATACTTTCGAATTACATTCTTATTTTGATCTTTTCAAAGCAGCTTCATCGATTTCTATTCGATAGCCTCGAATCTCATGCGGTTCTAGCTTCATTCCAGCCTGAATGGAGCCCCCCATGCACCTCACACTGCACCGAATCGCCCTTTCCTGCCGCACGTGGATCTCGCGGGGCAAGCCATGAGGACGGGCGCCCAACTCCTGTGGGAATGCCTGGAACGGGAGGGCATCACTACCGTCTTCGGATACCCCGGCGGCGCCATTCTGCCGGCCTACGATGCACTGCTGGCCTCGACGATCCATCACGTCCTCGTTCGGCATGAGCAAGGCGCGGCGCACATGGCCGATGGTTTCGCCCGTGCGTCCGGCGGCATCGGCGTCGCCATGGCCACCTCCGGCCCCGGCGCCACCAACCTCGTGACCGGCCTCGCCACCGCCATGTTCGACTCCATCCCGTTGCTCGCCATCACCGGGCAGGTGGCCTCCGGCCTTCTGGGGACGGACGCCTTCCAGGAACTCGACATCACAGGCGTCACGATCCCCATCACCAAGCACAACTACCTCGTGCAGACGGCGGATGACGTCGTGCCGGTGATCCGGGAGGCCCTCGCCCTGGCCACCACCGGCCGACCGGGGCCGGTGCTCGTGGATCTGACGAAGGATGCCCAGCTGGGCCTGGCGGTCATGGACTGGGAGGGCAGCGCACCCCACCGCCACCGGCGTCACCTGCCTCCAGGCTTGAGCCCCATGGATCTCCAGCGGATGGCCAACATGATGGTCGCTGCGGAGCGCCCGCTGATCCTGGCGGGCCATGGGGTGCTCTTGGCGGGGGCTTCGGAAGCCCTGACTCGGGTGGCACGCCAGACCGATATCCCCGTCGCCAGCACCCTTCTGGGGCTGGGCGCCTTTCCCGCCAGCGATCCGAGATGCCTCGGATTCATGGGCATGCACGGTCTGCCCTGGGTAAACCTCGCCATCCAAGAGGCCGACCTCATCCTCAGCCTCGGCATGCGCTTCGACGATCGCGTCGCAGGGCATCCGTCCTCCTTTGCCCCCAAGGCACGCAAGATCCATGTGGACATCGACGCCTACGAGTTTGGCAAGGTCATGGACGTGGATCTGGCCATCCACGGGGATGCACGTGAGGTCCTCGAGGCCCTGGAGGTCCTCCTGGAGCGTCAGCGACGTCCCGCATGGCACCTGCGCCTCCAGGACCTGCGCGGCCCGGGCGAACTTCCCCCGCCTCCCGGATTGCTCACGCCACACGCCGCCCTTTCAGAGCTGAATCGCCAGGCTCCGGAGGCGATCGTGGTCACGGACGTCGGGCAGCACCAGATGTGGGAAGCCCAACTCTGGCGCCACGAGCGGCCCAACACCCTGCTGACATCGGGAGGCCTCGGCACCATGGGATTTGCCCTCCCGGCGGCCCTTGGCGCGAAGCTCGCCCGGCCGGAAGCGGAAGTCTGGATCGTCGTGGGAGACGGCGGCTTCCAGATGAACGTCCAGGAACTGGCGACGATCATGCAGGAGGGGGTCAAGGTCGACATCGCCCTCCTCAACAACGGCATGCTGGGCATGGTGCGGCAGCTGCAGACCCTCTACTACGGCGACCGGCGCACGGGCGTCGCCATCACGAATCCCGATTTCCAGGCGCTCGTGATGGCCTACGGCCTCCAGGCGCGCCGCGCCACAACGCCCGAGGAGGCCTCGGAAGCCTTTGCCTGGGCCCGCCAGCAACCCGGCCCCTGCCTCGTGGAGTGTGTGCTGGACCCCGAAGCCACGGTCTATCCCGCCGTCCCCCCGGGACGCGCCCTGGACGACATGATCCTGGGCCGTTGAGGGGGCGTCCCGAATCCTCGAGCTCCTTCCCCACCCGCTTCCCCCCGGAGGATTCCATGTCCATCACGGAATACGCCCTTGTGCTCTTCACGTCGTTCTTCACCCTGATCAATCCCCTGGGCGCCATGCCCGTCTTCCTAGGGCTCACCCAGGAGCTTGCCCCGAACCAGCGGCGGGCCATCGCGATCCGGGCCGTCGGCCTGGGCCTCGCCGGCCTCCTCCTGTTTGCCTTCACCGGCCAGCTCGTCTTCCGGTTCTTCTCCATCACCGTGGACAGCCTGCGGGTGGCCGGGGGCGTGATCTTCTTCCTGATGGGCTACGAAATGCTCCAGGCCCGGCTGCGCCCGCTCCGCGCGGAGCCCGAAGACACCAAACCGCGCAGCGCGCTGGACCTGGCCGTGACGCCCCTCGCGATCCCCATGATCTGCGGCCCGGGGGCGATCACGAACGCCATCGTGATGTGGGCGGATGCCCCCACCGCGCTCCACCGGGTGACCTTCCTCGTCGTGCTGGGCACCGTCGCCGCCCTGACCGCCCTCATCCTCCTGGGCGCCTCCCGCATTCTTCCCCGCCTGGGTCCCACCGGAAATCAGGTGATGATGCGGTTGATGGGTCTCATCGTCATGGTCATCGCCGTGGAGTTCTTCATCTCGGGGGCCTCCCCCATCCTGCGGCGGATCTTCCGGATCCCTTGACCCCCTCCCCCCCTCCCGAGCCACGCTCTCCTTTTCGGGTCCGACATGCCCACCTTCACCTCCGCCTGCCCCCGCAACTGCTACTCCACCTGCGGCCTCCGGGTCACGGTGGAGGAAGGCCGCCTGAAGGCCATCGAGCCCCACCCGGACAACCGCGCCACCGGCACCGGCGTCTGCCTCAAGGGCCTCAGCTACCTGGAGCGGATCCACAGCCCGAAGCGGCTGCGACAGCCGCTGGCGAAACGGGAGGGCGCCTTCGTGCCCGTGAGCTGGGGCGAGGCCCTGGACCGCATGGCCTCCGAGTTCACGCGGATCAAGGCGGAGTGGGGCCCCCAGGCGATCCTCCACTACAGCGCCAGCGGCACGAAGGGCCTGCTGAACGGCGTGGGCGGCGCGTTCTGGCGGCTCTTCGGCGGCTGCACCACAACCTATGGCGACCTCTGCTGGCCGTCCGGATTGGAGGCCACCCGCCTCACCCTGGGGGACAGCCTCCACAACGCCCCGTGGATGCTGGAGCAGGCCCGCCTCGTCGTCATCTGGGGCAAGAACCCCGCGGAGACGAACATCCACGAGATGGACCACCTGGCGCGGGCCGTGGCGAAGGGCGCCAAGGTCATCGTCATCGACCCGCGGCGCACCGAGAGCGCGGATCGCGCGGACCTGCACCTGCAGCCCCGCCCCGGCACGGACGGTGCCCTGGCGCTGGCCCTCGCAGGGGAGCTGATCCGTCGCGGGGCCCTCGACCGGGCCTTCATAGAGGCCCACGTCCAGGGCTTTGAGGCCTTCTCACAGCTCGCGGCCCAGTGGCCCCTGGCGCGTGCCGCAGAGGTCTGCGGCGTCTCGGAGCGGCTGCTGGCGGCCTGCGCGGACCTGCTGGCGGAGGCCCGCCCCTTCACCCTCATCGCCGGGTTCGGCATGCAGCGCTACACCAACGCCGGCCAGACCATGCGGGCCATGCTCGCCCTGCCGGTGCTCTGCGGCCAGATCGGCCTTCCCGGCGGCGGCTGGCAGTACGCCAACCTCGCGACCCAGGTGTTCGGGCACGTGAAGGACCCGCTTGATTTCTATCCGCCAGAGACGCCAGATGGCATCGTCCGCGTGGGCATCAGCACCGCCCGCCTGGGCCGCGACATGCTGGCCCTCACGGATCCGCCCCTCAAGGCCGCCTTCATCGAGCGCGCCAACCCCATCCCCCAGAACCCGGAGACGGGCAAGGTGCTGGAGGCCTTCCGCAGGCTCGACTTCCGGGTGGTGGTAGACGAGGTGCTCACGGACACGGCGCAGGAGGCGGATCTGGTGCTGCCCGCCAAGACCTTCTTCGAGCAGACGGATGTCATCGGCGCCTACTGGCACCCCTACCTGCAGCTGCGGCCCAAGCTGCTGGAACCCCCGGGCGAGGTCAAACCAGAGACGGAGATCTACTGGCTGCTGGCGGAGCGCCTCGGCCTCGATCCCGCGGCCATGGAAGCGGCCCTCGTGCGCCCCGGCACCGAGGAGGCCTGGCTGCGCCGCAAGCTGGCACCCTGGCCCGACATCACCCTGGAGCGCCTGACGGAAGGCCCGGTGCTGGCGCCTGGCGCCGTGGAGGTGCCCTTCGCCGACCGCCGCTTCCCCACGCCCTCCGGCAAGATCGAACTGTGGAGCGACGAGGCGCGGTCCCGCTGGGGCCTGAGCGAGCTACCGGAGTGGACCGAACCGACGGAATCCCAGGCGGCGCCGGAGGCGGCCACCTACCCGCTGGTGCTGCTGACTCCCAACACCAAGAACCGCATCCACAGCCAGTTTGGATTCCTGGATGCCATCCGTCCCATGGAGCCCGAACCCCTACTGAGCCTCAGCCCGAGGGACGCCAAGGCCCGTGAGCTTCGCACCGGCGACCGTGCCCGGGTCTTCAACGCCCGCGGGGAGCTGATGCTCGCGGTGAAAGTGGATGCAGGCCTGCGCCCCGGCGTGGCGAGCATGCCCAACGGCTTCTGGATCCAGCAGGGCGCCGCGAACCAGCTCAGCCAGGGCCGCGAGACGGATATGGGCTTCGGGGCCGCCTTCCACGACAACCTCGTGCAGGTGGAGGCGGTGCGATGAGCGGGCGGCCTTCCTCCTCGAAGATGGTCGACCCCACGCTGGAAGCGGGCTCTGCCTGCCTCCAGCGTGGGGGTTCAAGGGGGGACATCGCGAGCGAAGCGAGCAGGCGGTCCCCCCTTCCGGAACAGACCGGGTTCATCTTCGAGGCGTCGCGGTGCACCGGGTGCGAGGCGTGCCGGGTGGCCTGCGGGTTCGAGAACGGGCTGTCCCTGGGCCAGGACTGGCGGCAGGTGCTGACCTTCAACGCCGCGGGCCGCCCCGAAATTCCCCGCTTCCACCTGAGCCTGGCGTGCAACCACTGCGCCCATCCCGCCTGTGCCGACGCCTGCCCGGCCGTGGCGTACCGAAAGGACGCCGCCACCGGCGCCGTGCTCATCGAGGAAGCGGCCTGCATGGGCTGCCGCTACTGCACCTGGGCCTGCCCCTACGACGCGCCCCGCTTCGACGCGACAGAAGGCGTGATGACCAAGTGCACCTTCTGCAAGCCTCGACTGGAGGCCGGGCTGAAGCCCGCCTGCGCCACCGCCTGTCCCACCGGGGCCCTGGATGTGGCGCGCTTTGCAGCGGATCCCGCGCCGCTGAAGTTTCCCGGCCTCCTGGATGACGGCCTCGCCCCGGCCCTGCGCCTGGGGCCCGTCCCGAAGGCGCCGCTGGCGGACACCTTCGAGGCCACCGACGAGCGCCCGGCCCCCCCGCCCCGGAAGGTGAATGCGGCCCACGAGTGGCCCCTGGTGTTCTTCACCACGGGCTGCGCGGCCCTGGTCTCCCTGGAGACCGCCGCATTCCTCGGCACGACCCTCAAGCTTGGCGCCCTGCCCTTCCTGGTCCTGGGTGCACTGCTCATGGGCCTCAGCACCCTGCATCTGGGCAAGCCCCTGCGGGCGTGGCGGGCCATCCTGGGCCTGCGCACCTCCTGGCTGAGCCGGGAGGTGATCGCCTTCGGCGCCTTCCTCGGCCTGGGAGCCGGTGCCCGCCTGCGCCCGGACCTCGTGCCCGCCGCCCTGCCCCTTCTGGCGGGCCTGGTCCT
The DNA here is from genome assembly GCA_964415525.1 of uncultured Solibacteraceae bacterium. Taxonomy (GTDB): domain Bacteria; phylum Acidobacteriota; class Holophagae; order Holophagales; family Holophagaceae; genus CAZPUI01. The sequence continues at coordinate 31,617 of CAYQAS010000011.1, forward strand.
CCTCGTCTGCATCGACCGCCTCTACCAGGTCGTCGAGCGCCGCCCCTGGCACCAGCCCCGCAGTGGCGAGACCCTGCCCGCGGCCCTCCTGCTCGCCGCCGCCTGGACCGGCCAGCCCGCCCTCTGGGTTCCCGCCCTGGTGCTGCGCGGCCTGCTCCTGCTCAAGGTGCGCCCCCTGGGACTCGGCCTCGGACACCTCGGCGTGATGACCTTCCTGCTCATTGTCGGCGGTGCCGCCACGCCCTGGGCGCTGCTGGCCCTGGAACTCGCGGATCGCATGCGGTTCTACGCGACGCTGGCGATACCCTCACCGGCAGCCCTGATTTGGCGGGAAGAGACCCGCTGAGGGCCTACCGCGCGGCCATCAACCTCTGGAAGACCCGCGCCACCAGCATCCCTGCGCCGAACAGGAGTAGAACGGCGGTGTAGGCGATCCAAGCGGTAAAAAAGCGTCCGTCGCGGAAGCTGAAGAAGCGGTTGCCCGCCAGGATCAAGGAGATCGGAAACCAGAGCAGAGCCGCCAACGCGAGCCCCGAGGCCATCTGCCGAAAGCGCGCCGAGCCGCCCTCGAAGGCGAGGAGGGCCAACGGTGCCGCCGACACAAGAATGCTGGCCACGAGGTTGCCCCGGGGGATGCCAAACAGAGGGAGCGTCATTCCCGTGCCCCCCGCCATGAGCAACCACGCCATGGCAGCCCCAAGGGCGAGAAGGGACCAGCCAAGGGCGAAACGCAAGGACATGGGGGCTCCAGGTGCAACCCATTCAGGTTGCCAGCCCCAGGCGGGACCTCCGGGAGGATGTTCAAACCAAAGCCGGGACGCAGGGCCGAAAGGGCGCCCCAGGCGTGCCTTCACGAGCACACGGCGGTGCCCTGTGCGTAAAGTCATGGCTCACCCGCCGTTTCCGGGCATCCCAATCCTGTCCCCGGTGCTTTGAGGTGCCGATGGACACCGACATCGGCGGGAGGCTCCCATGGGCGCAGGCGTGGACAAGGTGGATGTGGTGCTGATCGGGGGCGGGATCATGTCCGCCACGGTCGCGGCGCTGCTGAACCAGTTGAATCCGGGGTTGAGCATTGCGGTGTTCGAGCGGCTGGACGGGTTGGCGCAGGAGAGCGCGGAACCCATGAACAACGCCGGCACGGGCCACGCCGCCAACTGTGAGCTGAACTACACGCCGGAAAAGGCGGACGGCTCCGTGGACATCGCCAAGGCGCTCACCATCAACGGGCATTTCGAGCTGAGTCTGCAGTTCTGGTCCCACCTCGTGGAGAAGGGCCTGATCCCCGACTCCCGGGCCTTCTGCCAACCCGTACCCCACCTCAGCTTCGTCTGGGGCGAGAAGAACACCCACTTCCTCAAGACTCGCCATGCGGCCCTGAGCGCCCACCCCATGTTCGCGGACATGGCCTACACCGAGGATCCTGGCCTGATGAAGGAGTGGATGCCGTTGGTGATGGAGGGCCGGGAGAAGGGCGAGCCCCTGGCGGCTCACCGCGTCAGCCGCGGCACGGACCTCGACTTCGGACGCCTGACCCACTTCCTCTTTGGCGGTCTGGAAGGCCGGGATGGCTTCTCCCTGCACCTGGGCCACGAGGTCAAGGCCTTGCACCAGGAGAAGGACACCCGCTGGACCGTGACCGTGCGCGAACGCGCCACCGGGGCCACGCAGGAGCTCAATGCCGGTTTCGTCTTCATCGGTGCCGGCGGTGGCGCCCTGCCCATGCTGCTCAAGAGCCACATCCCCGAAGGCTTTGGCTACGGCGGCTTCCCCGTCAGCGGTCAGTGGCTGGTGTGCACCAACCCCGAGGTGGTGGAGCGCCACGGCGCAAAGGTCTACGGCAAGGCCATGCTGGGCGCGCCGCCCATGTCCGTGCCTCACCTCGACACCCGCATCATCGATGGCAAGAAGGCCCTGCTCTTCGGCCCCTACGCCGGGTTCACGACGAAATACCTCAAGCACGGCTCGTACCTCGACCTGCCCGCCTCCCTGCGCTTCCACAACCTCTGGCCCATGACCGCCGCCGCCTGGCACAACCTGGACCTCACCAACTACCTGGTGAAGGAAGCCCTTCAGTCCCACACCTCCCGGGTCAAGGCGCTCCAGCACTTCGTGCCCACCGCCAAGGCCGAGGACTGGAAGCTCGCCATCGCCGGCCAGCGGGTGCAGATCGTGAAGGGGGATCCCAAACAGGGCGGCAAGCTGGAGTTCGGCACGGAAGTCGTGAATTCCAAGGACGGCACCCTGGGAGCGTTGCTCGGGGCCTCCCCCGGCGCCTCCACCGCCGTGGCCACCATGAGCGCCATGCTGCTCAAGTGCTTCGCGGAACGTGCCAAGGCGGAGAACTGGAAGGCCCGGCTGGCAGAGATCATCCCCAGCTTCGGCCAGGACCTGAGCGAGCACCCGGAACTGCTCAAGACGGTGCGCGACCGCTGCAACCGTGTGCTCGGGCTGGGTTAAGGGCCGGATGAAAACTCGCGAGAGAGCAAGGGCCGCGATCATCCCAGCCCTTGCTCACGATTCAGCCTTCCATCAACTCCGGCAGCAACCGCGCGGCCTGATCCCGCGCCAGCCGGGCCGCTTCCAGCGCGTGCACCATCGCGTCTTCGGGATTCTGCCGCGTGGTGAGCAGAGCGACACACTGTTCGCGCAGTCGCGGCAGCTCCCCTGCGGGATCGGCCAAATGGCGCTCGGCGGCGGCCCCCAGGATCTCCAGGAAACAGCGGATGGCGTCGCAGGCTGCGCTGACCACCGCCGCGGCGTTCCTTCGATCCGCCCCGAGGGCGAGGGCCGCCGCCAGGAAGCGGAGGCCGTCCTCGAAGCGCGCTTGCAAGGGACCGCTGGGGCCGGTGGCGCTCACTTCTTCAGCGACTTCGGCATCACGGGGTAGTCCCCGGTGAAGCACGCATAGCAGAAGCCGTTGCCGCCCGCGTCCTGCACTGAACCCTGGAGGTCCTCCAGGGTCAGGTAGCCGAGGCTGTCCGCATCGATGAACTGGCGGATCTCCTCGGTCGTCTGATGGCTGGCGATGAGCTGCTCCCGGGTGGGGGTGTCGATGCCGTAAAAGCAGCTGTGGGTGGTGGGGGGGCTGGAGATGCGCATGTGGACCTCGGAAGCACCCGCCTCCTTCACCATCTGCACGATCTTCTTGCTGGTGGTCCCCCGCACGAGGCTATCGTCCACGAGCACCACGCGCTTGCCCGCCAGGAGCGAGCGCACGGGGTTCAGCTTCACCTTCACCCCGAAGGAGCGGATGGACTGCTTGGGCTCGATGAAGGTGCGACCCACGTAGTGGTTACGGATGAGGCCGAACTCAAAGGGGATGCCGCTCTGTTCGGCGTAACCCAAGGCGGCGCTCACGCCGCTGTCCGGCACCGGCACGATGAGGTCGGCGACCACGGGATGGCGGCGCGCCAGGCAGCGGCCCATCTCGCGCCGGGTGGCCATGACGCTGCGGCTGAAGACATCGCTATCAGGGCGAGCGAAGTAGACGTGCTCGAAGACGCAGGGCCGGGGCGCCACGGGCGGCGCGGGATGGTAAGAGCGCAGGCCTTCGCGGTCCAGCACCACCACCTCGCCGGGCTCCACCTCGCGCTCGTAGCGGGCGCCTACCAGATCGAAGGCGCAGCTCTCGCTGCTGAAAGCGTAGCCATCGTTCAGGCTGGCCATGCTGAGGGGCCGGAAACCGTGGGGATCCCGGGCGGCGATCATCGCGTGTTCGCTGAGGATCAGGAGCGAATAGGCACCCTTGGCGAGCCGCAGGGCCTCCATCACCGCCTCCTCCAGGCTCGCGGCCCGGCTGCGGTTGATGAGGGAGAGGATGACTTCGCTGTCGCTGGGGCTGGTGAAGACCTGGCCATCCTCGATGAGCTTCTGGCGCAGTTCCTCGGTGTTCGTCAGGTTGCCGTTGTGGCAGAGGGCCACCTGCCCGAAGCGGCCTTCCACCAGGAAGGGATGGGCGGCGCTGGCGACGTTGCCGCCGGTGGTGGAGTAGCGCGTGTGGCCGATGGCCGCGTCGCCCGGCAGGCGGTTCAGGATGGTCTCGGTGAAGATGTCCGCCACGTAGCCCTGGGCCTTGTGGAGGTGCAGGGTGGTCCCGTTGCGGGAGCAGATGCCGGCGGCCTCCTGGCCCCGGTGCTGCAGGGCGTAGAGCCCTAGGTAGGTCTGACGCGCCGCCTCGGGCGCAGGCCAGATGCCGAAGACCCCGCATTCGTCCTTGAAAGCCATGACCACCCCAAAAAGACAGGATACCCCCGGGGGGGCTACTTCACGACCTCCGGGCCCAGCGCCTGGAGCGGCGTCGTCGTCCTCAGCTGGCGCAGGGTGTCCAGAAGCGCCTGTCCCTGCTGCGGCGCCACCATGCGAGAGGTGTGGTTCACGGATTCCAGCCGGAGGTCCAGCTCCTTCATCCCCTGATCGGGGAAGTCACCTTTCAAGTGCGAGAGCGCCAGCAGCCCCTTCCGGAGTTCCACCAGCTCCGCCGACGAGCCCCCCAGCAGGCTCCAGGTGCGCATCCTGCGGCGTCCAAGGGTGGCAGTGCCACTTCCAGGCTGGGATGTGGCGGCGGGCGGGGCCAGGTAGAGCAGGCGCTCGAGACGCGCCAGCAGCAGCGGCACGCTCTGGTTGGCCGGAACATCCAGGGCCTCCAGGCGCCAGGTGCCCCAACGGGGCTTGGGGACGCGCCCATGCCGGGGCTTGGGATTCGTGACGTGCACCCGGAAACGCAGATCCACGGGCATCGCCGTGGCCTCGGGACGGAAGCTCGCCCAGTATGTCAACCCGGGCTCTCCCTGAGCGGCGCCACACCAGAGGGCCGCACACAGCGCGAGAGCAAGGGATGAGAAGGACATGGGGTGGGTTCGGCGCAACCGAGGGGGTTCCCCGCGAAGGCGCTCCATCAGGGTAGCGGAAAGCGGGCAGCTATACTCACCCCATGCCACTCTGCTTCGATCTCGACGGAACCCTGGGCAGCTTCATCGGAGGCTACGCCCTGCTGCGGCAGGCCCTCGGCGATGTCTGGGGCGAGATCCCCACGGAGGACGCCCTGCGGGCCTGCAAGGGCTCCACGGACTGGGAGATCGTGGACGAACTCCACCGCGCGAAGTTCGGCCGCGCCCTCGACCACCTGGGCTACGCCGCCTACGACAGCGCCTGCCTCGCCCGCTTTGAAACCGAATTCCATCCAGAGGGCCGCAAGCCCATCGTCCACCAGGGCCTCGTCCTCGGCATGACGCAGCTGGTGGAGCTGGGCTTCGAGGTCTGGCTCGTATCCGGCAACACGCCGCGGATCCTGGCCTTCAAGGCCCGCGCCCTCGGCGTGGATGCCCGTGTCCGCCAGCTGGGCAGCGAGCCCGGCCTGGACCGGACCCAGCTCATCCAGCGCGCCATGGCGGAAGGCAGCCCTGCGCCCCACCTCTACGTGGGCGACCGCCCCCACGATCGTGATGCGGCGGTGGCGGCGGGCGTCCCCTTCCTCGGCGTGGGCGATGCGGCCCCTCCCGAGAATCACCCGATCCTCAGCCCCGAGGCGGAGGCACACGAGCTGCTGGCGGCGGTGCGAGCCCTGGTCGGCTACTGACCCTCGAGCAGCGCCCCGTCCAAGGCCGCCTTCATCAGCCCAGGCTGGTAGCCCACCCAGCGCTGCCGGATGCGGCCTTCACGGTCCAGCACGAGGGTCACGGGCGTCAGGCTGAGGTCCCCCAACGCCGGCTGGTCCATCCCCTTCTGAACGATGGCCAGGGGCAGGTGGAAGTACTTCACGTTGCCGAGCCAGGCCTGGACCGTGACAGCCCCACCGGCGTCCTCGTTCTGCAGGATGAAGCAGGAGAGCACCGCCGCTCGGTCCCGGTATTCCAGGGTCAGGGCGTCCATCTCCGTGAGGGTCTCCCGGAAGGCGGGGTAGCGGCCTCGGGCCAGTACCAGCATGACCGGACGCCCCAGAAGTGCCGAAGTCTCCCGCGTCGGTTCGAGCCCGCCATCGTCCTTGACCACGACGTAGGGGAACGGCTCCACCCGCGCCCGCTTGGCGGCGGGAATCGGGATGGTGGCGTGGGGATCCCGGGGCGCCACCACGCGGTTCATGGCCTCGCCCCAAACGATGCGGTTCCGATCCCGGCGTCCTAGCCAGGAGGTGTTGCGGTAGGTCTGGTGCACGAGGATGCCGAAGAGGAGCACCGAAGCCACCGCCAGGAATCCGCGCGAGAACCGGGGCCCCAGATCCTGGTGCCAGCGGTGCCGAACTTCCTGCAGCTTCTGTTCCCCAGGCGTCGACTCCCCAGGTCCGGCGAGGGTCGCCGCCAGCCGCAGGTCGATCTCTTCCCCGGTGAGCCCCGGATGCCCGGCGGTCCGCGCCCGCTCTAGCCAGGCCCGAGCCTCGTCCCGGTTGGGCAGTTCCCCACCCAGGCCCCAGAAGAGGAGTTCCGCGAGGTCCACCATGGCCTGGGTCTGTCCGGCCTCGGCGGCGATGCGGAGGTGCTGGCAGGCGAGGATCCGATCCCGGGCCACATCATGGCTGCCATCCCGATAGGCGAGCCCCAGCCGGTGCCGCGCATCCCGGTCGCCACGCTCCGCCGCCCACTCGAGATGCCGGATGCTGAGGCGTCGGCGGAAGGGGCCGCGCAGGATGCTGAGGTTGTAGAGCCCGAGAATCAGGAACGCCAGGATCAGCCCGCAGGAAGGCGCGCCGAGCATCCAGAAGAGGCCGTGGAGGGCCACGACCAACACCACCGCCAGGGCGAAGGGGAACCAGGGGCGGGTGGCGAACTGGCCCACCAGGAGGTTCAGGGTGTCCCAGTAGGCGATCAGCGTATCCCGTGGATTCCGGTGGGGCCGGACCTCGGGAGCCTCCGGCGGCCAATCCACCGTCGGCACCCGGGCGGTCCAGGTGGCGGCCCGCTCCGAATCCTGCGGCACGCCCTCGCCCGATTCGTAGGCCCGCGCCAGCCACTGCTGGGCCGGCCCGAAGCCCGCCTCCGCCGACTTCATGTACCACCGGAAACTCTCCTTGAGCCCCCGTCCGCCCCCCGGGAACTCCCAGCGGATCAGCTCCGCAAACCCGTAGGCCCCCACAGGGTGCCCCAGCTCCGCGGCCTTCCGGAAAAGCGCCAAGGCCCGATCCCGTTGACCATGGGTCGCGTAGAAATCTCCCAACAACACGACGCCGTCGAGGCTTCCCGCACCTGCGGCCCGCTCCAGGCAGGCCTCCCTCAGAAATGTCTCGTCGGCGGCGAGCGCCCGATTCAGCCAACGCTGTCCGGCATCCCCCGGCGGGAAGGGCCACAGGGTCATCCCCAATAGACGAAGTCCCATCAGCGTTTTTCCAGCACCTTCACCAGCGCCTCCCGCACCGCCCGCATGCTGCAGGGTTTGGAGAGGAAGCCCGCCAGACCGCGCGCTCCCAGGGCCATGGTGGCGTCGGATTCGGCGTAGCCGCTCATCAGAATCACAGGCAGATCCGGGCGCAGGGTGTGGATCTCCTCGAAGAGCTGGTCGCCATTCATTCGCGGCATGGTGAGGTCCAGCAACACGCCGGAGAGCCGTTCGCGGTTGCGCACGAAGGCGGCAAAGCCTTCGACGCCGTCCTCCGCCTCCAATACCGTGAAGCCCGCCTCTTCGAGGCCGAGCCGCAGCGCGCCCCGCAGGACCGTCTCATCCTCCACGACGAGGATCAGTTGGCCTTCCGTCGGAGCCATGGGAGGCTCGGGGGTTTCGTCCGGATCCGCAGCGGCTGCCTCCACAGGGAAGAGCAGCCTCAGGCGTGAGCCCTCGCCGGGCTTACCCTCTGCATCCAGCGTGCCCTTGTGCTCCCGTGCGATCCAATGGAGGGCCAGGAGACTGGGATCGAGACCGACAGCGGATCCACGGAGGTCCGGCAACAGGAGGCCCTGGAGCTGTTCGGGCCGGAGGCCGCGACCGGTGTCGTGCACCTCCAGGCACACGAAATCCCCCATCAGGTCGCCAGGGGTGTGGTCGCCTTCGAGACGCACCCGGATCGTACGGATCCGGATCTCACCGCGCAACGAGCCGAGGGAGGCCACCGCCAGGGAGACCATTGCCAGGGCCGCGTGACGAATCTGATCGCCGTCCACCAGGGTCTTCGGCAGGTCCGGTTCGAAGTCCACCTGAAGTGAGACCGGATCGGACACCATGCGCTCCAGCAGGGGCAGCGCCTCTCGCAGAACATCATTGAGAGATTGGCTGGAGCGCAGGGAGCGTCCGCGACCGGTGCAGGCCACCAACTGGCGGGAGAGGTCCGAGGCCCGCTGGCTCTCCTGATTCACCCGATGCAGGATCGGTTCCAGCCCATCCGCGGGGATCCCCTTTGCCGCGCGCTCCACCTGAAGCTGGATGGTCATGAGGGCATTGTTCAGGTCGTGGACCACCCCGCCCGCGACAGCGCCCAGGCTCTCGAAAGCCAGGGCCCGGGGCAACAGGGTCTGCAGGTTCTGGACCTCCGAACGGTCGCTGGCCAACACGAGGATTTCGTCCGGCCGTCCGGCGGCATCGCGATGGAAGACCTGGACGCGAACCCGCAACCAGCGATATTGGCCATCCTCCGCCCGCAGGCGCCCGAGCCCCTCCTGGATCCGTTCGGGATCGATCGCGGCCGCACCGTCCCCGCGGAGCAGGGCCTCCAGGGGCCCCCGATCCTCCGGATGCACCCGCTCCAGCAGGCCCTTCAGCCCCGCCTGGAGGAAGCGCTCCCGATCCAACCCCAGCAGGGATTCCAAGGCCGCATTGACGTAGAGCAATTCGCCGGTGCCGGGATCCACCAGGAGATGGAGATCCGTGGCCAGGTCCGCCACCGCCGCCACGTAGCGCTCACTCTGAGTGAGGGTGGCGTCCAGCTCCCGGTTCCGTCGGGTCAGGCGGTTCACCAGGAGCAGGGCCGCGATGCCGGTGCTGCAAGCGGTGAGGATGCGCAACCCCACAGGAATCGTGACGGAGGCAGCCCCCCACAAGGCGAACCCCAGGGAGAGCATGAGCACCAGGCTCAGAAGCCCCGTGGACGCGAAGGTGCGGTTGCCCCGGGCCATGGATCAGGACTGGGCCAAGGCGGCCTTGAGGGCCTGTTCCGCGCGGCCCGGTTGGTGGCCGACCCAGCGGTCCCGAACGCGCCCGTCGCGCCCCACCACCAGCGTCGTGGGAATGGCATGGATGGAGCCGAAGGGTTCCAGCGCCTTGGGAGAAGCCGGGATCACCGCCTGCAGTCCCATCTCGGGATGCGCCTCCAGAAAGGGCTTCACATCCGCCCATCCGCCCTTGTCCACGGAGATGGCCAGCACCACATAGTCGCTGCCCCCCGCCTTCTGCAGTGCCGCAATCTCCGGCAGGGACTTGCGGCAAGGCGGACACCAGGTGGCCCAGACATCCACCACGATGGGTTTGCCTTGAAGCTCCTTCAGGCTGTGCTTCTGACCCTGAGCATCCTCAAAGGTCACCATCGAAACATCAACCGAGCTGCGGTTGTCCTCACGGCGGCAGGCCAGGAAGGGGACAGCCAGCAGCGTGGCGATGGTAAAAGCCCGAACCGTATGTGCCATGGAACGCTCCGTGGGACCATGGTGGCACAGGGAGGGGACCATGCCCACGGGACCACTGATGAGGCTGGAAGAACTCACCGCCGAATGGGTGCCACTGGACTGCCGAACGGCAGCCGAGTACGAAATCGGCCATCTTCCCGGCGCCCTCCACGCGGATCTGGAGGCATCGCTTTCCCGAGCCTCGGAGCCCGGATTCGACCCTGCCCAGGGCGGACGACATCCCCTGCCGGATCCCGCCACCTTCGCGGCCTGGCTGGGTAGCCGGGGCATAAGTCCGGATACGCCAGTCGTGGTCTACGACGGCGCCCGGGGCGGCAATGGCGCCGCCCGGGCCTGGTGGATGCTGCGAGCCTTGGGACATGGGCCCGTGGCCTTGCTGGAAGGTTCCCTGGAACAGGCCCCGTGGACCCGGGAGCCACCAATCGAGCGCCCCCATCGGACCTACCCACCCAGCCCCTGGATGCTGCCCACGGTGAACCTCGAGCTCGTGGAACACGCCCGCCTCGACCCGGCCTGGAAGGTCCTGGACGTGCGCTCGGAGCCCCGGTGGCGGGGGGAGGTCGAGCCCATCGACCCCACGCCCGGGCGCATCCCCGGCAGCGCCAACCTGTTTTGGGAGCGGAACCTGGAGGCCGACGGCACCTTCCGAACGCCGGAAGCGCTGCAGACTGTCTATATGGAGTTGCTCGACCGCACGCCAGTGGACCGCCTCATCGTCCACTGCGGCAGTGGCGTCACCGCCTGCCACACCCTGCTGGCCCTCGAACGGGCCGGACTGCTCGGCGCCCGACTCTACGTCGGCTCCTACAGCGAGTGGTGCCGCAACGGGAAGCCGCTGGCCTGAGACTCGCCCCTACTGCCATTCCCACAGCATGTTGACGATGGCCCAGCGGCGTCCCGCCCGCCCAAGGTGGATGTAGGCCGTCCAGGGGCCGACGTGGCTGATGGCGCAGGCCATGCGGTGCCGCACGTCGAGCACGTCCGTGACCACCTCCAGCGCCTCCGCCTCCATCAGCGGCCTCATGCGTGCCAGAGCCTGCTTGGGGCCTAGGGGTTCCCCGAGCCGAATCAGGCGCTTCTCCAGATCCGGGTGGAGGCAACTCTCCATGCGGCTCCCATCCCCCTCCAGCCAGCCCTGGATGAAGCGGGCCACGAGGGTCCGAATGGAAGCGGCGTCATCCCGACCCTCGCGAATCAGCACCTCGCGCCAGGACATCGGCGCGATGGGGCTCAGGGTCCCGTGAACCACACTGGACACCTTGTGGGCTCCCCGGGGCATGTGCGACCTCCTCGTGCTCAATCCGCTTGGACACTGGGGTATCGGTCAATCGGAGGTGGCAGCTTGAGCCTTGGCGCCGCGGCCGCCATCATTCATGAGCCTTTCGCTGCTACATTTGCCTGACAATCGCCCCCTCGCCATGCGCCTACGACCTTCTTTTGACACTGCAGCTCCATGGAAGGATGCCTGGTTCACTGCCGGCCTGCTGGTTGTGTATGCCGTGGTTGTTGCCGTGCTCTTCCACCTGCTCGGTGTCGGCGCGGTCGCCAACCTGGCCATCATTCCGGCAAGCCTCGTGGCCTGGCGCAATGGAACCGCCTCCGGCGTCCTGGCTGCCCTGGGCTGCTATGCCGCCGCAGCCCTCGTCTTCACAGCGCTATCCGGAACCTCGACCCTGCTCTCCGGCAATCCATCCTCCCTCTTCGGCCTAATCGCATGGATGCTGGCGGCGCTGGCAGTCGGTACTCACTCCCGCCTGTTCGCCCAACTCCAGGGAGAACTGCAGGCTCGGCAGCGCCTCGAGGCCGAACTGCGGGATCACCAGGAGCGGCTGGAGGAGAAGGTGGAGGCTCGGAGCCGGGAGCTGCGCGAGGCCCAGGATCGGCTCCACCATGCGGACAAGCTGCAACTCCTGGGGCAACTCGCCGGGAGCATCGCCCACGACTTCAACAATGCCCTCACCGTGGTGGCCGGCCACGCGGAACTGCTCGGGGAGAGGCTCCAGGAGCCTGACCTCCTGCACCACGTAAAGCGCATTCAGGAATCGGCAGAGGATGCCCGTGAACGGACCCGCAGCCTGTTGAGCTATGTCCGCAAAGGTCGGCTGCGCACGGAGGCCCTGGATTTCCATGCCCTGGCAAAGGACGTGGCCGATCTGGGGCGCCCCAGCCTGGGCCCCGGCATCCGCCTGGACCTCCAACTGAAGGCCCTCCATGCCCATGTGCTCGGGGATCCCGGAGAACTCCGTAGCACCCTCCTCAACCTCCTGCTCAATGCCTGCGACGCCCTGCCGAAGGGTGGCTGCATCACCCTTCGCACCACGAATATTCTTCTCGAAGCCGCCGACGCCGAGGCCTGGGAACTGACTCCTGGCCCATACCTGCAGGTGGAGGTGGAGGACGACGGCTGCGGCATTCCCGCGGAGCACCTGTCCCGGATCTTCGAACCCTTCTTCACCACGAAGGGCGAGGCCCTGGGAACCGGTCTCGGGCTCCCCGCCGTGGAAGGTGCGATGCGCTCCCACCAGGGCGGCGTCCGCGTTCACAGCCAGGTCGACCTGGGGACCACCTTTCAGCTCCTCTTTCCCGCCCTCACATATGCCCCTCCGCAGGGCGAGGCACCGAACCGGTCTCATCCCTCCACCCTCCCACGCCGGATCCTCGTGGTGGATGACGAGGAGATGGTGGGCGCCGTGGTGCAGGACCTGCTTGAAGCCTCTGGAGCGAGGGTCACCCGCTTCTGCGACCCCAGGCAGGCGGTGGCCTGGTTCACGAGCCGCCCCAGCGCTCTGGATGCGGCGGTGTTGGATCTCCACATGGAGGCCATGGACGGCGTCGCGACCCTTGAGGCCCTGCGGGCCGTAGATCCCCAATTGCCAGTGCTCGTGCTCTCCGGGCACATCTCGGAGGACCGCAGCCGGGCCCTCGCGAAGCGGGGCGTCAACGCCATTCTCGCCAAGCCCTGCCGCCGGGAGGAGCTGGTCCGCACGCTGGAACAGCTCCTCCCGGCGCCCGTTCTCTACTCGTAGCAACGGGGCCCCGTCCGCGATCAAGGAGCACCGCAACACAGGAGCGGGAACGCCCTCCGGTGGAGGGCGTGATCCGGGGGTGGTCAGTCTGCGCTACTCGTAGCAACGGGGCCCCGTCCGCGATCAAGGAGCACAGCGACGCAGGAGCGGGAACGCCCTCCGGTGGAGGGCGTGATCCGGGGGTGGTCAGTCTGCGCTACTCGTAGCGCAGACTCTCAATGGGATCGAGCTTGGCGGCCTTGGCCGCCGGGTACATCCCGAACAGCAGCCCGATGCCCGCCGGCACGCCGAACCCCGCGATGAAGGCCCAGAGCGGAATGCTGCCCACGGTGCCCAGCAGCAGCTTGCCCACCACCGCACCAATGGCGAAGCCCGAGAGGATGCCGAGGGCGCCCCCCAAAATCGAAAGCACTGCCGCCTCGATGAGGAACTGCGTCAGGACATCCCCACGCCGGGCGCCCACGGCCTTGCGGATGCCGATCTCGCGGGTCCGCTCGGTGACGCTCACCAGCATGATGTTCATGATGCCGATGCCGCCCACGAGCAGGGCCACGCTCACCATGCCCGCCGCCACGGCGGTGATGGCGCCGGTGATGGTGTCCATGATGGAGGCCACCTGCTTCTGGCTGAGCACCCTGAAGCCCTCGCGCTCCTTGGGCCGGACGCCCTTGATGCGCCGCAGGGCCTCCTTGACCATGTCCTCCGCATCTTCGCTTGCCATGGTGGGCTCGTAGCGAGCCTGAAAGATGAGCTGGCGGCGCTGGCTGTCCGCCAGGGTGGCCATGCCGGTGCTGATAGGCACGATCAGGGCGTTATCGGGATCATTGCCCAAGGTCGCGCCTTGTTCTTCTAGCTGACCCACAATCTCCAGGCTGAGGGTCCCGGTGGTCAGAAACTGTCCAATGGGATTCCCCTTGATGCCCAACTTCTCGATGAGGCGCGGACCGATGATGGCGACCTTGGAGCGCAACCGCAGATCCGCGGGCACGAAGTTGCGGCCGGTGCGGAGGTTCACCTTGTTCTGCTCCAGCCAGGTCTCGTCGGTCATGTAGATCTGGGTGTTGGTGCTCCGTCCCCCGTGCTTCACCTCGCCGCCGCTGAAGAAGACCGGCGTCACGGCAACAATGCGCGGTTCCATGCGGGCCAGCGCCCGCATGTGCTCCAGGGTGAGGTCACGGTCCCGGAGCTTCATGTACTCCTCGAAGGGCATGTCCTGGGGCATGGCGGGCCGCACGAAGAGCGCGTTGCTGCCCGCCCGCTCGATCTGCGCCATCACGCTGCCCTTGAGGCCCTGGATGAGGCTGACGACGACGATCACCGCCGCCACGCCGATCACGATGCCCAGCATCGTGAGGGCGCTACGCATCTTGTTGGCCCGCAGGCTGGCGAGGGCCGCCCGGAAGGGTTCCCCCAGCGCCATCATGACGTTGCCGTCCGCCGTCGGGCCTGCTTCTCCAGCTCCGCATCCGACCGCGCCTTGAGTGACACGGAGGCGCGGTCCTTGAGCTCCTTGAGGCGACGCACGGGCCCGGTCAGCACCTTCGCGCCCTCCTCGATCCCGCCCTTCAGCTCGTAGAACTGCGTGTTCGCGATGCCCACGCTGACCGGCGTCTCCACGGCCTTGCCGCCTTTCACCACGAAGACCACCATGCGGGATTCCGGAGCCAGGAGCCCCTTCTTCTGCGCGTCCTCCAGGCTGCCGTCCCGCTCTTGCACACTCTGCAGCGGCAGGCGCAGCGCGGCCTTGGACTCCGACGCCAGGATCACGGCGCGGGCGCTCATGCCCACTCGGAGCTGGCCGATGTCCACCGTCTTCATCTCCAGGGCGACCTTCACCTTGTAGGTGTTGGCGTCCTGGCCCACCTTCTCGGAGGCCGTGGCGACTTCCACCACGCGGCCGGGGAAGACCCGCCCGGGCAGGCTCTCCACGGTGACCTGGGCCGTCTGACCTACATGGCAGCGGACGACCTCGGATTCGTTGAGCTTCACTTCCGCCACGATGTCGTTCATGTCGGAAATCACCATGAGCACGGCCCCGGGCAGGTTCGTCATGCCGGCGATGGCGGTCTCGCCCTTCTCGGCCTTCAGGCCCGTCACACGGCCCGTCATGGGTGCGCGCAGGGCGGTCTTGGAGAGCAGATCCCGCTGGGTCGCCACCGTGGCTTGGTTCTGGGCGACGTTCGCCCGGGAGGCCTGGAGCGCCAGCTGCGCACTGTCCCACGCGAGTTTCGCACGCCGGAAGTCCTCGGAGGACACCAACCCCTGCTTGTGCAGGGCCTCGCTGCGCAGGAAGGACTCCTGTTCGCTCTTCATCGCCGCCTGGACGCGCTCGGACTCCTTGCGGTAGGACTCCAGGGCGGATTCCGAACGGGACAGTTCCTGTCGCAGACGCTCCTGGTCGATGGTGACCAGCAGGTCGCCGGCCTTCACGTCCTGACCGTCCTTCACATGGATGGCCTTGATCTCGCCGCCCACCATGGTGCCGATGTTCACCTTGGTACGGGCCTGGATCTCCCCGCTGGCGCTCAGGGTCTCGCGGATATCCCCACGGCTCACGGTATCCCAGCCGAAGGCGTCAGCCTCCCCACCCGTGCGCCCGAAGACCACGCCGAGCACCACCACCAGGGCCAGGGCCCCACCGCCCACCGCCAGAAACAGCCCTTTGCGCGACATCAGAACATGCCTCCGAAATACCGCAGGGGCATCCCCACGAGCGCCATCACGCCCAGTGCCACAGCGATGGCCCAGGTCTTGGCACCCAGCATGCGTCGCATGCCGATGGCGAGCAGGACGAAGCTGAAGAGGTAGAGGGGATCCCCCAGCCCGACGAAGAGGCCGCGCACCCAGGGATTTTCAGACCGCATGAAGAAGCCCAGGCTCAAGGGGTTGAGGACCATGACGCTGGCCGCGCCCACGGGCTTGATGGCCACCATGGCGAGGGTCGCGATCTGGCCCGGCAACAGGGCCAACTGATGCACCGCGGCAAGGGAGAACCCCTGCTTGAAGGTGGCCGGTTCAGCGGAAAGCGGAGTGCTGAGGCGCGCGAGCCCCCAGCAGATCACGCCGATGAGGGCGCTGACAAACCAGGGCCCAATGAGGGAACCCAGGGCCGTGGCGACGAAGGGACGGCTGTTCCCGGCCTTCTCCACCGCTTCCTGGACGGCCTGATCCGGCATCTGCATTCCAAAAGCCTGACGCAGCACATCAAAGCGTGCCTCTGCCATGCCCGCATGGTCCGCCTTGGCGACCCAGAGGATGGCGAGGGCAAGTCCGCATCCAAGAATCACCAACATCGCCGTAAGCCACTCGGGGCGGGCCTTCAGGCGATCGAAGGTGACCCCGGGTTCGGTGAAGAGCCCCACCACCAGATCGCCGAAGGAGATGGGGGTCGGGACGACCGGCTTGGGTTCGGCTCCGTAGAGGGAGGCCTCAGGCGTGACGTGAGATTCCGGTTGGGTCATGGCGTGCTCTCCTGTCGCAGCTGTCAGAGTAAGCCTCCACACGGAAGCGACGGAATCCCTCCGATGAACGGAACGGCTCACCTGTCCAGCGGCCACACTCCACCCGATCAACGGGCCGCAGTATGTTGGAATCCAGACCGTTCCGGAGCCTGCATGCGACGCATCGCAACGATCCTCATTCTCGTGGCCTCCTCCGTGCTGGTGGGCTGGTGTGGCAGCAACCTCATGCAGCGCTCCAGCGCCGCCCCCCGACCCGTCACGCCCCGAGGACCCCTCGGCGCCTCGGAACTGAGCCTCATCGAACGGTTCAAGGAGTCCAGGCAATCCGTCGTCTACATCACCTCCATCGCCTACCAGCGGGACTGGTTCAGCATGGATGTGGAGAAGGTGGCCTCGGGCACCGGCTCCGGTTTCATCTGGGACGAGGCTGGCCACATCGTCACCAACTTCCACGTGATCGAGGGCGCGAACGAACTCCAGGTCACGTTCAGCGACCAAAGCGTGCATCGAGCCGTCCCGATCGGGGTCGCGCCCGAGAAGGACCTCGCCGTTCTCAAGCTGGACAGCCCACCCGCCAAGCTGCGCCCGATCCCCATCGGCACGAGCGGTGGCCTCCAGGTCGGCCAGAGTGTCCTGGCCATCGGCAATCCCTTCGGCCTGGACTACACCCTCACCACCGGCATCGTCTCGGCCCTGGGCCGGGAGATCCAGAGTCCCTCGGGGCGCAGAATCGCAGGCGTCATCCAGACCGATGCGGCCATCAATCCTGGCAACTCCGGCGGCCCCCTGCTGGATTCCGCCGGTCGGCTCATCGGCGTGAACACCGCCATCCAGAGCCCGAGCGGCGCCAGCGCCGGCATCGGCTTCGCCGTGCCCGTGGACACGGTGAACCGCTTCGTCCCGCAGCTCATCAGCCGCGGTCGCCTGCCCCGACCCGATGTCGGTTTCGAAGCCCTAGCGCCGGAATATGCCGCCTATTTCGGGCGCCCCGCCGGCGTCATCGTGCTCAGCGTCCGCAACGGCAGCGCCGCCGACCGCGCGGGGCTCCGCGGCCTCACCCGCTCGGGACGCCGCTACGTCCTAGGGGATGTCATCACCGCCGTGAACGGCAAGGCGGTCCAGGACATGGACCGCCTGCTGGACCTGGCCTTCAACGAACCGATCGGAAGCACGCTGGAGCTGGAGGTGCTGCGGGAAGGCCGGAAGGTCCGCCTCACCCTGCGCCTGGAGGAGGCGGGACGGCGCGGGATCGGGGTCTAGCGCACCGCCCAGGTCCAGTCCCCGGCCTCGAGCTTCGCCCGTCCTGCGGGGGCATTTCCCGTCACGACCGTACCGTTCTCGTCCTTCCCATCCGCACCCACGGACAAGAGCAGGTAGCCCGCACCTTCTCGCCGATAACGGAGCGCTCCACCCGCAGCCACATCCACGGGCACCTTGGGCAAATAGGCCGGGACGAGGACGCCCAGTGACTCGGGATAGGTCTTACGGGCCTAACGATGACGCTCCATGGTGGCACCCGCCACGATAAGGGCGGTAAGAAGCAGGAATCGCTTCATGGGAGGCTCCGGAGCATCGTTCCGTGAAACAGCGGATGAATTCATCATTAGCATTTCGAAAACGCGCAGAAATCTCCCCACACAGGGAAAGCCCCCTTCCCGATGGAATCGTCCCTACACCCCCCTCCGAGGGAGGGCATCCAGGTAGGCCCTCAGATCCTCAGTGGTGAAGGGCTTGGACAGGAGCGTCACCTTGGCGTGTCCCGCCACCAGTCCCATGGCATTGTGATCGGCCCGTCCGGTGGCGAGGAGGACGGGAAGCTCGGGGTGTATGGCGCGAAGCCTTGGCAGGGTTCCTGCCCCTCCCAGGCCAGGCATGTTCATATCCAAGATGACCACGTCGGGATGGACACCCTCCGCCAGCAGCAGAAGAGCCTGCTCGCCGCTTGAGGCCGTGATGACACGATGCCCCAGCACTTCGAGCACGGCCTCCATGGAGGTTCGGATCAGCTCGTCATCGTCCACGAGCAGCACATGAAGGGCCTGGGAAGCCGGCTCCACCTTCGAGACGGAGGGAACCAAGGCATTCCCCGCGGACGCTGGGCTGGCGGGGAAACGCAGCCTCACGCGGGTGCCCTTCCCCGATTCGCTCTCAAGCTCAAGCTCCCCATGGTGGGCCTTGACGGTGCTGTAGACCATGGAGAGCCCCAGCCCGGTGCCTTTGCCTTGCTCCTTGGTCGTGAAGAACGGATCCAGTGCTCGGTCCAGAACGTCCCTGGTCATCCCGCAGCCGTTGTCTTCCACCACGACTTCCACGGAGTTGTCCTCTCCGTTTCGGGTCCGCAAGGTTAGGGTCCCGCCCTCGGACATGGCATCCACCGCATTCACGCACAGGTTCATGACGGCATGGGTCAGGGCGCTCACATCCCCCTGGATCGTCCACAAATTCGGCGCCAAGTCCTCAACGAGGTGCACCTTGGCCAGGGTGGTGTGCTCGAGCAGGTGCATTTCCTCGCGCAGGATTGCATTCAAGTCCAGTTCCCGAGCCTCAGCAGGGCTCTGATGGGCAAAGCGCAGCAACCGCTTGACCATCTCGCCGCCGCGTACGGCGGCTTTCGAGATCGTCTCGAAAGCCCGGCGAGCCGGTTCCTCCGGTGCCAGTGTGTGACTGCTGGCGGAGGCCAATCCCAGAATGGCCCCCAGGACATTGTTCATGTCGTGAGCCACGCCTCCGGCGAGGCTCCCCAGGCTCTCCATCTTTTGCGCTTGCAGGAGCCGGGCCTGGAGCCGGACCTTCTCCTCCTCGGCATGCTTGAGGTTCGTAATATCAACAAAGGTGCAAACCACCTGCCGCACCGTCCCGTCGGCTGTCAGTTGGGGCTCGGCATCCACGGACAACCAGATCCGCTCACCCGTGGTGGGCCGGAAGACGCCCATGATGGCCTTCCGCACGGGTTTCCGAGTGGCGATGGCCTGGGGCACCGGATGGTCGGCCCCAGGATATGGGGAGCCGTCGGGATGGATGACATTCCAAACCGGATCGAAGGAGGTCTTGCCCAGGATCTGATCCTCCGTCAGACCGAGCAGTTCGAGGGCCATGGGATTGCTCAGGAGGATCTCCGCCTTAGGCCCCTGAAGGAGGACACCCACCTGCATGTCCCCCACCAACCTGCGGTATTCCTCGTCCCTTGCCCGCAGGGCGCTTTCCGCCTCCCGGCGTTCGAGCTCTCCGGCGGCCCGGACGGCCACCAAGGCCAGGGTGGATTCTGCGAGGCGCGCCTCTGTCATGGGGCGACGGCCGATCAGGGCGATGAGCCCGATGGGTTGGCCCTGGGCTCCCCAAAGGGTGGCGCCCAA
This sequence comes from uncultured Solibacteraceae bacterium, assembly GCA_964415525.1. Classification (GTDB taxonomy): domain Bacteria; phylum Acidobacteriota; class Holophagae; order Holophagales; family Holophagaceae; genus CAZPUI01. The sequence continues at coordinate 50,999 of CAYQAS010000011.1, forward strand.
GTAGCTCTCGGCCACCATGTCCTGCAGCACCTGATCCTTGGGGAACTGATGCCTCACGCCGCTCGGGAAATGGCAGATGCGTCTGCCTACGACGTCCCCGCAGGGTGTGTCCTTCAGGGCATAAGCGCAATTGAGCTCAAACTGCCCGTCAAACCAGATCGCCAGGGTCTCCGCCTCCAAGGCATCCCCCAACAGGCGGTCGATGCAGACGTAGTCCACCCCGAGGTGCTCCGCCAGGAAACGAGCGAGAGCATTAAAGAAGTCCTCGCCCGTGGCCAGCCACCCGGCCTCTGCGAGGAACAGCTGCGCCTGCTCCAGCCGCTTGCGTTCCGTGATGTCCCGAGTGATGGAGAGCACGTGGGGTTCACCACCTATATCGAGGATCTTGGCGGACATCAGCCCGGTGATGATCCGACCGTCCTTCAGGCGGAACGGAGCCTCCAGTCCCGTCACTTCGCCCTGCTCCCGAAGGCCGGCCACCATCCGTGCCCGGTCTTCCGGATTCACCCACAAGGGACAAACAGCTGAGGTGGAGGCATGCCCGACCACCTCTTTCGAGGAATAGCCCGTGATCTGGGTGAATCCCTCGTTGACGGCGACATAGACCCCGTCGGACAGGCGGGTGATGTTGATGGCATCCGGACTGATGGCAAAGGCCTTGGCGAACTGCTCCCGGGACGCCCGCAGGGCCGCCTCCGCACGCTTCCGCTGGCTGATGTCCATGAAGCTGACCAGGCTCGCCCAGATCTGCCCCTGGCTGTCCCGCACCGGCGAACCAAAGATCTCCAGCAACGTGCGGGTGCCGTCCGGACGTTCCACGATCAGATCATCGACGTGGGACGTCTCGCCCTGCATCCCCCGAAGAATGGGCATGGCCTCGGGTGGATAGGGTTCTCCGTTGTCTGCACGATAGGCCTTGTAGACCTCCGCAAGGTTACTCCGCGAGGCATCGGGGAGGATCCCGCGCCCCAGCAGATCGCAGGCAGCCTCGTTCGCCACCAGGGGCCTTCCAGAGGGTGCTTCCACCATGAAGACCCCCACGGGGAGCATTTTCAGGAGAGATTCAAACAGGTCATTCTGGCGCTTGAGCGCCAGGGTGCGCGCCTTCACCGTATAGCGCAGGTGGATGATCCAGATCCCCACCACGACGACCACCGTCAAGATCACCGGAGCCGCATCCCGCAGCAGGCGTCGCCAGACATGCAACGTCGGCTCGGGCGGCAGGTACACGAATTCCTCTGGATCGTTCTGAAACTTCAGGAAACCCTGCTGCTGAATCACCTCGGCGATGCGCCGGAGTCGCCCCGGGTTCACATGCCCCAAGTCCACCAGCCCCGGCAGCACCAGATTGCGCATGAGCGCCGCTTCGAACTGGAGTTTTTCCCGTGTGATCCCCCGCTCCGCCACACCCGGCAGGGTGAGGATGTAATCGACCAGTTCCTCCGGATGAGCCATCGCATAGTCCCAGCCCTGGAAGGAAGCTCGCCGGAAGGCCTGGGCAACCTCGGGGTGAGACTGCACAAAGGCACGGGTTGAAAACAGCAGGTCCCCGTAGAAATCCACACCGTAGTCGATGGGCCGAAGCTCCACGACCTCGACGCCGCGCCGATTCAGCAGGAAGGGCTCGTTGGTGGCATAGGCCGAAAGGGCATCCACCCGGCCCGACACCAGATCATCCAGGTTCCAGCTGTGGGGCACTTCCCGGAGGGCATCCATGCGAAGTCCCTCGGAGGCAAGCATGGCGCGTGTCTCCACCTTGCCCTGGCCGCCCTGAAACATGACCGTGCGCCCCGTGAGATCCGAGGGACGGCGAATGCCGCTGCCCCGCAGGGCGAGGACCACCGTCGGCGAATGCTGAAAGACGACCCCCAGGTTTACCAAGGGACGTCCTTCCAGATAAGCCCGGAAGACCTCCATGTCGCTGACGCCGAACTCCGCCTGGCCGGATTCCACCACCGGCAGCGGCAACCGCTGCGGCCCAGCCTCGACCAGCGTCACATCCAATCCAGCGGCTGCGTAGAACCCCTTGGCCTGGGCCGCGTAATAGCCTGCGAACTGGAACTGGTGCGTCCACTTCAGCTGAAGGGTCACTTTGTGCGGCGCGCCGGCCCAGGCAGGCACCAGGGCCAGGGCCACCACCAGCAGGCGCCTCAGGCAGTCGCCCCCACGCTGGGCCAGCAGCCGAAGCCCACATTGGAGGGTGATCCCAAAGAACGGCATGACGCTGGCTCCATGTGGATGCAAGAAGGGATGGCCCAGGCTAGCTGTTTCACCGGGGCTCCGGCGGGGAAACCTCTCATCGGCCAGAAGCGCGAACCTCTCCAGAACGCGTGGATCCGCTCACGTGCCTCCGCAATCCACGGCATGACGGGGCGCGCGAGGCGCGTAAAATAGGCGTTTTGCCGCAACCAAAGGGGAAGCCTCATGACCGAATCCGCCACGCCCTCGCCCGAGACCCAGCCCCTGAACTTCATCGCCGAGATCATGGAGACCGACCTCGCCGCGGGTAAGCATGCCGGGCGCATCATGACCCGCTTCCCCCCCGAACCCAACGGCTACCTGCACATCGGCCACGCCAAGAGCATCTGCATCAACTTCGGCCTGGCGAAGAAATACGGCGGCAAGACCAACCTGCGCTTCGATGACACGAACCCGGTCAAGGAGGACGTGGAGTACGTCGACTCCATCCGCGAGGACGTGCAGTGGCTGGGCTTCAACTGGGAAAGCGAGTTCTACGCCTCGGACTACTTCCAGTTCCTCTATGACTACGCGGAATACCTGATCACCCAAGGCAAGGCCTTCGTCTGCGACCTGAACGAGGCGGAGATCCGTGAATACCGCGGCAACTTCCACAACCCTGGGAAGCCCTCGCCCTACCGGGACCGCAGCGTGAAAGAGAACCTTGAGCTCTTCCGGCAGATGCGCGCCGGGGCATTCGCCGACGGCACCAAGGTGCTCCGCGCCAAGATCGACGTGCAGCACCCGAACATGAACCTGCGCGATCCGCTCATGTACCGCATCCGCCGCGCGCACCACCACCGCACCGGGGACGCCTGGCTGATCTACCCGATGTACGACTACGCCCACGGCGTGTCGGACGCCATCGAGCACATCACCCACAGCATCTGCACGCTGGAGTTCGAGGATCACCGCCCGCTGTACGAGTGGTTTCTCGAGCAGGACGTCGACGGCAAGTTCTTCAAACGCCCCTTGCCCCGCCAGATCGAGTTCGCCCGCCTGAACGTCACCCACACGGTCATGAGCAAGCGCCGTCTCCTCCAGCTCGTGCAGGAAGGCCGCGTACGTGGCTGGGACGACCCCCGCATGCCCACCATCTGCGGCCTGCGCCGCAAGGGCTACACCCCCGAAGCCGTGCGCGCCTTCGCCGAGCGCGTGGGCGTCGCCAAGCGCGACATGGTGGCAGACCTTGGACTGCTCGAGCACTGCATCCGCGAGGATCTGGAGGCCAAGGCCCCGCGCCGCATGGGCGTTATCCGCCCGCTCAAGCTCGTCATCACGAACATGACGGATGCCGAAGCCTTCGACGTCACCCTGCCCAACCACGGTGACCACCCGGAGATGGGCAGCCGCACCGTAACCTTCACCCGCGAGCTGTGGATCGACCAGGACGACTTCCAGGAAGTGGCCCCAAAGAAGTGGTTCCGCCTCGCCCCCGGCGCCGAAGTCCGCCTGCGCGGTGCCGCCCTCGTCCGCTGCGAGGAAGTGTTGAAGGATGCGACAGGGACTGTCACGGAGCTCCGCTGCACCTGGGATCCCACCAGCCAAGGTGGCAATGCCGCAGATGGCCGCAAGGTGAAGGGCACCATCCACTGGGTGAGCGCCACCCACGCCATCGACGCCGAAGTGCGCCTCTACGAGCCGCTCTTCAGCCAGGAAGACCCCATGGACGTGCCCGAAGGTCATGACTGGCACGAGTTCATCAACCTCGCCAGCGAAGAGGTCGTCACCGCCAAGCTCGAACCCAGCCTCGCAGCCGTCCAGCTCGGCGATCACTTCCAGTTCGAACGCACCGGCTACTTCGCCGTGGACCTCGACAGCAAACCCGGAGCCGTGGTCTTCAACCGCACCGTCGGCCTCAAGGACTCGTGGGCCAAGATCCGACACAGCGAAGCTGTGGAGGGATCTGACGGTTCGGCCCGCCAGGGCTGAACCGCCCCGAAGGGGTGAGGCCCGCATAGGGCCGAGTCAGGATCGAAGCCAAAGGCTGAGATTTGAGCCCACTGGGCACACGATCCGACCGAAGCGCAGCGAAGGGAGGAGCGGACGGAACGAGGCCCCGCAAAGGGCCTCGTTGCCGCCCGCAGGGCACGGGTCGCATAGACCCGCGTCAGGATCCGACACAGCGAAGCTGTGGAGGCATCTGACGGTTCGGCCCGCCAGGGCGGAACCGCCCCGAAGGGGTGAGGCCCGCATAGGGCCGAGTCAGGATCTAAGCCAAGGGCTGAGATCGATTGGATTCATCGAAAAACGGACTCTCAGGAGTCCTTCTTCCGTGTACCCACCAGCCTCCCAGTGCATCCAACTCCTCAGCCCGGGAGAACTGCCGTGAGCCCAGCCGATGCCTTTCCACTCGTCCTCCAACGTGATGTGGACATCCCCCTTGAGGCCGTCTGGCGCGCTTGGACAGATCCCAGCTGGATCACGCGCTGGTTCACGCCGGCCCCGTGGAAAACGCCCCACTGTGAACTTGACCTCCGGCCGGGGGGGCGTTTCTTCACCGTGATGCAGTCTCCCGAAGGGGAAGACTTCCCCCAGGAAGGCTGCTTCCTGGAGGTGCAAACCCCGACGCGCCTGGTGTGGACTTCGGCCCTAAGGGCGGGCTACGCTCCGGCTCCTCCCGACGCGTTCCCCGCCATCACCGTCGTCATCAGCCTGGAGCCGGTGGAAGGCGGCACCCGCTACGTCGCCACCGTGCTGCATGCAAGCGCCGAGGACCGGGAGAAGCACGCGGCCATGAACTTCCACGAGGGCTGGGGCGCTGCCCTGGACCAGCTGGTGGTCGCGGTGAAGGAGCATGGCGCCATCAGCGCTGCACCGTCCTTCCCGGAGGCCTGACCTCACGCAAGGCCCTTGTGCACGAGATCGCAGCAGCCATACGCCAGCCACCCATGGGCCCGTCGTGGAACGCCTCCCGGTCTTGGATGCCCCTGCGGGCACCTCACCCAGTTGCACCAAGCCGAACAGAGGCGGCGTCTTCGGGTGACGCATCCGGCAGGTGGGCACCGGCTTCTTACTGGCCTCCAGGGCAGTGTTCACCTGGGTGCGGAGTTGCGGCAGCGTGCGGCTCGCATGAGGACTCCAGCGTGGGGAAGGGCCCCGACCGTAGCGCCCCACGAAGCCTCGCCAATCGAGGCATCAACCCGAATCTCCCGCACGCTCGGCGTTCCCGTAAGATGGTGGTTCATATGCCTTGTTCGTCCTGGGGGAGGCCCCAGCCGATCCAAGGCCCCGGGAGCCAGAGGCTCCCGACTCCCCGTTGGCAACGACTCCCCTCGTTCCGTCAGGCCAGGACGATCCCTATGCACCTTTTCTTCCTCGGACTCGCCCTCATCGTCCCCATCCTGCTCACCGGCTATCTAGCCGAACGGCGGCGCACCCCTCAGTGGGGCACGCACCCGGATTGCTCCAAACGGCCCTAAAGGCGCACCTACGGCTCAGATAATCGTGGCGCCCCGGGGATCCCAGAGAATCGAAAGACTCCGGACGAGCCCCTCGGGCGTGAAGCCCAGGCGCCAGATGCCCTCCACCATGCCTTCCCGCGGGGGAGCCAAGTCAATCTCCACCAGCACCGCCACTTCGGGCCAGATTCCGAACACCTTCAAAGGCCGATGCCGAAGGAGCCCCAGATCCCGGTGGGCGCTGCGAAAGATCCCTTTGTAGGAAGCGACCCCCTCCACCTCCCGCCCGAACACGCTCCCGAAATACCGCACGTCACGGTGGATGAGGGCCAAGTGGGCAGCCTCATCCCCGCGATCATGTGTCTCGAAAAAGGCCCTGATTCGATCGAGCTGCTGCCGTTCCATGCCTCATCCGGGGTTTGCGGCAGGATAGCAGCGTCCGTCATCGGGATGTCAGAAGCCGGGGCCGCCCCTTGGCATTGGCCACGCGGCGCCCCAGTTCCAGGATGAACTGGCTGTGCTGCACCATCCCCCGCAGGTCCCAGTTCGGGTCGTAGCGGTCGCTGCCTTGGTGATACCGGCTCAACAGGAGGCGCGCCTTGGTGCGACTCGCTTCAGGATCGTGGATGTAGTCCCGCTGTCCCGCCAGAGAGAAGCCCGGGCTCACTGCGGGAATGCCCGCCTCGAAGAAGGGAGCGTGATCGGAGCGGAAGAAGAGCCCCTGCGTGTCGACCTCGCCTTCCATCGGCTTCAGGCCCAGGGCCTTTCCCACGATCCTGGCGTCCTGCAGCAGCGTGCTGCGCTCGCCCCCCAGAAATTCGATGTCTCGGCTCGGACCGACCCAGTTGAGGCTCTCGAAGTTGAGGGCCGCCACGGTGCGATCCAGCGGCCATAGCGGCTGCCGCGTGTAGGCGCGAGCGCCCAGCAGGCCCTGCTCCTCACCACAGGGAAAGAAGATGATCTGGCTGCGCCGCGTGGGGTGGGCGACGCTCACCTGCGCGAGGGACAACAGGGCGCCCATCGCGCTGCCGTTGTCGATGGCACCGGGATAGATGCGGCCTTCCTGGATGCCCAGGTGGTCCCAGTGCGCGCTGTAGAGCACGGCTTCCTTGGCCAGCACGGGATCGGTGCCGGGGATCACCCCCGCCACGTTGAACTGGGGAAAGTTCCGGATGGTGCTGACGACCTTCGCGCCGGCCTGGAGGTCCAGCGACACGGGTCGGAAGTCTTTGCGCTCCGCCGCCGCCTGCAGCGCCGCCAGATCCTGACCGCCCGCCTCAAAGAGCTTCACGGCGAAACCCGCACTGACCCAGCCCTGGAAGGGCGTGCCAGGCGTCGTGCCCACCGCCCGAAACTTCTCCCCGTCGTAGCCGTTGCGCACCACGGACCAGTCGTAGGCCGCGCCTTCGGTGTCGTGGATGATCAGCACCCCCGCGGCGCCGCGCCGGGCCGCCTCGTCGTACTTGTAGGTCCAGCGGCCGTAGCGCGTGAGGCCCTTGCCATCGAAGCGCGCGGGTTCTGCTGCGGTGGGCTTGGGATCGTTGATGAGCATCACCAGGAGCTTGCCCTTGCAGTCCACGCCCTTGTAATCGTCCCAACCGCGCTCCGGAGCCGAGATCCCGTAGCCCACGAAAAGCACCGGCGCTTCGAAGGACTCGTCCGGCCGGAAGCTACCGCTGCCCCCCACCACATCCTCGAACCACACAGGCCGCAGGACACTTTTCGGCCCATTAAAGGCGAGGCCGCTCTCCTTGGTGCGGAGCTTGGCACCCTGGACCTCCACCCGCTGCAGGTAGCTATCGCCGTTGAGGGGCTTCACCCCGAGGGCCTGGAGTTGGGCCGCGAGGTATTTCGCCGCCAGATCACCACCCCGCTGCCCCGTGCCGCGACCCTCCAGCAGATCGTCCGACAGGAAGGCCATGTGGGCGCGGATGGGCGCCTCGAGGATCTTCGGCCCCTCGGCGGCGAGCAGCGTGCAGGCGAGCAGGGCGAAAGGGCGCATGGA
>CAYQAS010000012.1:0-56967 GCA_964415525.1 uncultured Solibacteraceae bacterium
GGTTCGGCGAATGAGGTGCACCAACTGCCCCATGCCGATGGACATGGAGTCGCCGTCGCCGCTCACTAGGAGATTGGTGAGGGTGCGGTTGGCGAGGGTGGCGCCCGTGAGCACGGCGGCAGCGCGACCGTGCACAGTGTTGAAACCCCAGGCTTGGCTCATGAAGTAGGTGGGGGTCTTGCTGGAGCAGCCGATGCCGGAGACTTTGGCGACACGGTGGGGCTCGATGCCGAGTTCCCAGCTCGCCTGGATGATCTGCGCGGTGATGGCATCGTGGCCGCAGCCGGGACAGAGGGTGCTCTTGGCGCCGACGTAGTCCTGCTTCGTCAGCCCAAGCTTGTTCACGGGGACGGTGGTGGTGGCGGTGGACATGGCGGCACCTAGGCGTGAATCGGGGCTTGAGTCTGGGCGAAGAACAGGTCGAGCACGTTCTGGGCGGAGAGGCTACTGGAGTCGTAGTGCCTCAGCCGCCGGATGCGCGTGGCGAACTCCGGATAGGCATCGATGAGCAGCGAAGCCATCTGGCCATCCCGGTTCTGGTCGACGACATGCACCACCTCATGGGAGGCGAGGAATTCCTGCACGTCCTTCGTGAAAGGGAAGGCCCGCACCCGCAGGTAGTCCGTCTCCTGGTGGTGATCCTCGCGCAGGGTATCCCGAGCTTCCTCCACTGCGGGGTGGGAACTGCCATAGGCGAGAATTCCCACCTGGGAACCGCGTACATCGAGCACCGATGCCGGCATCAGGGATTTGGCGGTCTCGAACTTCAGCTTCAGGCGATCCACCTTGGCCTTGTAGTCCTCAGGCTTCTCGCTGTAGAAGGCCTGAGGCGTGTGGCCCGTGCCGCGTGTGAAGAAGGCGCCCTTGCCTCCGGCGGTGCCGGGCAGGGTGCGGTAGCAGATGCCGTCGCCGTCGACGTCTTTGTAGCGGCCCCAGTCCTGGACGGCCGCCAGTTCCTCCTGGTTGAGCACCTTGCCGCGGTCGAGCGGTTCGTCGGGATAGGCGAAAGGCTGGCTCGCCCAGTTCTGCATCCCAAGATCGAGGTCCGTCATCACGAAGACAGGCGTCTGAAGGCGTTCCGAAAGGTCGAAGGCGTCGTAGGTAAACCGGAAACACTCCTCCATGGTGGCGGGGTAGTAGCAGGGGTGTTCGGTGTCGCCGTGGCTGGCCTTGGCGCAGTATTCGATGTCGCCCTGCATGGTGTGGGTGGGCAATCCCGTGGAAGGCCCCGTGCGCTGGACGTTGATGAAGACGCCGGGGTTTTCAGTCCAGTAGCCCAGGCCGATGAACTCGCTCATGAGGCTGACCCCGGGGCCCGAGGTGGCGGTCATGCTGCGGGCGCCCGCCCAGCCTGCGCCCACAACCACACCGGCGGAGGCGATCTCGTCTTCCATCTGCAGGATGGCGATGCTGGATTTCCCCGTGGCGGGATCCTTGCGGAAGCGCTCGGAATAGCTTGCGAGGGTCTCGATGACGCTGCTGCTGGGGGTGATGGGATACCAGGCAACCACGGTGACGCCCGCGAAGAGTGCGCCCAGGGCACAGGCTGCATTGCCGTCCAGGATGATCTGACCTTCGGTCTTGTGGTCACGGATGACCTTCAAACGATCCTGAGGCGGCAGGTGTTCCATCGCCCAGTCATAGCCCACCTGGACGGCGGTCTGGTTGAGGTCAATGGCCTTCTGCTTGCCCTTGAGCTGCCTCGTGAGGGCGCTCTTGGATTCCTCGATGTCGAGGCCCAGCAGAGCGTCGGCCACCCCGACATAGACCATGTTCTTCACGAGTTTCTGGAGCTTTACATCCGCACAGGCCGTCGCCGCCAAACCCTGGAAGGGCACGGGGAGGAAGACGATATCGGAGCGAAGGGTGTCGAGTTTCAGGGGTTCGTCGTAGATGACGAAGGCACCCGGGGCGAGTTTCGTCACGTCTTCGCGTGCCGTCTCGGGATTCATGCAGATCATGAGGTCGATGGCGGCCTTGCGAGCGACGTAGCCGCGATGGCTCGCCCGGATCTGGAACCAGGTCGGCAACCCTGAGATGTTCGAGGGGAAGAAGTTCTTGCCACTGACCGGAACGCCCATCTGGAAGATGGTGCGCATGAGCACGTTGTTGGCGGTCTGGCTTCCCGAGCCGTTGACCGTGGCCACCTCGATGCTGAAGTCGTTGATGCGGGTGGCGGTCGGTGTGACGTGTGGTCCGGGCCTTTCGGGCATGGCGGTTCCCCCTTCACCCTGTTGGTTGCCCCTCGAAAGCGGAATGTCCCGTCACCAGAACGATTCCTCACAGGAAATCGCGATCTGGACCGGCATGATGGCACGGTCGTCACGGACGCACTGGGGCGAACGTTGGGTCAAAAAAAGCGAAATATGGGTTGAAGCAAAAGCGAAATTGACCTAAGCTTTGGGTATGAAACCGACTGATCTCACCAAGCGGCAGCATGCAGTGCTGCAGTTCATCCGTTCCTTCGTCCAGGAGGAGGGCCGCAGCCCGACCCTCAAGGAAATTGGCGAAGGCGTGGGCTCGAGTGCCGTAAGCACCATCCACAAACACGTGCAGCATCTGATCGACAAGGGCTTTCTCCAGCGCAGCCAGGGCTGCGGAAACAACATCATCCTTACGGAGGATGTGGAAGAGCCCGCTCCCACGCGGGAAGCGCCCGCCGCCTTGACGCGAATATTTCCCTTTTGCGGGGATGTCGCTGCCGGGGCGCCATTGATCCCCGAGACTCGAGCCCTGCCCGTGGAAGTGCCCAATTCCATCCACCGGGACCGCGATGGACTCTTCGTGCTGCGGGTCCGGGGCGAATCGATGGTGGACGATTCAATTCTCGACGGGGATCTCGTCGTGCTCCAGAAGCGACAGGAATACAGGAATGGGGAGCGTGTCGTGGCGCTGATCGATGGCGAGGAGGCCACCCTCAAGGAATTCCGGCGGGATGGCAAGGGCGTGTGGTTGATCCCCCACAACCCCGACCTCTCCCCGGTCTGCTTATCGCCCGAGCGCGTCATGATTCAGGGTGCGTTGGTAGGCGTGATGCGCAGCTGTTGAGACCTGCGGCTCGGGAGCGCTGCATGGCAGACAGGGGTCCGTTTCGGCGGACCCCTGTTTCTCTTGGCCGGAATTGTGTGGCCTCCGTGGTTGCGGCTCGGTTTCCCCGCTACACTGAGGCTGCTTTCCCGAGGATTCATCAATGGTGTTTTTCAACCACGCCACAAGGCAAATGACGGTCAAGATCGTCTATTACGGCCCAGGGTTGTGTGGGAAAACCACGAACCTCAACACGATTTATGGCCGAACGTCCCAGAAGGCGCGCGGGGAAATGGTGTCTCTGAACACCGAGACAGATCGAACCTTGTTCTTCGATCTGCTGCCGATGGATGTCGGCATGGTGGGCGGTTTCAAGGCCAAACTTCAGCTGTACACCGTGCCTGGGCAGGTGTTCTACAACTCCACCCGAAAGCTGGTGCTGAAGGGTGTGGATGGCATCGTCTTCGTCGCTGACAGCCAGGTGCCGATGTTCGACGCAAATAAGGAAAGCCTTCAGAACCTCGAGGACAACCTGCGCGAACTGGGCATGGACCTTCACGGGATTCCGATGGTGTTCCAGTGGAACAAGCGGGATCTGAAGAACGTGGTTGCCCTGGACCAAATGGAGCGTGAGCTCAATCCTCGCCAGTTGCCGAGTTTCCAGGGGATCGCCCAGGAAGGGCAGGGTGTCTTCGAGACCCTGCGAGGCGTCACCCGCATCTCTCTCGAGCACATCGTCTCCCACCACCTGGGAGACGCTCCTGATCCGCGGCCTGCGCTGCGGCCAGAGCCGCCCGTGGTAGAGCAGAATGTGATTCCCACGTCTGTGGTCACGGAGGCCCTGTCCGATCAGGATCTGGGTTCCGGGCATGCTTGGGATGCCACGCCTCCCGTGGGTTTTATCCCTGAGTCGGCTGCTCCAAAGGCCTTGCCGGTTGCGACCTCACCTCACGTGCCCCCAGTCGTTGCTGCAACACACGCAATGGCACCACCCTCAAGGCCTGTTCCCCGCCCCGACTTCGCTCCACCCGTCCTGAAGCGCCCGGCCATGCCGGCAGCGCCAAAGGCCCTGGCACCTGCAGCACCAAAGCTCAAGGCGCCCATGGCGCCGACGATGCCTGCCCTACCGTCGGGTATCAAGATCTCTCTTCCCGCTGGATTGGACTCGGAAGAACTCGAAATCCGGATCGAAGTCCGCAGCGGAGGCCGCCTCGTCGGCGAGGCCGAGCTTCGGAAAGGCGCCCCGGTCGTGGGCGCCGGGCTCAAGCTGGCCCTGGACCTCAAACGGGGCTGACATGATTCGCATCCTTCCCCTGCTCCTTGGAGGCATGGCGCTTCTTGGGCAGGAACCTCCCTCGTGGTACCGAGCCCTCCAGGGGCTTCCGGGTCTGGAGGCGCGCTTCGAGCAGGTCGGCGAAAGCGCCGTCTTCCGATCGCTGAAGCGTCAGGGAACCCTGCAAGTCAGTCGGGGTGGGCGGCTTCGCGTGAATTACGACAAGGGGCTCCAGCTGGTGTGCGATGGGCGCACGCTTACCCAGTTCGATCCCTTGGCCCGTAGCGCCCAGCGCCTGGAATTGCAGATGGCCCTCAAAGATGCACCCCTGCTCGCCTTGCTGGTGGATCCAGGCATGGTGAACCAGCACTACCGGATCCGTTCCGAAGGCCCGAAGGTCGTGCTGGAGCCCCTCAAAAATGGGATGACGCCTGTGGAGCTGACCGGAGAAGGTGCCCTGCTCTCCTCGGTCACATGGACGGACGGCACTGGTGCCCGCCAGACCCTCAGGCTCATCAAGCCCGCGCTTCGACGAGAATTCCCAAAAGGCACTTTCGAGGCGAAACTCCCTGCCGGCACACGCTGGATCCACTGAAAACGCCCGGTTCTCCGGGCGCTTTCGAATCCGTTGTTGGCGGTGTGCTACTGGACTTCTTCCGCCTTCTGGATGACGACGATGGGGGTCGGGACGTTCTTGTGGGGGCCTTTCGCTCCCGTCTTGACCTTGCGGATCTTGTCCACAATATCCATGCCTTCCACCACCTTGCCGAAGGCGCAGTAGCCGTAACCGGACATGGTCTCCGCGGTAAAGTTGAGGTTGGGGTTGTCCTTCACGTTGATGAAGAACTGGGTGGTCCCGCCGAATGGATTCCCAACGGGAAGCGCGAGGGCAATGGTGCCGCGCTTGTTCAGCATGCCCTTGCTCTTGGCCAGCTTTGCCTCGTTGGTGACGGGTGCGTCCTTGGGTTTCTCCTGGAGGTTCTCGGTGTAGCCGCCGCCCTGGATGGCAAAATCCGGAACCACGCGGTGGAAGACCGTACCGGCATAGAACCCCTTCCTTACATATTTCAGGAAGTTCTCCACGGTCTTAGGAGCCGCTTCCGGTTCGAGCTGGAGCGTGAAGGCGCCAAGGGATGTCGTGACCTTCACCTTGGGCTTTGAGGGCGCAGCGAAGAGGCTGAGGGTGGCAAGGGCAAGCATGAGTGCGCGCACAGAAGCTCCTGGTGAGATCGAACCCATTATCCACGGGCTTTGAGGGACGGGCAGCCCCGCGTGGAGCCTCTTTCCAAGAGGGGCGGGCATGGTATTTTTGTAATGGCCCTTTAGCTCAGCGGTCAGAGCTGGCGGCTCATAACCGCTTGGTCGTGGGTTCGAACCCCACAGGGGCCACCAAGATAAACTCCCAAGATTCAGCATCTTGGGAGTTCGCTTTTGGGGCCGAGGTGGTGGAGGATACTCGACGCGTCGACCCGAATTGATTGATGTAAGTGTTGAAAACGGGGGGGTGGTTTTGGGACTTTTACCCAAAACATCCGGGCAGCAACTGCCCCGGTCCTGCTCTGATTGCGGGATGCTGGTGGGAGGAGTTCCCATGTCTATCCTTCAGCAGCCCATTCAGATCGGCCCCCTCCACTTGGCGAACCGCGTCGTCATGGCTCCCATGGTGACGGCCATGGCGGATGCGCATCACGCCACGGACGCCCACCTTGCTTGGTACGCGGAGCGTGCGCCCGGTCTGGGTTTGGTGGTGGTGGAGTGTGCGGCCATCGCGCCGGAGGGGACCATCATCCCGCGCCAGTTGGGCATCTGGGAGGACGCCTTCGTGCCGGGGCTCGCCCGTATTGCCGAGACGATCCACGCGACGGGTACGCCTGCCGTGTTGCAGCTGGTGCATGCCGGAGCCCGTGCATTTGCCGAGGCTGACGGTCCTGCTCGGGTCGGGGCTTCGGACCTCCGCCTCGCCGCCGGGGCGCCACCGCGCGCGCTGCTCATCGAGGAGATCCAGACGCTCGTCCAGGCCTTCGCCGCCGCCGCACGGCGCGCCAAGGCGGCGGGGCTGGATGGCGTCGAGATCCATGCGGCCCACGGCTACCTCCTCAGCCAGTTCCTGATGCCGCGGGTAAACACCCGCAGCGATGCCTACGGGGGCGATCTAGCTGGGCGCAGCCGCTTCCTGCTGGAGGTGGTGCGTGCCGTGATGGCGGAAGTGGGGCCGGACTATCCCGTCCTCGTGCGTATGCACGCCACGGAGAACATGGAGGGCGGCCTTGCAGAGGCGGAAGCCGCCATCCTGGCAGGCTGGCTGGAGGCCGAAGGCGTGGCGGCGCTCGACCTCTCGGGCATCGGCCAGAGCAGCCAGCCCAAGGACACCCTCGGGCCCTATCTGGCCACCAGCTCCGTGGGGCCGCGAGGCTGGACGCCCGGCGCTTTTGCTGAGGCCGCGGGCCGCGTGAAGGCGGGCACCCGACTGCCCATCATCACGGTGGGGCGCATGGCGGAGGAGGACGTGGCGGAACGCACCCTGAGTCTCGGCCAGGCGGATCTCATCGCCCTGGGGCGTCAGCTCCTCGCGGACCCCAAGGCGGGGATCAAGCTGCTCCAGGGCAGGGCTGACGAGATTCTGCGCTGTAAGGAATGTCTGGGCTGCTTTGGGAGCATTCGGAAAGGACCGGTTTCTTGTTCCCTCTGGAACTGAGATAATGGCCGTTTGGAGTGAATCATGACTGAGACCCCCGAGCGCGCCCCCCGGATCATGGAAGTGCAGGACATCATGAACGTGATTCCGCACCGGTACCCCATCCTCCTGGTGGATCGCGTCCTGGATTTCGAGCCCGGTCAGTGGATCAAGGCCGTCAAGAACATCTCCATGTCTGACGCCATCTTCCAGGGCCACTTCCCCAACAAGCCGACCTTCCCGGGTGTCTACATCATTGAGGCTCTGGCCCAGGCGGGCGCCTGTCTCGCCATGCAGAGCATCGAGAAGGCGGACGAGAAGGTCTGCTACTTCATGTCCATCGACGGCGTGAAATTCCGGAAGCCCGTGGTGCCTGGCGATCAGCTGGAATTGCGCGTCCAGGTGCTTCAGTTCAAGCCCAAGACCGCCCGCTTCCGCGGCGAAGCCTTCGTCAATGGCCAGAAGGCCGCCGAGGCCGAGTTCTCCTCCATGATCATCGACGCCCCAAAGGGCGCCTGAGATGACCGCGCACATCCACCCCACCGCCGTCGTCAGCCCTCAGGCTGAAGTAGGCGCGGATGTCGAGATCGGGCCGTTCTGCGTCATCGAAGGCAAGGCCCGCATCGGCGCCCGCACCAAGCTGCGCAGCCATGTGGTGGTCGGCCCCTACACCGAGATGGGCGAAGACAACGTCGTCTTTCCCTTTGTGGCGGTGGGGATGGAGCCCCAGGACCTGAAGTTCAAAGGCGAGGAGACGCGGTTCGTCATGGGCAGCCGAAACCTCATCAAAGAAAATTCCACGCTCCATCGCGGCACTGCCCATGGTGGCGGCTGCACCGTCATGGGGGATGACAACCTCCTGCAAGTGGGGGCCCATGTCGCCCACGACTGCCGGGTCGGCAACGGCGTCATCCTTGGCCACAACTGCTCGCTCGGCGGCCACGTGAGCGTGGGTAACGGCTCGTGGGTCGGTGCCTATGCGGGCATCCACCAGTTCTGCCGCATCGGCGATCACGCCTTCCTGGGGGCCACCACCATCGCCGTGATGGACGTGCTCCCCTTCGTGAAGACGGTCGGCAAGCGCGAGGTGAAGACCTACGGCGTCAACACCATCGGCCTGGAGCGCAAGGGGTTCAGCCCCGAGAGCATCCGCGCCCTCGACAAGTCCTACCGCATCCTGTTCATGAAAAAACTCCCGCTGGCCGAAGCGCTCCAACAGGTGATCGCTGAATACGGTCAGATTCCCGAAGTGGCCTATCTGGTGGACTTCATCAAGGGCGCCGATCAGCGCGGCTTCCACCGGAACTAGAGAAGGAAATCAATGTCCCAACGCACCGCCACCGTCGCCATCATCGGCCTGCCGAATTCCGGCAAGTCCACGCTCCTCAACGCCCTCGTGGGGGAGAAGTTGGCGGCGGTCAGCCAGACGCCCCAGACCACCCGCACGCGCATTCTCGGCGTGGTGAACCGCGGGGACGTCCAGCTGGCCTTTCTCGACACCCCTGGCATGCACAAGCCGGAGCACGCCCTCAACCACCGCATGGTCCAGCGCATCGAGGAGTGCCTCTCGGAAGCCGACATCGTGCTGTGGGTCGTGGATGCGGATGGCTTCCTCGGGCCCGGGGAGCAGGAGCTGGCCAAGAAGCTCAAGTCCATGGAGTTGCCGACCTATCTGATCCTCAACAAGGTGGACCTGCTCAGCAAGGGCCGCTTGATGGAGAAGATCGTCACCTACAAGGACCTCCTGCCCTTCGAGGAGATCATTCCCGTGGGTGCCAAGTTCGGGCAGAACATGGACAAGCTCTGGGAGATCCTCGAGCGCGACACACCCGAAGGCGACTGGGGCTTCGATCCCGAGACGTTCACGGACCAGACCGAGCGCGGGATGGCGGCGGAGTTCATCCGGGAGAAGGTGCTGCGCAAGTCCCGGGAGGAAGTGCCCCACGGCGTCGCCGTCGTCATCGAGCGCTGGCTCGAGGATGGCCACGAGGACTATCCCGAGGATCTCGGCGAGGGCGGCACGTTCATCCAGGCGCAGATCGTGGTGGAGCGCAGTGGCCACCGCAAGATCTTGCTTGGTGAAGGCGGCGAGAAGATCCGCGACATCCGCGTGAGCGCCCAGCGGGAACTGCGCAAGCTCCTACAGCGGCCCGTTCGCCTGGAACTCTTCATCAAGGTGGACGAAGGCTGGCGCGATCGGCCGGACAAGCTGGATCGTCTGCAGCTGTGATTCGGGAGGGGCTTCGGCCCCTCCTTTCCCTTTCTGGAGGACCGCATGGCATCGAAGCAGAGCACGGTGGACTTCATCCTCGACCAGCTGCAGGAGGCTGGCGACGTTTCCGCCAAGAAGATGTTCGGCGAGTACGGGCTCTACCTCTTCGGCCGCATGTTCGCCCTGGTCTGCGACGACACGCTCTTCTTCAAGACGACGGATGGTGTGGCTCGGCATTTCCCGGAGGCCACGTTTGCGCCGCCGTACCCGGGCGCGAAGCCCTGCGTCGTCATCCCTCCGGAGCGGTGGGAGGACACGGATTGGCTGGTCCCCTTCGCGGTGGCGACCGCCCAGGCGCTGCCCCTTCCGGTGCCCAAGCGGAAGAAGGGCTAAGGTTGATCGATCGGACCGTTGGCCGCTTCCATAAGCAGAATGGCCTTCTGGAGCCGCCCATGCCCCATTCCTCCATTGTGATCCTCACCGGTGCCGGCATTTCCGCCGAGAGCGGCCTGCGCACGTTCCGCGATCAGATCGGGCTCTGGGAGAACCACCGGGTGGAGGATGTCGTCACACCCGAGGCCTCCCTTCTGGGGGGCGGGGCTGATTCGAGGATGCCGTGTCGGGGTGCGCGTCGGTCGTGGCCGAGGCTTCAGCCAAGCCGCCCTCAGGTTCGGAGGGTGACGACGTCCTATCGGCAAGAGGCGCGGGCTTGGATCTGCGGCAGGGGCCGGGGCACAATGCCTTCATGAACCCCCTGATGCTCCTGCCCTTCCTTCTGCTGGCTCAAACGCCCGTGCCGCCCGCGAAGCCTGCCACGCCTGCCGCAAGTCCTGTGCAATCACCGCGGTTGGCGATTCAGCCCAGCGGGCTCGTGGAATTGGGCTCCCTGGGACCCCAGGGATCCACACTCAAGAGTTACGAGATCAAGAACCTCAGCCAGGCGCCCATCCGGCTCCGGGCGGGGGAAGTGCCACAGGGCATCACGGTCTCTGGTCCGGCGCTCACGGAACCCATTCCCGGAGGCGGGACCCGCGCCATCAGCCTCTCTGTGAACGCTCTGGAGCGCACGGGCACCCACCTGGTACGCGTCGTGTTCGGCACCGATGACCCGACGCAGGGCCGCTACTTCCTGCCGGTGCGCTACACCGTGAGGCCGGACGTGGTGGTGGACAGCGAACGCAAGGCCCTGCTGGGCGTGGGCCCCCACGAGAGCCCGCAGGCGGTCTTCACCTTCAAGCGGGAGACGGGGCAGCCGTTCGCCCTGAAGCTCGCCGAGGCGCTTCCGCCCTACCTCGAGGCCGATCTGCAGAGTTCGGGCGGTACCGGGACCCTTCAGGTGGTGCTCCGCCCCGGCCAAGTGCCGGATGGGATGCGCGGAGGCTTGGAGACCCTGAAGGTCGAGACCACGGCCCCGCGGGAACCCGCATTCACGCTCTACCTGAACTGGGGACTGACCTTTCCGGTGGAAGCTCAGCCGACCCGGTTGGTCTTCCAGGATGCGAAAACGACCGTGCTCAAGACCATCCTTTCCTCTGGCGCTGGCCAGGCCTTCCAGATTCTGGAGGCGCGGATCGAAGGCGAAGGCTTCACGGTGGATTCCCCATCTCCAAACTCAAATGGACAGATCCAGCTCACGGTGCGACGCACGGCGATTACGAAGGCACGGGCGGTCCTGGTGGTGCGAATCGGCGACGGATTGCCGACGTTGCGGATTCCCCTGCGCTACCTGCCTCCGGAATCCTGAGACTCTGGTGTCCTGCCAATCACGGAAATATAGTGCCTGTCCTCCTTGAGGATGTGGCCCTTGATCAGGTCCAGGGCCAGGAACAGGGCGAGGCGCATGAAGTCCTGCTCTGCCGGTGCATCCATCAGGGCTCGGGCCTGGGTCAGCAGACGTTGGTGCTCCCGGGCATGACGCGGGAGATCGGAGTAAGCCGCCTTCGCAAGGATGATTTCCTCGTCATGGAAGTGCTGAGCCACATGGGCTAACAGCAGCTGGACCCCTTCGACATGGGGTTGGTTCTCAGCCTGGCCCTGGGCCAGGACCGCGTTGGCAAGCTCAAAGAGCTGCTGGTGCTGGGTGTCGATGTGATCGTGCCCGCAGGCATAGCTTGGATCCCAGACCAAGTGAAACAGGGGCTGCGGGGGGGGCGTTGGAAGACCTTCCGGCATCGGGGCCGATATGACTTGGTTCCTTCCCAGGGCCTTGGCTCGGTATAGCGCCAAGTCTGCGCGCTTTATCCAGTCCTCCAGGGTCTCGCCGACATGGAACTCCGCCACCCCCACGCTGATGGTGACGATGCCCACGCCCGGGTGGTCGATCGCAGCAATGGCGCTTCGCAGTTTTTCGGCAAGCAGCATGGCGCCTGGAAGGGCGGTCCCCGGGGCAATCACGACAAATTCCTCGCCGCCCCATCGCGCCAGGAAATCGGACGTGCGGAGGCTGGTGCGAGCGATTCGGACCACCTCGACCAGGACACGGTCGCCTGCGTTATGGCCGTGCTGATCGTTGACCTGCTTGAAATGGTCGAGGTCGAAGAACAGCACCACAAGTGGATCCCGCTTGCGAACCGCCAGGGACATCAGTGCGAGGGCGCCCTCTTCCAGACGTCGTCGATTCCAGGCTCCGGTCAGACGGTCGGTGCCGGCCAGCCGTTCGAATTCCTCCAGTGCCCTGCGGAGTTCCTGATTAGCCAGCTCCGCCGAGGCCCGGGCCCTCTCCAGGGTTTCCAGGCGTTTCAGGATCTCGCAGGCTTCACCGGCGGGAGCCACTGCGTACCGCCCCAAGCGTCGCCCCAGAATGAACGTCAGTCCTGCAAGCCCAGCGATCGAGCAGACTTCCAGCCAAGAGAGCGAGAGCGGTTCGGTCATGGCCCATCCATCGGCACCGCGATGGAAAAGGATTCGGAACTACCGCACCGGCTGGCTGTCCGGAACAGGCCTCGGAGCACGGTCCTGGACGAACTCCCCATCGATGACGAAGGTATCCGCAGCGAGATCCTTGCCGCCGGGCTGGCCGTCCACGCCGAGGCAGACGAGGTTGAATCGATCGAATTTGGTGTTGAACCGCTGGCTGACCCGCCCGCGCCGGTCTGTGATTTCCTCCATGGGCATGGAGACGAAGGGGCGGTAGAGGTAGGGATGAGCCCAGGGTGTGAGCGGCACCTGCTCGAGGTATTCGGGGACTAGCTCCTGGAGGCGGGTCGGGTATTCGCCCTTCTTCGTGCTGTATCGCTTCAGGGCATCGGCGATGCGCCGCATGGCCCCGCGCATCGCGCGGACCCGTTCGGTGGTGTCCTGCCGATGGAACGCCTCCATCAAGTAGGCATCCTTCTGGGCTTGCTGGCCTATCGGGTGATCGGGGAAGCGGGTGGCTATCTGATCCATGTAGAGCTTGGCCTCCAGGACCTTGCCATCCTGGCTCAGCTTCATGGCATCCCGGTAGAGCCGTTCCGGCAGACGCGGATCCTCGCTCTCGCAGCCCAAGAGCAGGGCCAGGGCGGTGAGGGCGATGGGGCCTAGAACGCGACGCATGGCCGAACCATAGCACCCCAGGGACCGGACCGTGAAGGGTACGATGGGCACATGCGACTGCTGGCGAGCCACTCCGAATCCTTTGATCCCGCCCGGCCCTGGATTTATCTGTCCACGGTATCGGAGCACGACGGCCGCATCCTGCGCATGGTCCAGACTCGGCGCCGTTCGCCGCACACCGACCGCGAAACCTCCATTACGCGCCTTGCCTGTCCACAGTGGATGAACACGCTGGCTTTCACCACGGCCGGCGAATTGCTGGTGGTGGAGCAGTTCCGCCACGGCAGTGAACGGGCCTCCCTGGAGATTGTGGGGGGTGTGAGCGAACCGGGGGAACCGCCCCTGGAGACCGCGCGCCGCGAACTGTTGGAGGAGACGGGCCACGCCTCGGATCAATGGATCGCCCTGGGCAGCTGCGCCCCGAACCCGGCCATCCAGGACAACCGCTGCCATTTCTTTCTTGCCCTGGACTGCCGTCCGGTGGCGGAACTGAAGCTCGATCCCAGCGAGGAATTGCGGGTGTGGGCCATGCCCTGGTCGGAGTGGGAAGGCCTGATGAAGCGCGGCGAGGTGGATCATGCCCTTGTACTGGCCGCCTGTCTGCGGCTCACGCTGTGGGATGGATGGGATAGCCTGAAGGCACGCCTCTCCTGATGCCCATGCGACCGACGATGCTCACGCTCCTTCTGGCCTCCTGTCTCTTTGGACAGGAAACCCCGGCGCCTCCTCCCCTCCTGGTGGACGGCACCCCTAATTCCGCCTACGCGGCAGATCTCGCGGGGCGCATCACCGTGCTGAAGCCCGAGGAGCGCAAGCCCTTCTTTCGCGCCCTGCGGGTTCAGCAGCGGGAGATCCAGACGCGCTTGGAGGAGATGCAGTCCAACCGGGATCGGGCAGCCGGTCTGCGCAGGGCTCTCGAGCGTGAAGGCTCCCGGCTGGCGGGACGGGTGGAGACCCTGGGGCAGGACCAGGAAAAGGCCATGAGAACCCTGGCGGCCATCGATCGGGACATCCGCAAGGCCCGCCGCGCCCAGGATCCATCGAAGCTCGACACGGATCCCCTCCAGGCGGACTTCTACGCTGGCTTCCAGTTCAGCAGCCTCTATCGGGATCCTACGTCCACCGGGGGCTTTTTCCAGAAATCCAAACCCTTCGTCGTGTTGGACATTCGCCAGAACTTCCGCTGGGTGGACCAGGACCAGTGGATGCAGTTCTTCAGCACCCTCTCCTTTCAGTCCAGCAGCAAGGAAAAGTCCGACACCGTGGATGTCATCACCACCAGCGGCGCCTTTCGCGGGGAATTCGGCGCGTGGTTCATGCGTCCCCTCACGGACGAAGTGAGCTGGGGCGTCGTCGCTTCCGTGGGAGTGGTGGGCTACGCCACGGGGCAGGAGGGCCAGGACCTCCTCAAGACGAGTCGCGACGAATTCCGGAATCGCTCCCGCCTGGGGTTCACCCTGCGTCAGGAACAGGGGCCGCTCCGGGGCTCCGTAGCAGAATTGGCCTACATGCGGGATCCCCAGTTCATCGCCCGCAACCGGCTGCTGGTGCGGGGGCGCGTACTGCTCACCCAGCTGGGAAGCCAGGGCTCCAGCGGGGATCTCTACATGGAAGGGTTTGTCAGCAAGGGCCGGGAAGGGCGGGATGAGGCGGTGCTGCTGCTAGGTCTGCGGCTGTCCACGCTATCCTTCTTCAGGAGCCTCGGCTGGACGGGGTTCTGAAAGAAGGGTTGAGATGGCGACCGACTGCAGTTTCGACGTGGTAAGCAAGCTGGACCTCGAGGAGGTTCGGAACGCCGTGGGCATGGCCATGAAGGAGATCGGCCAGCGCTACGACTTCAAGGGCACGACGTGCGGGATCGAGCTTAA
The DNA here is from genome assembly GCA_964415525.1 of uncultured Solibacteraceae bacterium. Lineage (GTDB taxonomy): Bacteria > Acidobacteriota > Holophagae > Holophagales > Holophagaceae > CAZPUI01. Next base: position 14,589 of record CAYQAS010000012.1, read on the forward strand.
GGACGACTCCAAGCTCCTCCTGACCGCCGACAGCGACTTCATGCTGAAGTCCGTGATCGACGTGCTGGAGACCAAGCTCGTGAAGCGGGGCGTGAGCATCCGTTCCATGGAATTTGGCAAGATCGAGCCCGCCGCCAAGGGTGCCGTGCGCCAGGAGGCCACGCTGCTCCAGGGCATTCCCGTGGAGAAGGCGAAGGCCATCGTGAAGGCCATCAAGGACGCCAAGCTCAAGGTGCAGGCCGCCATCCAGGGTGACCAGCTGCGGGTGAGCGGCAAGAGCCGCGATGAGCTCCAGGGGGCCATCGCCCTCATCAAGCAGAACGACCAGGGCCTCGAACTCCAGTTCACGAACTACCGCTGATGAAGCGCCTCGACCTCCTGCGCTACTTCCTGCCCATCCAGGGCCGGCTCGGGGCGGTGGAGGCGGAGCTCGAGCGCATCCTCCACAGCGATGTGGCGGTGGCCGCTCGGCTGGCGGACCACGTGCGGGGCGGCAAGGGCAAGCGCCTGCGCCCCGCGCTGGTGCTTTTGGCCTCGAAGTTCTGCGGAGCCGAAGGCGACATGGACGTGCGCTTCGGCGCCGTCTTCGAGCTGGTCCATACCGCGACCCTCGTCCACGACGACGTCATCGACCACGCCCAGGTGCGGCGGGGCAAGCCGACCCTGAACACCCTGTGGGGCAACACGCTCACAGTGCTCTTCGGCGACCTGCTCTACCTGCACGCCATGAGCAGCGCCATCGCGGGCCGCAGCTGGCGGATGATGGAGATCTTCGCCGACGTCACCACGCGGATGATCGAGGGCGAGCTCATCCAGAACGACGTGCTCTACAAGCTCAATACCTCCCGCCAGGACTATTTCGAGATCCAGGAGCGCAAGACGGCGCTGCTCTTCGCGGGCTGCACCGAGACCGGCGCCGTGCTGGCGGGCTGGAGTGCCGATCACGTCGAGGCGATGAAGCGGTATGGCCTGGAAATCGGCCGCGCCTTCCAGCTGGTGGATGATCTGCTGGACTACACCGCCACCGCAGATGCCTTGGGAAAGCCGGTGTTCTCGGACCTCCGTGAAGGCAAACTAACCCTGCCCATGCTGACCCTGTTGGAGCAGGCACGGGGCGAAGTGGAGCCGCTGATCCGCGCGCTCTGGGAACGTTCCGCCGATGCCCCGGAGGATCCGACCCTGGAGCCTCGGCTCCGCGAGTTGCTTGAGCGCCACGATGCCCTGGCAGAGACCCGCGCCCTCGCGGCTCGGGCGAGCGCCGTCGCCCAGGAGACCGTGAAAGGCCTCCCTGGGAATGCCGGGATCAAAAAGCTCCTCCTTGAGATCCCCGAGATCCTCCTGGCCCGAAGCGTCTGAGCCCGTTCGGGCTGATCAGTCCAGCTGCAGCGCTTCTCGGGAGGTGCCGCCGGCCCAGGCGCGCACCATCCGCCGGAGCGGCGCGGAAGTGAGGCGGCTGGCGACGTCCAGCCGTTCCTCCGGTTCCAGCGCCTTGATCCATGGCGCGGCCATGCCCAGGACAAGGCCTGAATCCGGAAGCTGAAGGGAGCGGTCCAGGGCCTCAATCATCTGACGGGCAAGGGCGGGGACCTCCCGCCAGCGGCAGGTCTGGAGGGCCTCCACCTGCGCAGCATGGAGGGGCGGCTGCGCCAGGGCCAGGACGAAGTCGAGGCCTAGGCGCGGGTGATGAAGGAAGCCCTGGAGCACGGCGGTATCCCGGGCCTTCCAGACGAGAGGCCAGAGGGGGCGCGGCGCCAGCATGGCCAGCACCCGGCGCTCCCCTGTGCTGAGAGAAGGCCAGAGCACCTGCAGCTTCTCCACCGCGAAGGCCACAGCCTGAGGATGGGCGCAGGGATCCAAGGCCAGCACGGCGAGGGCCTTCCAGGGAAGCCGTGGCAGGAGTGCGGCCCGAAGATGGGCTGTGGAGCGTCGATGCTGGGCGATCCACCTCAGGAGCAGCGGACGCCGCTGAAGGTCTTGCAGGGCCGCCGCGGCCTCCAGCCAGGTCGCTGGAGCATCCGGACGCCGCAGCAGCCGCAGGAACTGCGGCCAGGGGCAGGCTGGGGGCAGGGGCCAGGACATCGCAAAACCCTACTACGGAACGCAGAGGGGAGCGCGTTCGGCAGCGCCACGGAGGCCGTAGCAACTTGCGGAGAATGCCGGAGTCACGGAGGGTGCGGCATCGTTCGGTTTCATAGGCCGTTATCGCTAGACTCATGCCATGTCTGTCGACTTCTCCATCCTGGGCCGAGGCCGTGTGGGACGCGCGCTGGCGGTCGCCTGGGGCGACCGTGTGGCCCTACTCCCTCACGAGGCAAGGCCGGCCGGATGGGTGCTCCTGGCGGTGCCGGATGCCGCCATCCCAGGGCTTGCAGAGGCGTTCCCGGGCCGCTGTGTGCACCTGAGCGGCAGCTTGCACCTGGAGGGTGTGCCCAGTGCCCATCCACTGGCGAGTTTCCAGGGCCGCACCGACGACTGGCGAGGCGTGCCCCTGGCCCTCACGGGGGCCGTCCCCGCGCCCATTCGGGCAGCCTTCGAGTCCCTCGGCTTCGCGCCCTTCGATCTGCCTGCAGAGCTGAAGCCCCTCTACCATGCGGCGGCTGTATTGACCTCGGGGCATGCCGCGAGTCTCTGGCTCGGAGCATCGATCCTGTTGCAGCAGGCGGGCATCACGCTGCCGGGTCGGGGCCTCATGGCGCTGGCGGAGGGCACAGTGCGAAGTGTCCAGACCCACGGAGAATCGGCGCGAACAGGCCCCTTCGTGCGGGGTGACGAGGCCACCATCGCCCGGGATGCGGCGGCCCTTCCCGAGCCCTGGCGGCGTATCTTCCTGGAACTGGGACGGATTCCGTTGCCCTGAGTCTTCCCGCTCGGGCGTCCACAGGCCAAGGGGCGGGGCTCCACAATTTTGACCCGGCTCCGCGAGGTGTTGGCGAGCAGGAGAGTGCTCCGGCGGAGCACCCGATAGACTGGGGGCCCCGGCTCCGCGAGGCGTTGGCGAGCGGGAGGGTGCTCCGGCGGAGCACCCGATAGACTGGGGGGATGGACTCAATTCATGCCACCCTGCGCCCCCTGGACCTGCCTCAGCACACGCTTGAGGTGATGCTGGAGCTCCCGGCGGACCTGATGGCCACGGGGCCTGTGCTGGCCATTCCTGCATGGACGCCTGGGTCGTATCTCGTGCGGGATCACGCACGATTTGTGGATCGGGTGGCTCTGGTGGATGCCTCCGGTACGCGACATCCGGTGTCCAAGCTCGACAAGCAGCGCTGGGCCCTCCCTGTCCTGGAAGGCTCGGCCCGTCTGAGTTACCGCCTCTATGCCAATGAACTGAGTGTCCGGACCAATCATGCGGATCCACGCCATGCCCATCTCGTGGGGGCCGCGACCTTCCTGTTTCCGGAGGCGGAGCCCCATCGATCCTGGCGCCTCACCTTCGAAGGTTGGCCTGAAGGCTGGCGGGTGGCGACGCCGCTGGACGCGGCCGACGGCGCATACCTGGCCGAGGATCGCGACACGCTGGTGGATACGCCCTTCGAGCTGGGAACCTTCCGGCTCCACGCCTGGGAACAGGAAGGCGTGCATCTGGCACTGGCGCTCACGGGCGAGTCTTGCGCGGACGAGACCCGCATCGCCGAGGGCATCCGCCGCATCGTGGATGTCAGCGCGGACCTCTTCGGAGGGCTGCCGTTCCGGCGCTACCTATTTCTCCTGACCTTCAATCCCGGAAGCAGCGGCGGGCTGGAGCACCGCACCAGCACGAGCCTCCTGGCGGATCCGCACGCCTTCGAGGGGCCGGAGGGCTACCACGACCTGATGACCCTGGTGGCCCATGAGTTCTTCCACGTCTGGAGCGTGAAGCGCATGCGTCCGGCGGAGCTTGTGCCTCTGGATTACCGCGGAGAGCAGCCCACGCGCCTGCTCTGGTTCTTCGAAGGGCTTACGAACTTCATGCAGTACGGCCTCGCGGGCAGCGCCGGTGTGCTGCCGTGGTCCTGGACGGTCCGGGAACTGGCCAGTTTCTGGACGGACTTCACCACACGCGCCGGACGCCTGGAGCAGAGCCTCGAAGAGGCCAGCTTTGATGCCTGGATCCGCACCTACAAACCCACGGAGGCCAGCACCAACACCGGCGTGAGCTATTACGGCAAGGGCACCGTCGTGGGCTGGCTCATGGACGCCCAGCTCCGCCTGGCAAGCGAAGGGAAAACAGGACTCCAGGACTACTTCCGCCTGCTCTGGAGCCGCCACGGGGACGGCCCAGTGCGGGACGAAGACCTCCGGGTGGCCTTCCGGGACCTGGGCGGCGATCCCGAACCGCTCTGGCGAGCGTGGATCCAGGGCACCGAGGAACTGGATCCTGCACCCATCGAGCAGGCCTACGGACTCGAACTGCAGCGCCTCGCCCCCTGGGAGCTGTTGGATGGCGAACGGGCGCAGGACGAGGCCTTCAGCATGCGTGCACGGCTCTGGACCGGCATCGTGTGGGATGGCTCCGGTGCCCGCATCCGCTCTGTGATCCCGGGGTCACCGGCCTGCCTTGCGGGGCTCACCTATGGGATGGAGGTGATCGCGGTACAGGGTTGGCGGACTTCGGCTGCCTCGGAGGCTCAGGCGAGACTCGGCGATGGCGTCCTTGGACAGTCGATGTCGGTGCTGGCGGCGGATCGCGGCAGAGTGGCGGAATACCGCCTCGTCCTGGCCGAAAATCCAGCCCGCATCACCCGAGTCGTCTCCGCCAAGGAGCCGTCTGAAGCCCAGCGGAGAGCATTTCTTGGCTGGACCGGGCTGGAACACCCTGCGTGCCGTCGGAGGATCCTGCGATGAAACCGAACGTGAGCCCTCTGGATTGGGATCTCGGCAACATTCCCCCTGGCATCCCCTGGGGTGGCGTGGATGAAGCCGGACGTGGCGCCTGGGCGGGTCCCGTAGTGGCTGCCTGCGCCGTGCTGGATCGGCCCACCTGCGAACGCTGGGGCCACGTGCTGCGCTCCGCCAAGGACAGCAAGAAGCTTTCGCCCCAGAAACGCGCGTCCCTGGCGGCGGAATTGAAGACCGTGCTGCCTGCCTACGCCATCGCGGAGGTGGACAATCTGGCCATCGATCGGGAGAACATCCTGGTTGCCTCCATGGAGGCGATGCGACAGGCGGTGTCGAACCTGGAACTCCGACCCCGGATCCTGCTGGTGGACGGCGATCGCGCGCCGCGCACGGGGCTCCCCGAGCGCCTCGTGGTGGAAGGGGATGCCCTCTCCTGCGCCATCGCCTGTGCCTCCATCCTGGCCAAGACCCACCGGGACGCCCTGCTCGTGGGCATGGAGCAGTCCCATCCTGGCTATGGCTTTGCCAAGCACAAGGGCTATGGGACACCGGAGCACCGCAAGTCGCTCCAGACCCTTGGCACCTGCGCCATCCACCGCCTCAGCTATGCACCGGTGGCGGTGCTGCAGCAGCCCGATGAGGAGGCGCTGCAACGGGTTTCGGACCTCCTTCTGGCGTGTCACACCGTGGAAGAACTTCAGGCGTGGGTGGGCCACACCCTGCGCCCTGCATACGGGTTGCTCAAGCCCGCCTGGGTGGAGGACCTCCGCGAGCACTATGCGCGGCGGTTGGCGGGCGCGGCGGGACCCGAGGCATGAGGGACGTCGCCGTGGCACTGCTCGTCCGGGACGGGCGCCTCTTCTTCCAGCAGCGCTCGGTCACATCCCGGACTTTCCCAGGGCTCTGGGAACTGCCCGGCGGGAAAGTCGAATTCGGCGAAACGCCCGAAGTGGCGCTTCAACGGGAACTGGCGGAGGAGCTTGGATGCGGGATGCGTATCTTTGCGGCTCTTCCAGTCCTGGAGCACGCCTACGACACCTTCGGGGTGCGCCTTTTTGCCTTTTGGGGAACTCTGGAACGGGAACCCCGTGCCGCGCTGGCGCACGGATGGTTTGAGCCTGCGGAATGGGTGGGCCTGTCCATGCCTGAGGCGACCCGTCGGCTCCTTGATACAGTGAACGTGTTCCCGGAGGTTCCATGAAACGCCTGCTGACGGCCCTGCTGGGCGGCTTGTTCCTGCTGATCCCGCTTTGCGCCCAGGGACAGGACGTGGTACTCACCGCTTCGGCGGGCTCCCGCCTTTCCGTCGCGCTGCCCAACCCTGCGGTACAGCGTGTGGATGCTGGCCTGATGGGACGCGAGTTCACGTCGGTCCTCCAGCGCAACCTCGAGGAGTCCGGCAGTTTCTCCCTGCTTAAGGGCAAGGATCTGGGACGCACGGACCCGGCGAGCTACAAAGCCTGGATGGAGGCGGGTGCCGACTGGCTGTTGGTGGTGAAGGCGGATGGGACCGGCGATGATGTGCGAGTCGAGGGCGCGGTGATGGACACGCGCACAGGCAAGCAGGTCTTTGCCAAGCCCTACGTGGGGAAACTCACGGCGCTGCGGCGGATCGCCCACACCCTCTCGGACGATCTGGTGGGCATGCTCACCGGCACCAAGGGCATCGCAGCCTCGCGGATCGTCTTCTACAAGAGCCAGGGGAATGGCATCAAAGAGATCTGGCAGGTGGACGCGGACGGCAGCAACAGCATCCAGCTGACGAACCACAAGAGCCTGACGATGTCGCCTTCTGTGGCGCTGGATGGGAAGCTGGCCTACGTGACTTACAAGGGGGGGACGCCCGAAATCTGGGGACAGAAGACGCCGGGCGGTCCTCACGTGAAGCTCGCACCGGCCGGAGGTCAGACAGGCAGTGTCTATTGTCCGAGCTGGGCGCCGGATGGTCGGCGGTTGGCCTTCACGCAGGTCACGACGCGCCGCGGCGACACGGACATCATGCTGCTCGACGTGGAGAGCGGAAAGGCCCGTCGCATTACCCAGACCAGCTGCGGCAATACGGATCCCACCTGGAACCCCTCTGGAAACCAGATTGCCTTCACGTCGGACCGTGACGGCTCCCCTCAGGTCTTCCTGATGGAGGACGACGGCTCCAACATGCGTAGGCTCACTCGGGAAGGTTCATACAACACCAGTCCCGCCTGGAGCCCTTCGGGTCGGATGATTGCCTATGTGTCCCGCTTCGAGAATGATTTCCAGCTTTTCGTCTACAAGTTGGACGAGGGCAAGGCCTACCAGATCGCCCTGGGGGTTTCCAGTTCGGAAAGCCCCTCCTGGAGTCCGGACGAGCGACGCCTGGTGTTTGCCAGCGGCACGAGGGCAGGACGGCTATACACGACGGACCTGTCTGGCAATCAGGTGCGGCCCCTGGGAGACATGGGGGGCTGCCAGAGCCCCAAGTGGAGCCGTACACGTTGAAAAAACCAGCATCCGGCCTTGATTCCGGTTGCTACACTCTGCCCATTGGAGGAAAGAACAATGCGTATGCGCACCGCCATCCTGTCTGCAGTGATCCTCTCTCTCGGAGTGGGCGTGGCCTGCAAGAAGCCGGCGCCCGTGGTTGACACCGTCGCCGAGGAAGCCAAGCGCAAGGCCGCTGAAGAAGAGGCCCGCCGCAAGCAGGAGGCCGAAGAGGCCCGCCGTAAGCAGGAAGCCGAGGAAGCCCGCCGTCGCCAGGAGGCCGACGAGGCCCGCCGCAAGCAGGAGGCCGAAGAGGCCCGCCGAAAGTCTGAGGCGGACGAATATCGCAAGTCCCTGGACAAGGTCACTCAGGACATCAACTTCGACTACAACCAGTATTCCATCCGCGAGGCCGACAAGCCCAAGCTACAGTCCCTGGCGGACTTCCTCAAGAAGACGCCGGGCATGAAGATCCAGGTGGAAGGTCACTGCGACGAGCGTGGCACTGTCGAATACAACATGACCCTCGGCGAGAAGCGCGCCAGCGCCGCCCAGGCCTACCTCGTGACCCTCGGCGTCACCGCTGACCGCCTCTCCGCCATCAGCTATGGCAAGGAGAAGCCCAAGGTTCAGGGGGGCGACGAAGCCTCCTGGCTGATCAACCGCCGCGCCGAGTTCAAGGTCAAGTAGGAGGCCCGGAAGGGTCCCTGTGGAACGGAGCGGAGGTCCATCCTCCGCTCCATTCATTTCCGAAGGAGACGACATGCAGATGCGAATCCGCTTGGCCCTCGCGGCACTCCCGGTCCTGCTCCTGGTGGGATGCGGCAACGAAGAGCAGATGAAACGTGTGGAACAGGAAGTCGGGGACCTCAAGCTGGAGGTCTTCAAGATGCGGCAACAGGTGGAGGAGCTGAACCGACGTAGCGAGGCGGATCGCGCCGCGTTGTCGGAAGGCCACACCCAGGACCGCCGCTTCCAGGCCGACATGCAGGACACCATGCGCCAGCTTCAGGATGCCACCCGTGTCCTGGCGAATCGGCTCAACTCGGGCGGCTCTGCGCGCACAGCGGCCAGCTCTGCGACCTCCGCTCCCGTCCAGGCTGTGACGGCGTCGGAGGAGCAGACCTTCAACGCGGTGTTGCTGGACTACAACAAGGGCAACTACGCTCTGGCGGTGGAGAGCCTGGAACAATATGTGGCCTCGAATCCCAAGAGCGCGAAGCGGGCCGACGCCTTCTACTACCTGGGCTACTCCCATTTCCACCTGAAGGCCTACGACAAGTCCCTGCGGGCCTTCGATCGGCTCATCAAGGACTTCCCTGGCTCGGAGCTGTTTCTGCCCTCGAAATACAAGCGGGCCATCTGCCAGCTCCGACTGGGGCTCAAGGCGGCGGGCACGGCAAGCCTCCAGGAGATCGTGAAGAACTTCCCGGATACGCCTGAGGCCCGAAACGCCCAGCAGGAATTGACGGATCTTCAGTAGCTCCGTATCACCAAAGCAAGGGCCTGTGCATCGGAATCCGAGAGCGCGGGCCCGCTGCTTGTACTGGACAGCATTTGTCGCATACGATCATCGCGCTTGCCCATGGGGAGTCCCGGCAGTGCTTTTTCGGCAACCCAGGTGGCACCAGGAAGCTCTATCGATGCGGGCAGGGCGGCGCGGACTGGGAACACTTCCTCGCGACGGTGGGTGTAGACCTGGGTCCATGGGTCAGAGACGCACTGTAGGCCGGGAACGTCGAGGAAGGATGCATCCAGACCGGATGGAGCTTCGACCGTCGGCCAGCGCCAGAGGCCCGCGAGCAGGCCCTTTGCGCTGGGAGAGAGCAGGAGCCAGTGTCCGCATGCTTCCAGGGCGAACAGCTGCAGGCGCACGCGCTTAGGCTCGGGGCGGGGCTGAGGCGCGGGCAGGGTGCGTTCCAGGCCGAGTCGGTGAGCGGCACAGCTTCCTGCCAAGGGGCAGGCCTCACAGCGGGGCTGCGGCTGGCAGACGAGGGCGCCAAGCTCCATGACGGCCTGGGTCATCCGTGAGGGGCCATGGGCTCGCAGGGCGGGGATGAGCCAAGCTTCCAGGGCCACCGTTTCCTCCTTGGGAGGCGCGGAGAGGGCGAGGAGTCGTGCGAAGACCCGGAAGGCATTGCCATCCAGTGCCGGCTCGGGCTGCTGGAAGGCGATGGAGGCAAGGGCCGCGGAGGTGTAGGGACCTACGCCAGGCAGTGCCGCGAGGCCCGCGCGATCCTTCGGCCAACCATGGCTTGCAATGACTTTGGCGGCCTCGTGCAGGAAACGGGCGCGTCGATAATACCCGAGCCCCTGCCAGAGGGCATGAAGCTCATCGCTGGTGGCGCGAGCCAGGGATTCCGCATCGGGGAATCGTTCCAGCCACCGCCTGAAGTACGGCAGCACCGTGTCGACCTGAGTCTGCTGAAGCATCAGCTCCGAAACCAGAACCGCGTAGGGATCCGGATGTGGCTGATCCAGGTCCACCGCTCGCCATGGCATGTTGCGGCGATGGGTTTCGAACCACGACGCAAGGGGAGCAAGCACTTCGGAGGAAAGAGGCCAGGGCATGTGCATGGGATGCCTGCATGCGAAAAAGGGAGTGTCAGATGACACTCCCTTTGTTTGGTGCCCGCGAGCAGACTCGAACTGCTACGGATTGCTCCACCACCCCCTCAAGATGGCGTGTCTACCAATTTCACCACGCGGGCAAGGCGCAAATCTAAGGATGCCACGACTTGTCGGGGCAGTCAAGCACTATTTCGCAGCGGGAACCACAGGAGCGGCAGGCTGCGGGACGGCCGGGGCGGGAGCCGCGGCAGCGGGCTTTGCCTTCAGGGACTTTTCAAAGACAGACTTGCTGTCCTTGATGATGAGCAGTTCGATGCCGAGGCTGCACAGCAGGAAGCCACCCGCCAGCCAATAGGTCAGCTTGGCGAGAAAGGGGGCCGCGCCCTGGGCGCCGAATGCGGAATTGGCACCGCCGCCACCAAATGTGGCACCGAGGCCACCGCCCTTCGCGCCGGGCTGAAGCAGCACGGCTCCGATGAGCAGGATGCTGACGAAAACGTGCAGAGTGATAACCAGACCTAGCATGTGAACTCCGAACCTTTCACTTTATCAGTCAATGAGCCTGCTGCCCACCGTTCCTAGCTGCGAGGACCCTGATCGTGGGTCAGCCACTGGAGGATGGACTCCTCGGTGACATCCAGGCGAAGGAGATGCTCGTGGGCCTTCTTCAGGCTCTGGCCCGCATCTCGGCTGATGAGCAGACGGCGTTTCCAGGCTTCGATGGCACGGGGACGGAGGTCCGTCTCGCCAGCCTGCATGCGCTTCTCAAGCAGGAATCCGAGGTTGTTGGCGGATTTTCGGTGGTCGGGGGCCAGTGACAGGGCCTTTTCATAGGCATCCGTGGCCTCCACGGGGCGGTTCGCCACTTCATAGGCGACACCGAGGGCGTTCCACACATCCGGATCGTCCGGAGCCAGGGCCATGGCTTCCTTGACCATGCGCATCTGGTCGTCCCCACGCTGGGCCAGCCGGTAGCACTCCGAAAGGCCGAGGTAGGCGCTGTACTCCCCGGGATCCTGCTCCAGCCCCGCCAGGAAACTCAGCTCGGCCTCCTGGGCCTGGCTGGTTTTGAGGAAGCAGTAGCCCAATTGAACGTGGATGTCCCCGGCTTCGGGATCGCGGGACAGGGCCTCGCGGTAGCAGCGGAGGGCGTCATCCATGCGCTCCTCTTCCCGGGCCAGATCGCCGAGGGCGACCCAGGGATTCACTGCATCAGGATCCGTTTCTGTGGCGAGGCTGAAGTAGGAGACGGCACCGTCGGTGTCGCCCTGGTCGCGGTGCAGTTCGCCGAGCAGGGAGTATGCGTCCGCCTGGATACTCTTCCGCGGCGCCAGCGTGAGCAGGCCGTGGAGTTCGCCTTCAGCGAGGTCGACGTGTCCGAGTTCGGAGAAGAGCTCGCAGAGGAGGAAATGGCTGCCGGGGACGCCGACGCAGAGGCTGCGGGCCCGGGCGATGCATCGAAGACCTGCTTCGAGCTCGCTGCGGCGGATCAGCAACTCACCCAGGGCATGCCAGCCCCAGAAGTAATTCGATTCGAGTTCGACGGCGGCGGCGTACTGGGCCTCCGCGGCCTTTCCCTCACCCAGCTGCTCGTAGGTCTGGCCCAGCAGCCGGAGAGGACGCGCATCCTTGGGCTGGAGGCTCAGGGCCTTCAGAAGCCAGTGCTTGGCCTCGGCGGGTTCATCGCGCTGGAGGCACAGGAGCCCCATCAGTTCGAGGGCCCGGCAGTCCTGGCCATTCAGCTCCAGAGCCTGTCGCAGGGCGCGCTCCGCATCGTCCAGGCGCTGCTGGAGGATGCGCAGATAGCCGAGGTTGCGGCGGTGGGGGCCGTGGCCGGGATTCTCGTCCCGGAGTGCCTCCAGCTCCGCGTGCAGGGTGTCGAGTTCCTCCCGGGAGGAACCCTCACCGACGGCGACGATGCGCTCAAACCAGGCCTCATCGTGGCTGCGGGACTCCGCCAGCACGTGATCAAGAACCGTGACGGCCTCGGCGTGGCGGGCGCGGACGTTGAGGGCACGGGCCAGATCGAGCCGGGCGGCCGGATCGTCCGTGGCCTTCTGCTGCAGGGAAGCGAGTTCGGGGTCGAGAATGCGGAGCCAAGGGCGGAACATGGAAAACCTCGCGGTGGAAGTGCCAGCTTAGCCCAATTTCCGGATTCCCGGTCAGCCTCCGAGCACCTTGGAGATGCCGTCACAGAGCAGGCGGGCCATGGCTTCCCGAGTTTCCTGCGTGGCGGATCCCAGGTGCGGAAGCAGCACCGTCCGAGGGGCCTGGAGCCAAGCGGGATCGAGGGCGGGTTCGTTGGCATAGACATCCAGTCCGACGCCGCCCAGATGGCCGCTGTGGAGGAGGGCGATGGCTGCGGATTCATCCAGGATGCCGCCCCGAGCCGTGTTGATGAGGACGGCCTGCTTGGGGAGGAGCGCCAGTTTCCCGGCGTCCAGGAGCCCTTTGGTCTCTGGCGTCAGGGGGCAGTGCAGGCTCAGCACCGAGCTGGCGGCAAGCAGCTCCTCGAGTGGCAGCCGAATGCCCTTGGCGGGGCCGAAGTCAACGCTGCCGCCTTGTCCCTCGCGATCCCAGAATGCGACCTCCATGCCCATGGCCCAAACCCGGCGTGCGAAGGCTTGGCCGATGGCCCCGGCGCCGAGGATGCCGCAGTGCTTGCCCGCGAGGCCGATGCCCAGCAGTTGATCCGGCGCCCAGCCCGCCCAGGCGCCGCTTCGCACCAGGGCCTCGCCTTCAGCCACTCGGCGGGTGACCGCCATCAAGAGGGCCAGCGCAATGTCCGCCGTGGCGTCCGTCAACACGCCCGGGGTGTTCACCACGGCGATGCCGCGCTCCCGGCAGGCTTCGAGGGGCAGGTGATTCACGCCCACGGAAAATGTCCCGATGGCCTTCAGGCGCGGGGCTCGGTCGAGCATCGCCAGGGGCACGGGCTCGGAGAGCAGCACCACCAGAGCCTCCGCCTTGGGCAGGGCGGCGTCCCATTCGGGCGAGGCGAAGGGCAGGATCTTCAGGTCGGGAAATCGCTCACCCAGCTCCAGGAGCGGGGTGCCGACGAGGGGGGAGGAGGCGAGGATGCGAAGGGTCATTTCTGGAGCTGCTTGAGGGCGGCGCGGATGGCCTCCGGCAGCGCGGGGCGCGTGGTGCGGAGGTCGGCGACGATGGGCAGGACGGCTTCCTCGCGGAAGCCGAGGTTGACGAGGGCAGAGCGGAGGTCGGACTCCCAGCGGTCCTGCACGGCGGCCTGGGCGCCCAGGCCCTCGAGGCCGGAGATACCCCCCAGCTTCTCGGAGAGCTCGAAGCACATTTTCTCGGCGGTCTTCTTGCCGACGCCGGGGATGCGGGTGAGGGTCTTGATGTCCCGGCCGCGGATGGCGAGCAGCAGCTCTTCCAGCGGCAGGGCGCCGAGGGCCGCCAGCGCCAGCTTGGGGCCGATGCCATCGACCTTCACGAGCAGCCGGTAGAGCTCCCGCTCGTGGGTGGTGGCGAAACCCAGGAGGCTCAGGTCGTTCTCCCGCAAAAGGGTTTCCACGTGCAGGATCACCTCTGCTTCGAGTTCGGGCAGGAGCCCGTAGGTGCCGAGGGATATGGCGCAGACGTAGCCCACGCCGCCGCACTCCACCAAGGCCTGGTTGGGAGTTTTATGGATGAGGGTGCCGCGCAGACGTCCGATCATGTGTCCAGTGTATCGGCGGACTCAGGGACGGCTGCCCCGTTCCAGGAAAGCCGCGAAGGCCGGGGCATCCGGCATGAATACTGCCGTACCGAGCACCTCGCCATCCGCGCCCGTAACGGTGCCTTCCTGAACGATGGCGTGGGTGAGGGTGGGCTTGCGGGCAACGTGGCGGCAAGCGGCTCGTCGACGGCGGGTAATTCAGAAGCCAACCTGGAACGCTGCCAGTAAGCTGTCGCCGCCTTGGGCGCCGGACTGGCCGGCCCGCGGCAGCAGGAAGTTCTTGCTACGGTGGATGTAGTTCAGCTTGAAGTTGGCCAGGGTCCACTTGGAAGGCGTGAAGGTGTAGTTCCAGCCCGCGATCAGTTCGGTGAAGGTCGGCGTGAAATCCCCGTTCAGGGCCGCACCGGTGGTGGTGTTCTGGGTGTAGGGGTTGTAGGGGCCGTAGAAATCGGTGCCCTGGTTGTAGTTCAGGCTGTCGTAGCGCAGTAGGAAGGCGTGGCGCCCGGTCTTGTAGCCGCCGGAGACCACGTAGCCGAAGAACTTCTGGTCCAGGTGCTGGCGCAGGGCGGCGCCAGTGGCGGTGCCCACGGAGGCGAAGCGGCGGCCCAGCTGGCCCGAGATGAATTCGCCTTGGGCGATCCATGTGGCGTTTTCAAAACTGTAGTAGGCACCGAGATTGTTGATCTTGTCCTTGGCGTCCAGCACCGCGGCTGCAGTCGGGGCGCCCGCACCGGCAAAGGCCAGAGCAACGAGCCCGCCCTTGTCCGAGGCATCCGTGCTTCCGTTGCGGGTGTAGAAGCCAAACTTCTGAGTCTTGCCGTAGGCGAATTCGAAGCGGGTCACCATGTCCTTCTGGGCATTGGCATCGTTGGCTTTGCCGCCATCCTTATCGCCAGATCCGTTGAAAAGGCCCAAGTTCACCTTTCCGGAGAGTCCCGCAGTCTCTCCCCAGGCATACGTTGCCAGCGCGCCGCGATCCCGCTTGTCGCCGAAATGACGGGCGAGCTGGGAGCGGTCCCAGAAGAGCAGTTCGCCACTGCCGACGAGGCTGCCTTCGAAGGTCTGGACGGGCTTGAACTGGCCGACCTTCACCGAAAAGGCGGAGTTGAGTTTCCAGGTGATGGCGGCATCCTGGAGGATCGTGGGGTTGGTGGTGCTGGTGGTGATGTTGGGGTCGAACATCACCGCGTAGCTCAGCTCGTCTGAGATTTTGCCGTTCAGGTAGAGCTCGGAGCGGCGGACCGTAAAACCGTTCTCCAAGAATGCGCCATTGAGCTGGAAATACTTACCGGCGGCCGTGTTGAGTCGGAGGTTGTTGTCGAGGGTCTGGGTGTACCAGAGGTCGACGATGGCAGAGACCTTCACATCCTGGGCCTGGAGGACGGGAGCGCCCGACGTGAGTGTGGCGGGGACGACACCGAGGACGACGAAGACGGAATGGCGTGACATAAAGGGCTCCAGGAAAAGGGCCTTGTTCGGGCTGCAGGGTGGGGCAGGTCTGCTATGCGAGGTTCAAAGGGGGCAAGGCCGGTGTTGGGAGATCCATGCCTCTTGAATGGATCGGTTTGGGGGATCCGGGGATAAACTTGGTTCGTCCGTTCACTGGATACGGCTAAGCCCCTGCGCTCGAGATGAGATGGTTTTTCGCAGCAGCGGAAGCGGTCAGCCTCTGGCGTAAAGCAATCGTGCGGTGGAGCCTCGGACGACTCTTGCAGTCAAGATCATCCAGGTGCGTTGGGGCCCAAGGGACTCTGGCGAGACGACATGCATAGGAATCGGCGCCCACCGAAAGAGGTGGCGCCGATTCTGTTTGGAGAACCGAAATTTGTGAAAGCCCGCTTCATGGAGGGCTCTCGCACGATTCCGGGTCTGGGTCGGTCCGTGCCGATTTGCCCAAGTCCCAGAACACCATTTGCCGATTTCTTGCGGATGGCACTTCAGAATTTCGAAGCCAGGCCCATAAAAAACAAGAACCCCCTAGATTTCTCTAGGGGGTTTTGGTGGAGCTGATCAGGATCGAACTGACGACCTCTGCAGTGCGATTGCAGCGCTCTCCCAGCTGAGCTACAGCCCCATGGGAACTGTCAGTTTAGCGAAGATCCGCGCTCCGTCAACGTCAAAGGGGTTGCGCTTGCGGCGCTTGACGCGATCCTTGAGTTGCCATGAGACACACGAGCCTTCTTCTCCCGTTATTTCTTTGCGCCACAGCGCTCCAGGCTCAAGGTCCGATGGTCCTCGGGCCACCGGACTGGAAATCCCAGATCTGGCGCCCCGTATTGGTGGTTTCAATACCTGAATTCGATCCGACCGCGTCGATGGCGGTCAGCCGAAATGGACTTCCTCCAAAGCGCCTGAAGGGCGTCCCCGGAGCCACCGTGGAGGTGGTGGATCGCTACGAGCGTTCGCTGGACCACTACCTTCTTCATGTGATGCCCCGTGTGAACGCCGAGCTCCAGCGGTCCTTTCAGTGGGGATATGCAAGTCGGGAGAGTGTTCAGATCCTCTCCCAGTTCATGTATGCCGAGCCTGGCAAGTTCATCGCTGAGCCTGCCTCCGTCTGGTACAACGGCACGATGCCGGAAAGCCTTCGATGGGAAGGCATGTGGGGAACGGTTAGCAGTCCCTCTGGGCGCGGAATGGGCCCCATGGGGGCGCCCAAAAGTCAGACACTCCTTAATCGCGGAAACAACCGCTAAGGCCAGGCGCACAGGATGATGGGGGATATCGGATCCTTTGCCAGGCGTTGTTGGACTTGATCCGGCGGCCCCTCGAGTCTTCAAGTCTGCCGTGATGTTTTTTATTCTCGGCGTCCTCCTCACATCTCTCCACCGTGACCGGTGGTGGGATGTTGTGGCCTCCTGAGTGGACCCAGCGGGCGTAGGCATCCCTTCGGATGCTTGTGCGGGTGGCGCCCGGGCCCGCAGACTTCTGATACAACGGCTCGGCATCGGAAAACCGCCGCTGGCTGGGCATCGGGAGGGAATGAGCGGCTGGACGCGCAGATACAGCGGTGAGGTATCAGCCCTCCGCGAGGATGAATTCCCCCTCAAGCACCTTGACTGCGGTGCCGCCGATGGCCACGCGGTCACCCACGAGCCCGCACAGCAGTTCGCCACCCCGGGCGGATAACTGCCGGGCGAGCAACCGATCCCTCCCGAGGCGTTCCGCCCAGAATGGGATGAGGGTGCTGTGGGCGCTGCCGGTGACGGGATCCTCGGGGATGCCCTCCTTGGGCACGAAGAACCGACTGACGAAGTCACAAGTTTCTCCTGCGGCCGTCACGACCACGGCGAAGGCATCCAGCTTCGCCAGTGCCGTAAAGTCTGGCTTCAGGTTTCGCACGCTGGCTTCATCCTCCAGCACCGCCACGAGATCTCGGGACTGCCAAGCTTCCAGGACCGTGACACCCAGGGCTTCCGCGAGCCCTGATGGGATCTCCGTTCGCACGGGAGGTCGACTGGGGAAGTCCAGAAGATAGAACTCGCCCTCCCGGCGGACGGAGAGTGGGCCACTCTGGGAAACGAAGCGCACGCCGTCCCATTCGGGAAAGAGTTCGTTGAGGATCACCCACGCGCTGGCGAGGGTGGCGTGGCCGCAGAGATCCACTTCCGTGACGGGCGTGAACCAGCGGATGCGGAAGGCGTCGCCTTCTGGCACGAAGAACGCTGTTTCGCTGAGGTTGTTCTCTCGGGCGATGGATTGAAGGAGGTCATCAGGCAACCAATCCTCCAGAGGCATGACGGCGGCGGGATTCCCGTGAAAAGCCTTGCGGGCAAAGGCATCGATCTGGAAAAGGGGCAAACGCATGGGGGACTCCTGCACCCACAGTAGCGTCAGCGCTGGAATTTTTGCTTGCAGAGGCTTCGGAGCCGTGGCAAACTAATGTTTCCCCTGGGGGCTATAGCTCAGCTGGGAGAGCGCTTGCATGGCATGCAAGAGGTCAGCGGTTCGATCCCGCTTAGCTCCACCAAAGACGCCGCCGAAAGGCGGCGTTTTTCGTTATCTGCCGCCAGTTGGTCAGGAAGGGCGACCTCGCGCATCTGCGCGAGTGCGTCGCTCCAAACTGGGATAAGTTCGATTCATGATTCTTTCGGCCTGCCTCGCCCTCTCCGCAGTCCTGGCTCCCGATGGAGCGATGGCGATCCGCTTGGCTTCGCTCGAAAAGCAGAGTGGCGGTCGGTTGGGTGTTTCCATTCTGGACACCGCCACGGGACGGACGCTGGAGCATCGGGCCTCCGAGCGTTTCCCCATGTGCAGCACCTTCAAGCTCGTGCTAGCGGCGGCGGTGTTGGCAGATGTGCAGACTGGGCGGGTCGCGCTCGAGCAGCATGTGGCCTTCACATCCGGGGATCTGGTGGTGCATTCACCCTTTTGTGCAGGCAAGGTCGGACAGGGAACGGCTACTGTCGGTGAACTCTGTGCAGCCATGCTCAGCGTGAGCGACAACGCCGCCGCGAACCTGCTGCTGCGACTGATCGGGGGGCCGGGCGCCCTCACCGCATTCGCGCGTCGAATCGGAGATGCGGATTTCCGGTTGGACCGCCTGGAGCCAGATATCAACGAAGCCCGCCCGGGGGATCCTCGAGACACCTCGACGCCCAGGGCGATGCGAAAGACGCTTCAGAACCTGCTGACGGGTGCGGCCTTGGGGGAGGCGAGCCGTCGACAGCTGGGGGCCTGGCTCGCCGAGTGCAGCACCGGCGCCCTTCGTCTGAAGGCGGGGCTCCCTGTCGGGTGGAGACTTCAGCACAGGACGGGTGGAGGCCTACGTGGGACCACCAACGATATCGGCGTGTATCTGCCGCCTAACCGGCCCGGCATATTCATCGTGGCCTATCTCACAGCTTCAAGCGGTACCGATGCCGCGCGGGAGGCGATCCTGGCGGAAGTCGGGCGCGTAGCTGCGGAGCTGCCTTCTCGCTGAAGCGAGCTGGAAAGTCTCAGGCGGTATCAGAAACGGACCCTGCTCCAAGCCTTTCCGCAATGGCCTCGGTGGTGTCCCCGCGATCCGAGCCCTCTCGCGGTAATCTGATCAATCCGCGTTCGCGGCTCTTTGGGTGCCTTCCTCGATGCTTGCTTCCCTGAATCACGCCCATCTTCGCTTCGGTCCCCAGGAAGTCCTGAAGGATGTCACCTGGGCGCTGGAGCCTGACGAGGTGTGGGGGGTCATCGGGCGCAACGGCGCCGGGAAGTCCACGCTGTTCAAAGTGTTGCTCGGCCAACTGGAACTGGATGGCGGCACGGCGGTGCGGCCCACCAAGGAGCGGGGCATCCGCATGGGCCACTACGCCCAGGATCTGGAGCCGGAGATCGACGGCAACATCCTGGAGGAGACCCTTGCGGCCTTCGGGGACGTCGAGAGGCTCCAGCACGAGATGCGCGACCTCGAACACAAGATGGGCGAGGCCGATATCGACTTGGATGCCGTCATGGAGCGCTACCAGAAGGTTCAGGAGGCCTTCGAGCGCATGGACGGTTTTACCATCCGCGCCCGGGCCGAAGGCATTCTCTTCAACCTCGGCTTCACCAAGGACGACCTCGAGAAGAACGTCCACGAACTCTCCGGCGGTCAGAAAAGCCGCGTGATGCTGGCGAAGGCCATCCTCCAGGGCGAGGATCTGCTGCTGCTGGACGAGCCCACGAACCATCTCGATCTACCGAGTTTGCGCTGGCTCGAGGAGTTCGTGAATGGCACCAAGGCGACCGTGGCGGTCATCAGCCACGATCGGTACTTCCTGGACAAGGTGGGCACCTCGATCCTCGAGATCGAGGCGGGCCGCAGCCGGGTGTACGAGGGCAACTACACCGAATTCATGGAGAAGAAGGAACAAGAACTCGAGATCGCGGAAAAGCACTTCGAGCAGCAGCAGCAATACATCAAGAAGCAGGAAGAGTACATCCGGCGCAACATCGCGGGACAGAACACCAAGATGGCCCAGGGCCGCCGTACGCACCTCGCGAAGCTGGATCGCATGTCCAAGCCGCTGCGGGAGCGCCGCCGTGTGAAGTTCCGCTTCTCGGAGACCCAGCGCAGCGGCGATGTGGCCCTGGTGCTGGATAATGTGACGGTGGGTTGGGACGGGGTGCCGCTCTTCAATCCCATCGAGCACATGCAGGTGCGCCGCGGCCAGAAGCTGGCCATCGTGGGCTTCAACGGCACCGGCAAGACCACCATGCTGCGCGCCATCGCCGGCCAGATCGAGTTCCTCTCGGGGCAGTGTCGCCGGGGCTCCCAGGTCAAGCTGGGCTACTTTGACCAGCACCACGCCAACCTCGACCCACGGAATACCGTCTTCCAACAGATTCAGGGCGCGAGCGGTGCGTTGGCGACGAAGCAGGACATCTATGGCTTTCTGGCCAAGTTCCAGTTCTTCGAGCCCGACTGGGAGAAGTCCGTCTCGGTGCTCAGCGGCGGTGAACGCGCGCGGCTCTCCATCGGTACCCTCATCCGCCAGGGGTGCAACCTATTGATGCTGGACGAGCCCACCAACCACATGGACATCGCCAGCATGGAAGCCATGGAGGACGCGATCCTCGGTTTCGAGGGCGCAGTGGTGCTCGTGACCCACGACCGCTACCTGCTGAGCCGCGTTTCCGATGCACTCCTGCGGGTGCACGAGGGCCAGGCGGAATACCGCGAGGGCAGCTACGAGGAGCACCAGGCCTGGGTGGATCTGGACCTGGGGTCGGAGGACGAAACGGACCTTGAACCCGAGCCCAAGAAGAAGGGGGCCGAGAAGAAGCCGGAGAGGCCCAAGGAGGCCGCGCTCGCTGCATCCGCCAAGCCCGTGGCCATCGACCGTGAGAAGCAGAAGAACGTCAAGCGCTGGGAGCGGAAGGTCGCCGAGGCCGAGACCAAGGTCGGCGAACTAGAGCAGAAGTTGGCCGAGCTATCCGAGAAGCTGGCCACCATGGATCCCAGCGACTGGAAGGCGTTCAACGATCAGATGAACGCTCAGAAACAGCTCGAATCCGACCTCGCCTACGCCATGACCGAGTGGGAAGAAGCCCAGACCGCGCTGGAAGAAGCGAACCGCTGAAAGGCTGGAACCGCGAATGGCGCCAATGAGCGCGAATGGAAAGGGCGGGAGTTCGCAACTCTCGCCTTTCCCTTCCTTCGCGAGCGCCCCATGGGCGCATTTGCGTTCATTCGTGGTTTAAGTTCTTCCTCAGTTTTCGTGGTTCCGCGACAGGCCTGGATCCTGGGTGAGCTCTTCCAGCAGGTCGTGGACACTCAGCATCTCTTTCAGTCGTGAGCCGTTGGAGCCGCAGAAGAAGAGGCCACTCTCCTCCTTGCCATGCCAGGCATCCGCCAGGCGGTCCGCGATGCAGTAGCCGGCTTCCCGAGCGCCGCGACCGCGCTCACAGGGGAGCAGGCACTGGCTGAGGCAGGCGATGGTGGGGGCGGTGCCCGCTTCGATGCGCCGCTGCAGGGCGGTGCGCACGCCACGGGCGGGCATGCCCACGGGGGACTTCATCAGTACGATGTCCTCGGCGTCGGCCTTGAGGATCGTCTCTTTGAAGTTCGGATGGGCATCGCACTCGAAAGTGCCGATGAAACGGGTGGCCATCTGCACGCCGGAGGCGCCCATGGCGAGGAATCGGTCGATGTCGGCTCGATCCCAGACGCCGCCCGCGACGATGACGGGGAAGGTGCCCCAGCGGTCGCGCTCGGCGAGGACGGCGGGCAGCAGGGCCTCCAGGCGGTGCTCGGGCAGGCCGCACTCCTCCGCGGCAACGCCCTGGTGGCCGCCACTCTCGGGGCCTTCCAGCACCACGGCATCCGGCAGGCGGCCGAACTTGCGGGACCACTGGCGGCAGATTACGGCGAGGGCGCGGGCGGAGGACACGATGGGCACCAGGGCCACATCCGCATCACCCACCATGCCCGGGAGTCCCATGGGCAGGCCGGCGCCGGAAATGATGAGCTGGGCGCCGCCGGCCACGGAGGCCTTCACGGCGGCTTCGTAGCCCTCGATGGCGCAGAGGATGTTCACACCCACGGCACCGTGGCCATTGGCTTTGCGGCGGGCTTCGCGCACGATGCCCGCGAGCACTTCGGGGGGGTTCATGTTCTCGGCACCCATCGGGCGCCGTCCCCCCTGCACGGCCGGTGCGCTGGAATGGTAGCCCGTGCCGATGGCGGAAATGAGACCGACGCAGCCGTTGCTGGCAACACTTCCTGCGAGGCGGTCCCAGGAGACTCCGACGCCCATGCCCCCCTGGATGATGGGGTAGGTCAGGTCCAGATTGCGGATGCGCAGGCGGGGCAGGGGATTGTCGCCATGCAGCAAATTGTCCTGCGCCGTCGCATCCAGGCCATCCATCAGGCGGGCGGAGAAATCGCGTAGAGCGGGTTCCGTAAGCAGGCCGGGATTCCGCGGCTGAAGAGCGGTGGCGCCCGCATCCAGGGCCCGGCGGATCTCATCCGCGGTTTCCACGCTGGCGATCATGGGCAGCCCCAGGGACGTCATGCCTTCCACGGCATCGGCCTGGGTCAACAGGGCCGAAGCGCCCCCGGCGTGGGCGGCACGGGCCTCCTCCACGGTGGTGACGACCGCCACCCGCGGAATCAGGCAGTTGTGCAGGGCAGAGACGTCCAGATCCTGGGTGTGGAGTACGAAGGCTACACCCGCCTCACGTGCCGCGGCCAGCACCTGTTCAGCTCCCGCACGGAGGCCGCGGAGGTCGAGCGCCAAGTGGCCGTCGCCCTTCCAACTCTCGATGCGGGCCTGAAGGCGGGCCTTGAGGTCCTCCGGGTCAGGGAAGGCCTCCGAGCGGGTCAGGGCCCAGCCACCTGCGCGGTGAAAGGCTCCGCTGAGGTCCAGGGTGCCCGGGGCCCACCAGCCTTGAAGGATGGGCAGGCCACTATGAAAAGGCAGGGCATTGATCACGGATACTCCGGGTTGGGCAGTCGGCTTGCATTTCGAACCCGGAACCTGTCAGGTGGTGGCGCAACAGGGCGCACGCTCCAAGATCGAACTTCAGGATACCCCACCCGAGCCCCTGCCTCCCGCCATCTGTCACCGTAGAGGCATGGTGCTGTCGGATTCTGCCTCCCATCGTCGCGGCCTGCTGCTCGTGCTGCTTGCTGGACTCTTCTGGAGTACCAGCGGGCTTTTCATCAAGCTGCTGCCCCTTTCGCCCTTTCAGATCCTGGGCTGGCGCTCCCTGGTGGCGGCCCTGGCCATGCCGCTGCTGGCCAAGGTCTTCGGCATTCGCTTGAACCTGCGCCTCGATCCATCGGCGGTGGCGGGGGCGGTCTGCTACGCCTTCGTCCTAGGGGGCTTCGTGGTGGCCACCAAGCTCACCACCGCCGCCAACGCCATCTTCCTGCAGTTCACGGCGCCCATCTTCATCCTGCTGCTGGAGCCCTGGCTCCTGAAGACGCACCTTGGCCGTCGCGAGGTCTTCGCCGTGGGGGCCTGCGTGGCGGGCATGGGTCTCTTCTTCGTGGGACACCTGCAGGTGGGAGATCTGCTCGGCAATCTGCTGGCCCTCTCCAGTGGTGTCGCCTTGGCAATCTTCTCTCTGCTGCTGCGACACCGCAGCCTGGTGCGCCCGAACGAACACCCCGGCGGCGTCATCGTGCTCGGCAATGTGTTGGTCTTCCTGGTCTTCCTGCCCTGGATGATCAAGGGCGGGCTTCCCGCGCTCGTACCCGGCGGAATTCTGGCCTACCTGGGTGCCTTCCAGCTGGGACTCGCCTACCTGCTCTTCGCCACTGGCATCCGTCGCATCACCGCGACCGAAGCGGGGCTCACCAGCATGGTGGAGGCGGTGTTCAACCCGCTGTGGGTATTCCTTGGTGTAGGGGAGCGACCCGCAGGCCCGGCCCTGATCGGCGGTTCCATCATCCTGGGCGTCATCACCTGGTACAGCCTACGGCGGCCCGTGGCCTCGGAGCCGCCGCAGGGTTGAGGCTTTAACGCATGGCCTCCATCGGGCTCAACTGCTTGGCCCGGAAGGCGGGATAGAGCCCGAAGACGACGCTCAGGGTGAGGGCGACGATCCATGCGATGGCGAGGCCCAGGGTGTTGATGGGCAGGCCGTAGGGGAAGATCGGCGAAAGGGCGCGGCAGAGGATGGTGCCCGCGGCGGTGCCGGCGAGGGCGCCCAGGGCCGCCAGGACGCAGGCCTCCAGGATGAACTGCACGAAGATCTGGCCGTCGGTGGCGCCCAGGCTCTTGCGCAGGCCGATCTCAAAGCGGCGGTCGCTGAAGCTGATGAGCATCACGCTGAGAACCCCCACACCGCCGACGAGGAGCACCGTGCCCGCGAGGCTGAAGAGCACCACCTGCCAGCCACCCAGGATGGTGTCGAACTGCTTGTGGGCCTTGGCGAGCTCCTGCTCCATGTCGGTGATCTCGATGTCCTCGATGCCGTGGTGGGCCTGTTTGGCGCGGGCCAGTAAGGCGGAGGAGACCTCCTGCATGTCCTCGGGGCGCACGAGCTTCGCGGTGACCTTGTCGAGGCGGTGGGCCGGGTCCATCCGGTCCATGTAGCTCTCCAGGGGAATCGTGAAGCCGTTGGCGTCGCAGTAGTCGTCGTCGTTCATGATCCCGCGGGAGGCGTGGACGCCCACGATGCGGTAGGACTGGCCGTCCAGGACGACATCCTTGCCGAGGGGATCGCTGCCGCCGGAGAGGCGGGTGGCGAGGGTGGCGCCCACCACCGCCACGGCGCTGCGGCGCTTGGAGTCGTCCTCCGTCAACGCGCGTCCCGAGCCGATCTGGCGGTTCATCACCGGGAAATAGTCCGAGGTCGTGCCGCTCACGAAGGCCCGTTCCATGCCGCCCGGCGTGCGCACTTGCACGGTGCGGCGGGCCTTGGGGATGAAGGCGACGACCTTGGGGTGGGGCGCGGCGATGCGGGAGAGATCCTCCATGCGCAGCCCGGGGCTCATGGCGAAGCGCTTGGACTCCTCCGTGGTCTCTGCGGTCTTCGGGCTCAGCATCACGGTGCCGTCCCAGGCCATGCCCGAGAAGCCGGCCTGGAGCTTGTCCGTGACGCCGTCCAGCACGGAGGTCATCACCACCAGGGCGAAGACGCCGAGCATGAGGAGGGTCAGGGTGAGCAGGGAGCGCATCTTGTGGCTCCACAACTCCGTGAGGCCCGTGAGGATCACTTCCCAGGCCAGGGCCAGGTTCTGGATCAGCGTGCGGCCGGGGCGGAAGGGTGCGGCGGGCGGCGCCTGAGCTTCCTCGTCCAGCAGGGATGGGCCGGGGGCGCGGAGACGAAGCGTGGATTCAGTCATGGCGCAGGCTCGTGGGAATGACGTTAGGGACTTGGGAACCGGATTTCTTCGCGTGGCTACTCATAGCGCAGCGCCTCCATCGGGCTCTGGCGGCTGGCTTTCCAGGCGGGGTAGAGGGCGAACAGGAAGCCGGTGACGCCGGCCAGGAGGAACGCGGCGATGAAACTGGTGGGCTGGACGTAGAGGGGCACGGCGAGGCTCTTGCAGATGACCCAGCTGAAGGCCATGCCGAGGCCGAGGCCGACGGCGGCGCCCAGGGCGGTGAGGATCAGGGCCTCAGTCATGAACTCCTTGAAGACCTCCCGGCCGGAGGCGCCGATGGCCATCTTGACGCCGACTTCCCGTACCCGCTCCTTGAGGCTGGAGAGCTGGATGTTGACGTTCACTAAGCCGCCGCCCACGAGGGCGAGGATGCCGGAGAGCATGAAGATGGCGTTGTAGGCGTCGCCCTGGCTCTGCTGGCGCTTGATGCGGCGGGCCACGTCGTCGAGGCGGAAGTCTTCCTGCTGACGGTGGTTGTCCTTCAGCACGACGCTCAGGCTGTCGGAGAACCGCTTCATTACGTTCAGGTCGGGGATGCGGAAGACCATGCGGTCGAGGCGCTGATACTGGTCGCCCTGGAGCCGTTCCTGCACGAAAGTGGCGGGCACGGCGATGGACCGGTTCATGCGACGGAAGATGTTCCGGTCGCCTTCGCGGAAGCGGAAGACCCGCTCGCGCAGCACGCCGACGACCTTCACGGGGGTCTTTCCGATGGTGAGCACTTCGCCCAAGGCGTTGCCGCCGGGGAAGAAGGTGGCTGCGGCTTCCGAGCCCAGGATGGCCACTGGTGCGGCGGAGGCGAGGTCTTCGTTGGCCAGGAGCCTTCCCTGGTCCAGGGTGAAGCCGTCGATGAGTGCGGAGTCCGTGCCCGCGCCGGTGATCTGCCGCTCCTGGTCCGCTTGGGAACTGCGCACCCGGGCTCGGGCGAATTTCAGCGTGCTCACGCCCTGGATGGTCTTGGCGTCGATGGCGGTGCCTTCATCTGCATCCTGCAGGCGCAGGCCCAAATTGGCCCGCTGAAGGGCGCTGGGATTGCCTTCCTTCACGACGCCTGCGGGCTGGACGTTGAGCTTGTCCAGGCCGCCCATCTTCACGAACAGTTCGCTGGAGCGCTTTCGTTGGCTATCGGTGATGGAAAAGCCGCCCATGACCGCCGCCACGCCCAGGATGACGCCCAGGGTCTGGAGGGTGGAGCGGCCGAGGTTCTCCCGGATCTCCACCCAGCAGCCGAAGATCCGCTCTCGGAAGGCCCCGCTGAAAAACGCGCGCCGGGCCATGTCAGTGCTCCAGATTGTCGGCGGCGGTGATGAGGCCGTCTTTGAGCACCACCCGGCGCTCTGCCTGGGCGGCAATGGTGGGGTCGTGGGTCACCAGGATCACGGTGTTGCCCTGCTTGTTCAGGTCGCGGAAGAGGTCGAGAACTTCCGCGCCGGTCTTGGAATCAAGGGCACCCGTGGGTTCGTCCGCCAGCAGCACGGCGGGATTGTTGGCCAGGGCGCGGGCTACGGCCACGCGTTGACGCTGGCCACCGCTCAGCTGCCCCGGAAGCACATGAGCCTTGTCGGGGATGCCCACCTTGTCGAGCAGCTCGAGGGCACGCATCCGGCGCTCCCTGCGACCGACGCCGGCATAGAGCATGGGCAGCTCGATGTTGCGCAAGACGGAAGCCTTGGGCAGCAGGTTGTACTGCTGGAAGATGAATCCGATGCGCGTGTTGCGGATGTGCGCCAACTCCGCGCCGGAAAGGCCCTGCACTTCGCGGCCGTCCAGGCTGTAGCGCCCGTCCGAGGGACGATCAAGGCAACCGATGATGGCCATGAGGGTGGACTTGCCGGAGCCAGAAGGCCCGATGAGCGCCAGGAACTCGCCCTGCTCCACTTTCATGTCGATGCCCCGCAGCGCGTGCACCGCCGTGCCGTTGGCGCCGAACACCTTGGTCAGGCCGGTGGTTTCAATCACGTAAGACATCACTCACTCCGTGTGCGAAGGGTCTGGAAGTCGGGAAGAAAGGCCAGGGGCGGCGTCGAAGGCGTCCTGCCGACGTCTTCTGGAGTCGCTCGCCCCTGGATCCTGATCCCTGCTACAGGTCCTCATCCTTCTCGACCTTCTTGCGGGTGGGATCTTCCAAGCAGACGCGATCGCCCTTGGTGAGGCCGCCGAGGATCTCGACGCGCTCCAAGGTGGCGATGCCCGCCTTAACGGGGATGATGTCGAAGTAGGTCTTCCAGTTCTCGCTCAGCCACACGAACTTGCTGCGGCCGTTCAGGGATTCCTTGGCCTTGGCCATGGCCTCAGGCGAAAGATCCTTCTTCATCCGGTAGACGACCACTTGGCCATCGCGGCGCTGCAGGGCCTCCAGGGGCACGGAGAGGGCCTTTTCGCGGCGGTCGCCGAGGATCTCCACGTTGGCGCTCATGCCGGTGCGGAAGACCTCGGACAGCTCATCCATCGTCACTTCCACTTCGAAGACCTTGATCTTCTCCAGCACCTTGGCGGCGGGGCTCACGAAGCGCACCTTGCCGGTGAACGTCCGCTGCGGGAAGGCGTCGAGGCCGATGCGCACGGCCTGTCCCACCTTGACCTTGGCGATGTCGACCTCGTTGAGGTTCACGCGGATGATCAGGCTCTTGAGGTCGGCCACGGTGAATACGACCGTGCCGCTGTTGAAGCTGGAGACGCCGCTGGTGATGGTGTCGCCGAGTTCCACGCCCTTCTTGATCGCGACGCCATTCATGGGGGCGGTGACGCGGGCGATCTGGGTGGTGGCATTGCCGCTGATGGGAATGCCCCGGGACTCAACGATCTGGTATGCCAACTCCGCGCTCTTGTAAGTCTCATTCGCTAGGTCGCGGGTGGTCTTGGCGCCGCGGAAGGCGGATTCGCTGATGAGACCCGCCTGGAAGAGGGCCTGCTGCTGTGTGAAATCCTTCTCGGCATTCAGGTAGCTGACCTTGGCCTGGCTGAGGCCGCCCTTCACGTTGGAGAGACTCTGGGCCTGGTTCACGTCCGGCTCGACTTCCGCCAGCACGTCCCCCGCCTTGACCTCGGCACCTTCGCGGATGCGCAGACCGACGATCTTGCCGCTGACGGTGGACTTCACGTCCACCTTGACGTAGGGATCCACGGTGCCCACTTCGCGGACGCTGACCTGGAGATCCTCCACTTGCGTCTCGCCGAGCCGGAAGGGCGTGTCCGAGGCATTCTTAGGCTTCTGGCCGTTCGAGGCCTTGGCCGCGATCAGGGTTCCGAGAAGGGCAACACCCACCACCCCACCGATCCACCAGCGCTTCTTCATGGATGCCCTCCTGTCATGACGCTCGATTGTCAACGTCGTGCCTTACGGGCTGATGATGGGCTGCGTTTATGGGCAGGGACGGCCCATTCGGCGAGGGCAGGGTGGGCACCGGTGAACGCCGGAATGCGTCGGACGCGACATTCGCCGGTGGTCCTGAAACGAGGAAGCCCCGCGCGAGGCGGGGCTTCCGTGATTTCAGCGGAGTTAGTTGCTCTTGGCGAGGGCCAGGGTGTCGCGGGCGATCATCAACTCTTCGTTGGTGGGGATCACGCACACGGCCACGCGGGAATCCGGCGTGGAAATCAGGCGCTCGTTCTTGCTGCGGGTGTTGTTGGCGACGGTGTCGATCTTCACGCCCATGAATTCGAGGCGCTTGCACACCCACTCACGGATGAGAGGGCCGTTCTCGCCAATGCCGGCGGTGAACGTGATGGCATCCACTCCGCTCATGGCGGCAGCGTAGCCACCGACATACTTCAGGACGCCGTAGCTGAGCACATCCAGGGTCAGGCGGCTGCGGTCGCGGGTCGCGTAGGTGTCCTCGCTCTCGCGGCAGTCGCTGGAGAGGCCGGAGATGCCGAGCAGGCCGGACTGCTTGTTCAGCAGGTTGTTGAGCCCCTTCACGTCGAGGTTCTTCTTCTCCATGACGGTGATGAGGGCGCCGGCGTCCACATTGCCGCAGCGGGTGCCCATGATCACGCCTTCCAGGGGGGTGAGGCCCATGGAGGTGTCGACGCTCTGGCCGCGGTCCACGGCGCAGATGGAGCTGCCGTTGCCGAGGTGGCAGGTGATGATCTTGAGGTCCTCGACCTTCTTGCCGAGCAGGTTGGCGGTGCGCTGGGCGACGAAGTTGTGGCTGGTGCCGTGGAATCCGTAGCGGCGAATGCCCAGCTCCTGGCAGAGGTCGTAGGGCAGGCCGTAGGTGTAGGCGTAGTCCGGCATGCTCTGGTGGAAGGCGGTGTCGAACACTGCCACCTGGGGCTTGCCGGGGAACATCTCCTGGGCGGTCTTGATGCCCATGGCGTTCGCGGGGTTGTGCAGGGGGGCGTAGAAGGCCAGCTCTTCGATCTCGTGCAGGATCTCAGGGGTGACGAGGGCGGAGCCCTTGAAGTTCGGACCGCCGTGGGCGACGCGGTGGCCGACGGCGTCCACTTCGCGACCGCCGGTGAGGACGGTCTTATGGAGCTGCTCGAGGATCGCGGTGAGGGCCACCTTGTGGTCCTTCATCTCGATCTCCATGCGGCCCTTCTCGCCCTGGATCACCCAGCGGATGAAGCCCTCGCTGATCCCGATGCGCTCGGCAATGCCGTCCGCGAGGGATTCCTCGGTGGACATGTCGATGACATTGAACTTGAGGGACGACGATCCCGCATTCAGACAGAGAACGAGCATGGCGAACTCCTTTCGCATTGTGAGGCACCCGCCCAGGCCAGGGCTCACGCCGATTATCGCAAAGAACGCGTCTGTTTCTGCGTGCGCAAGCACACATCTTCCATTGGGCAAGTGTCACAGATTTGTGTGGATGCGTTCGCTGGACAGTCTCCGAGGATCCCTAAATGCGCCAGGGCGAAGTCGTACCGCAAAGGATCACTTGGGTGAAGGGAACGGAGCGAATGGGTGATGTCCTTGGCCATCTTTCCGTCCATTGTTTTACGATTCGTAAGGCCGAACTGGATACCGAACCGCGCCACATGGGTGTCCAGCGGAATGATCAGTTCGGCGGGGTCCAGCCGGGTCCAGAGACCCAGATCCGGCCACTCGGTCCGGACCATCCACCGCAAGTGCATGCGCCAACGCTTGCAAGCAGACCCGCTGGCGGGATCGGGCAGGGTGAACCACAGACCGGCGGTGTCCGGCAGATCCCGTCGCAGACGTTGGACGAGTCTGGACAGCTGGTCATCCAGGGGACCGCCTGCGAGATGGGGTTCAACGCCCGCATGGTCGGTCTCCGCATCCAGCATCCTCCATGCGAGCAGCCATTCGACGAGATCGGAGGCGGTGTGGAAACGCCACACCCAGCCCTTCAGTGCCTCCTGAATCGCCTCCCGGCCCTCCGACTCGGACCGCTCTCGCAGCCAGCGCGCGGGCGTCGCGCCAAGCGGTTCAAGGGCCCTCCGGATGGCGGAGAGCATGGGGGCCACGCGGCCGTAGGCCAGATGGGCGGCGACCCAGGCGGCCACTTCCCGGTCCATGGGTGCCGTGTATCCGTGCGGGATGGCGATGGGATCCATCTCCAGAGCCCGCTGGCTGGCGTAGCGCGCCACGAGCGCCTCCAGGCCGACGAAGAGGGCATCGCACCTGGTGGCGTCCATGGTCTGACTAGAACGAGATGCGCAGGCTGCCCTGATAACCGCGGGGCTGCTGCACATTGCCGGGAGTGAAGGCACCTCCGACGTTGCTGATGGCGGTCATGGGCTGGCTGTTCAGCGCGTTGAATACGTCCAGGGACGCACGGTAGCTGAGGCGGCCGAATATCCAGGTTCCTGCGAGGCTCAGGTCCAGGCTGCTCACCCAGGGCAGCTCGCATTCGCCGCGGTTGGAGCCGGGCGCCAGGACGTTGGAGCCGGACACCACCAGCAGCGGGCTGTAGCGCAGGCCATTGCGTCGCGTATAGAAGCCCGACAACTCCAAGTGTGAAGTCAGCTGGGCGCTGCCGAAGGCCTTCAATGCATGCTTTACCGACTCGTTCAGCGGGCCACTGTACTGGGGCAGACGGTAGTCCTCCCGCAGGCTGGGGATCTGCGCGAAGGTCGTGTTCTTGCCGGTGGCGGAGGCGACCGCACCGACTTCGCTGTTGCCCCGGAGATCACCGTGGCTCCAGCTCATCTGGAATCGGTGACCCCCCTCAAAGCGCCGGTGCAGGGTGAGGTCGTAGCCGTTGAACGTGCGCTCCAACCCCGGCAGGTTGGCGATGATCTTCTTGCCCGCACTGGCGTTGGCTGCAGCGTTCAATTCGGGCAGGTAGCCCCAGGCGGGGTCATAGGTGTCGACAAGGTCCTTCATGGTCTTGCGTGTGAACACCGCCTCTAATATCCATTCCCCGAGACCTGGAATCCGCTGAAGCCGCTCGAAACCGGCCTGGACAAGGTCGGTGCGGGGTGCATTCAAGTCCCCAAGCGCGATGTTCCTCACGCCCTGGGTGCCGCTGCGCTTGTACGTGCGCCAATCCTGGAGGCTGGGAATCCACACCTGAGTCTGCTGGGCGGGGCCGCCGGTCGTGGCGCCGGCGCTGGTGAGGTTGCCGGCGGTGATGGGGCTGTAGATCTGGCCGTAGTAGGCGAACAGGCGGTTGCGGCCGTCATCCCTCGGATCCCAGGAGAGACCGAATCGCGGGCTGATCAGCGTCTGGCTGTAAAGCTGCTGCCCTGTCTCGCCATCGAGGGAGACACGATCCACCCGCAGGCCAAGGTTGAACGTCAGCCCCTTGGCGGCCTGCCAGTCGTCCTGGGCAAAGAGGCCGAGGGTGCGCTGGATCAGCGGCGAACCGTATTCAGCCGTGTCCGAGAGTGTGCGCTGGTAGAGAAAGCTCGTGCGGCCCCCCACCAGCTGGCCGGACACGGGGCTAGGGGTGACCAGGCTGTCGCCCGCGGCATAGTTGAAGCTGGAACCCCAGTACGCGGTCAGACCCGTGCGGATGGCGGTGATGTCGCCCGCCGCCGGCCCCTTGCCGCCGGAGGCGCGATCGACGAAGCCCAGGCCCAAGCTGGGACGGCGGAAGGCGGAGGTGAACCGAGCCTGCAGCCCCTGGAAGCCGGTCTTGATCTGGTGTTCCCCGGCTGAGATGGAGAGTTCGCTACGGAGGTTCAGGTTGCGGATCTTTTCCAGACGTTCTTCCGAATAGGCGCCGAAGGTTTCCTTGCCCGGGGCATCCAGCTGACTGCGGAACGGCCCGGCCTCCGGGGACATGGGGGACCAGTGGAAATCCGTGCGGTGCAGGCCCAGCGTGTTTTCCAGGGCCAAGGCGGCACCCAGGGTGACGTTGTGCTTCAGTAGGAAGCTATTGCCACCGCGGGTGCGCATGGCCATCTGCTCATCCTTGAGCGCGCTGTCCCCGGCGGTATCGAAGCGGTGCTGGGTGACGGGATCGCCAAACCAGGACAGTTCGAGACGCTGGTCCGGCGTGGGAAGCCAGGTCAATTTGGTGAACCGGTAAACGCGATCCTCCACCTGGCTGCGGGTCCGCGGAGCACCGCCCAGCGGGGTGACGTTCTCCCAGTCCAGGCTCAGCATCTGGCGGTTGAAGGCGGCGAAGAAGAAGAGCCGGTCCTGGATAAGCGGGCCACCGAGGGAGAACCCCCATTCACTGCCGTCGGTGGGGCGCTCCTCGGGGAAATTGGCTTTGCCAGCCTCGGGCCGACTGTTGAGGCTGCGGTTGATGCGGCTGCCGAAGAGGGCACCCTGGAAGGTGTTGGTGCCGCTCTTGGTGACCATGCTGAAGACACCGCCCGAGGCGAATCCGATCTCGGCCTTGTGCCCGCCGGTGGTGACCGTCTGGCTCTCCAGGATCTCGCTGGAGAGGTTCATCCCGAACCGGCCGGTGGAGCTGAGGTTCGTCATCATGCCATCCACCAGGAAGGCGTTGGCATCCAGCATGGAACCCAGGACCACCGGCTCGGGCTTGCCGCTCGGGCTGAGGCCGGGGACGAGGGCGGCCTGCTCCACGTAGCGGTGGGGGGCGCCGGGCAGACGGACGAGATCGAGGGCCGTCAACGTCGTCTGCACCGCCACGGAGCTGCGTTCGGTGCGAAGCGGTGACGCTTCCACCTGAACGACTGCGGAGGCCGGAGAGCCCACGATGGTCAGCACGGCCCGCTCATCGGCCTTGAGGATTACGTCGCGTCCCTGGATCCGGTAGCGTCCCGGCAGGAGGCCGAACACGGTGACGCGGCCGTTCAGGTCGGTGCGCACCGAGCGGGACCAGGCATGTTCCAGGGATTCGATGCGGGCCTCCTGCTGTGGGCGGGCACGGCGGGCCTCATCTAGCAGGGTCAACTGCAATGACGCCGTTGTCTGGGCGGAAAGACCCGCCGCGAGGCAGAAGAGAAGGGGGGTCGAGGCGCGCAGGTTACCGAACATTTACAGATCTCCAACATCTCACCTTAGGATGCGGAGCCTGCACCATCCAAGCCCCGTCTCAGATCCTGGGGATCTTGGCCGTGGCCGTGCGGTCGGCAAAGGTGAGCTGGGCGCCCAGGGACTCGGCGAGCTGGAGCGCCCAGCGGGAAGTCACGTCCCGGGAGCGCACGGCCTGTGGATCGAGGCTCTCCGCCAGGGTTGACACAGGATTCCAGGCGATCTGCCAACCGAGGGCATCGGCCTTGAATCGCAACTGGAGCCTGCCGCCTTGCACATAAGGGAGGAGCACGCGGGTGATGGCGTGGGTGTAGTCCCGGAGGAGGTCGCCTGGCCAGCGATCCAATGCAGGATCGCCCTCATACACAAGCTCGAACGTGCAGCGGAATATGGCCGTGAGCGGGGTCAACAGGTGCTGCAGATGGGCCCGCCATTCCGCGCCGGATTCGGAACCGGGCTCTGGAAGCGTTCCAAGCGTCAGATGGCGGGAGCGTCCGAGGATGGTCATCCCATCCGAAAGCACGCTTTCCAGGCGACCACGTTCCAGCGGGGAGAGTGGTTGGGCAGGGTCGCTGAGGTCGAGGATGCCCTGGGCGCCGCTGAGGCAGTTGGCCAGATCGTGAATCGTGGCCCGAATCAACGCCTCGGCGTATTGGTCCATCTGGGTGCCTCCCGCATTACGAATTTTGGAGTTAGACTTCTCCGCAATCATAGACCTCGAAAGGTGCGTGACCAATGCATCCCGAACCGAAAAAACTGGGAGAAATCCTTGTCGAGGCTCAACTCCTGACTGCGACCCAGCTTCAGGAGGCGCTCCGCTATCAGCGCATCACCGGCGGACGCATGGGCAGCAACCTCGTGTCCCTCGGTTTCATCAGCGAGGACGTGCTGATGGACTTCCTCTCCCAGCAGACGGGAGTGCCACGGATGGATCTCCGGCACGTGGAAGTGCCTCACGCCGTCCTGGAGCGCATTCCCAAGCGCCTCGCTGAGCAGTTGAGCATCCTTCCTGTCGCGATCAAGGAGCCCAAGTCCCTGGTGTTGGCCATGGCGGATCCTTCGGATCTCAATGCCATCGACAGCGCCCGGTTTGCCTCAGGCATGAATATTGAACCCGTGGTGGCGACACACTCTGCCCTCAAGACTGCGATCGCTGAGAACTACGGGAAACTGGAAGCTCCGCCCATGCGATCAGGGGATACAGGGGCGATCCACATCGCCACGGCGTTCCCCGAAGGCCTTCCCGTGCCAATCGACATCGGGGTGCATGTGGTCGAGCGGAATCCCCTGACCCAGACCGGTCCGATGCATGTGCGGGACTTCCCGAAGGACCCCTTCTTTGATGGCAGTACTCCGAAACCCGGAGAGCCTGCGTCGGCCTTCCTGGGTGGCGAGATCCCGGATCCATTCGACTTCATTTCCAAGGGGGCGCCTGCCCTTGAGCCCTCTCAGGTGATCCATGACCGGGCGAGCGCCGGACCACGTGTCCCGAAGCTGGATCATTTCCAGACGCGGACCTTGATCATGGGATTGGTCCGGCTGCTTCAGCGGCGAGGAATCCTCAGCGAGGATGAGCTCGCCAAGATGATCCAGACGCTCATCGACACCCGGGAGATCCGGGACGGCGAACGCTGACCGGGGCGGTCTGCTTCCGGGCGGGGCAGGCGTGGTTGCCGCATCCCGCGCATCCGGTCTTCCGACAGGCGTTCAGGACCGTGCGAATGAGATAGCTGGCGGCGGCGAGGGCAAGAATCGTGACCAGCCACAGTTGAATGCTCACACGGCACCTCCGAGGGCTCGACCCAGCTGCACGACGGCCCAGCTGACGATCCAGGCGAGCCCGAAGCCATAGGCCACGGAGAAGCCCGTCCAGAGGAGGCTTCGCGTCTCCTTGTAGATCATGCTCAGGGTTCCGATGCAGGGCGTGTAGATCAGGATGAAGATCATAAAGGCCAGCGCAGTGAGCGGCGTGAGCCCCGACCGATTGCGCAGGGCGGACTGGAGAGGAGTGGCTCCCTCACTCTCGGGAGCCTGATGGACCACCGCGAGGGTGCTCACCACGATCTCTTTCGCCACAAATCCCGCCGTCAGCGCCACCCCATCTTTCCATGCCTCGGGACGATGGCGCTCGGGGTCCAGGATGGGCGCAAGCATGGGCTGCAGCTTCTGGCCGAATTGGGCGGCGAGACTGCCATTCACGATCTGGCTCTGGTGCTCGAGTTCAACGGCCTGGAGGCGGGCTGCTTTGTCAGCTGGCGGGAGGTCGAGTTGTTCGATGGCCTGGCGGCGCTGCTGCAACGCATCGCGTAGCTCGTGGTTGGCCAGGCCCGGATAGTGGCTCACGAACCAGATCAGCGTGGCGCCTGCGAGAATGGTCGTTCCGGCGCGGCTGAGGAACACGGAACCCTTCTCCCACATGTGGATCAGGGTGCTCTTGAGGACCGGCATCCGGTAGGGCGGCAGTTCCATGACGAAGGGTGCGTTTTCGTGCCGAAAGAACGTGAGCCGGAGCAGCTTCCCGACCGCCATGGCCAGGAGGAACCCGAGGAAGTGCAGGCCGATGATGACGAAGGCCGCCTGCACCGGCGGGAAGAAGGTGCCCGCCAGGAGGATGTAGACCTGAAGGCGCGCGGAGCAGGACACTAGCGGGCTCACGAGGATCGTGATGAAGCGGTCGGCCCGGGTCTCGATGGTGCGCGTTGCCTGCACCGCAGGCACGTTGCAGCCGGTGCCCATGATGAGCGGGATGAAGCTCTTTCCGTGCAGGCCCATCAGGTGCATCAGGCGGTCCATGATGAAGGCGGCACGGGCCATGTAGCCTGTGTCCTCCAGGAAGGCGATGCAGCCCATGAGCAGCATGATGATGGGCACGAAGACCACCACGGCGCCTACACCGGGGATGATCCCATCCACGACGAGGCTGGTGAGTTCGCCGGCGGGAAGTACACTGCCGGCCCAGTTTCGGAGCTGATCGAAGAGGGCGGCAATCCAGTCCTGGGGGAACTTGCCCAGGATGAATGTCACGCTGTAGACCAGGATCATGATGAGGATGAAGACCGGAATCCCCAGCCAGCGGTGGGTGAGGATGGTGTCCAGGCGGGCGGAGGCGTCCTGTTTCAGGGCATCACCCTGCACCAGGACCTCGCGGACGAGCCCATGGGCGAAACCGTAGCGGCGTTCCGCCACCAGGGTTGGGACATCCGCGCCGAGATGGGGCTCCAGGAAGGCGAGGCTGCCCTCCAGGCGGCTATTGATGGCTTGCCGGGCGTGGGAACGAGAAACGGCCTCCAGAGCGGGGACGGCGCCCTCCAGCAACTGAACCGCGAGGCGACGTGGAGGCTGTTGGGCTGCGAGATCCTCATCTCGCCGGATCTCCGTGACCAGGCCTTCCAGCTCACGCTCGATATCGCTGCCGTATGGGACTTGGAGGAACCGGGGGGGAGGCGTCGTGGTCTCGGCAAGCAGGTTCGCAATGGCGGACTTGAGGGCATCCAGGCCTTCGGTGCGGTTGCCAATGGTGGCTACCACCGGGCCTCCGAGCAGCGCCTGGAGGGCCTCAAGGTCGATGCGCATGCCCGCCTTCTCGGCGTCGTCCATCATGTTGAGGACGTAGATGACGGGCTTCTGAAGCTCGATGATCTGGGAGGTCAGGAACAGATTCCGCTCCAGGTTCGAGGCATCCAGGATGTTGAGGATGATGTCAACGGAGGGATCCACCAGGAAGGACGATGCGATCCGTTCATCCTCGGATTGGGCGGCCAGGCTGTAGGTGCCTGGGAGATCCACCACCTCGATGGGGATATCGTCCAGGTCCAGCGTGCCGCTGCGCCGCTCCACGGTGACGCCGGCCCAGTTGCCAACATGGTGCCGACTTCCCGTGAGCATGTTGAAGATGGTGGTCTTACCGCAGTTCGGATTTCCCGCGAGGGCAAGGGTCGGCATCTAGGCCACCGGTGTCACGAGGATGCAGGCACCCTCTTCGCGGCGAACGGAGAGTCGGTAGCCCTTGATCACGAGCGCCATGGGATCGCCCATGGGCGCCAGTTTCTCGACCCGCAGTTCGGCACCACGAACAAAACCCATCTCGAGCAGGCGGCGGCGGATGGGGCCAGATGCCTGGACTTCCAGTACGGTCGCCACATCGCCGGGGTTCAGATCGCTCAATCGCAGGGCATCGGTGTGAGACATGATCTCAACTCCTCGATGACAAGTCTAGCGACTTCCTGAAAGGGTGCGGTCGGGATGTGGCGGAACCAAAGTCACAAGTGATTGGAAGCAGACTAGAATGCAGGAAATGCCAATGTCATCGCCCATGTTTCTGACCCTCCCCAACCTGTTGACCCTCCTGCGCATCCTGGCGGTGCCCTTCTTCGCCATTGCGTTCTGGTACGGCCACATGCCGGAGGCCTTCGCGCTTTTTGTTTTGGCGGGCATGACGGACATGCTTGACGGGTTCATTGCGCGCAGGTTCAACCAGCGCAGCGACCTCGGAGCGGTGCTTGATCCCGCCGCGGACAAGCTTCTGATGACCGCCGCCTTTCTGCTGCTGGCCTTCGCGCCTGGGCTGAACGTGGCGCGAATCCCCGCCTGGGTGGCCATTCTCGCGGTGACTCGGGACGTTGTGATTGCGCTTTTTGCTTTGATCTCTTCGACCCATTTTGAACCGGAACGGTTC
The DNA here is from genome assembly GCA_964415525.1 of uncultured Solibacteraceae bacterium. Classification (GTDB taxonomy): domain Bacteria; phylum Acidobacteriota; class Holophagae; order Holophagales; family Holophagaceae; genus CAZPUI01. Next base: position 52,459 of record CAYQAS010000012.1, read on the forward strand.
ATGCCGACGCTGCTCGGGAAGTGCACGACCGCATTGGAATTGGTGGCGATCTCCCTGGGACTGCTCTTCAACCTCCTGCCCGCGAGGGGCTGGTTTGATCCGGTTTCCCTGGTGGCCTACTACCTCACTGCGGCGCTGGTGCTGGCGAGCGGACTCCAGTATTTCTTCCGGGCGGCCCGGCAAGGCTCCGCTGCATGAGCGGCAACCGGGTTCCATGGCTCTTTGCCTTGGCGGGCGTCGGATTCCTCGTGACCTTCTACCTCGTACGTCGGGCGCTGCTGCCCTTCTTCGTCGCGACGGTGTTGGCCTATCTGCTCGCGCCGCTTGTCGCATGGCTTTCGCTGAAGGTTCAGCGGGCATGGGCGGTGGCGATCGTGCTTGTCTGCTCTTTGGGAACGGTTGGCGTCCTGGGGGCCTTCCTGCTTCCCCTGGCGTGGGAGCAGGTGGTCCGGTTCGTCCGCTCGATTCCGGAATGGCGATGGGTGGCCGAAAGCCGCTTCGGGCCATGGCTTGCGGCGCATCCCGATCTCAAGGCGCGGCTTGCCGGCGCATTCGAAAGCGTGAGCCCCGAGCACCTGATTCGCGGCATTCAAAACGCGGGCGCGGGCATCCTCGGTGTCTTTCTGAACCTGATCGCGCTCCTGCTGGTTCCGGTCATCCTCTACTACCTCCTACTCGAAGGGCCGAAGCTGCTCGAGGATGCCGAGGGGCTGATTCCCGAAAGGTATCGGGCACGGGTTCGGGCCTTCGCGGGTGCAGTGCATGAGCGCGTCGGCGGCTACATTCGAGGGCAACTCTCAGTGGCGGCGGTCATGTCCCTGTTGCAGGGCGTGGTGTTCACCTCCTTTGGGGTGCCCCATGCTTGGCTTCTGGGCGTTCTCGCCGGAGTCGCGAATTTCGTTCCCTATTCACCCTATGTGGTCGCCATGGTGCCCGCGATCGGGCTCGTGGCCCTTGCCGGAGCGGGATGGGGCAAGGTGGCGGCACTGGCGGGTGTGTTCACGCTGGTTCAGAAAGCCGAGGCCCTCTATTTCACGCCGGTATGGGTGGGGCGGGCGACGCGCCTGCACCCACTGGAAGTGCTGCTGGCGCTCCTCTCCTTCGGCTTTCTCTTCGGGATTCTCGGGCTGGTATTCGCCGTACCACTCATGATCGTGCTCCGAGTGGCCTTCGATCAGTTCCTTTCCGACTACCGCGCACATCCCTGGTACCTGGGCGAGGACGCCTGAGCTGGCACAATGGGGGGATGGAGCACGCACTCAGCCCCTTGAAACCCGCTTTGTTCCTCGATCGGGACGGCACATTGAACGTGGAGGTGGACTACCTCCACCGCGTGGAGGATGTCGCGTTGGTGCCCGGCGCGGGTGAGGCCGTGGCGGAGCTGAACCGCCTCGGTATCCCCGTCATTGTGGTGACGAACCAGAGTGGCATCGGCCAGGGCCGCTTCGGTTGGGAGGAGTTCAAGGCCGTCAGCGAGCGGCTGGACGAACTGCTCTCCGCCTTCGGTGCCCATCTCGATGCGACCTATGTCGCTCCCCACAGCCCACGGGGCCTGGACGAATACCACCATCCCGACCATCCGGACCGGAAGCCGAATCCAGGCATGCTTCAGCGCGCTGCGGAGGAGTACGGACTGGACCTCCAGCGCAGCTGGATGGTGGGCGACAAGGACATCGACCTGGAGGCCGGTCGGGCCGCGGGTTGCCGGGTGGGACTCGTGCTCACGGGTTACGGCCGCAAGATGGATCCCGCGCTGGCGGATCTGGTGGCTTCGGATGTGGGCAGCGCCATCTCCCGGATTTTGGAGCAGTGGGACCGGGCGTGAGCGACGATGGGCTCTTCCGGCTGTCGGGTCTGATCGAAGGGCGCATTCTCCAGCGCTACAAGCGTTTCCTGGCCGACGTTGAACTCGCGGATGGCACCGTTGTCACGGCGCACTGCGCGAATACCGGAACCATGGCCTCCTGCTGGGAACCCGGGGACACAGTGCTCCTGCGGCCCAGTGAGGATCCCAAACGGAAGCTCGGCCACACATGGATCGCGTGCCGACGAGGGGAGGCTTGGGTGGGCATCGATACCGGCATCCCCAACAAGGTGGTGGCGGAAGCTGCGCGCCGGGATCTTCTGCCGGGGCTCCGGGGGCTCCACGATGTGCGCACCGAGGTGCGGTACGGCTTGGAGAACAGCCGCATCGACGTTCTTGCCTCAGACGCTGGGGGCCGTCAGGTCTTCATCGAGGTGAAGAACGCCACCCTTCGGATCGGGAATCTCTGCGCCTTCCCTGACGCCGTGACGGTGCGCGGAACCAAGCATCTACGCGAGCTCCAGGGTGTGCTGCTAGAGGGCCACCTTGCCGTCCTCGCCTTCTTCGTCCATCGCTCCGACGTGGAGGCCTTCGACGCGGCTCGGGAGATCGACCCCGCCTACGCCTCCGAGCTGGATCGCGCCGCCTGCGCTGGCCTTCGGGTGCTGCCCCTTGCGGTGGACCTGTCCTGCCGGGAGGAGCCCGGACGGGGATGGACCGCGGAATGGGAGCTTTCCGGCCTCCTGCCCTGGCGCCATCGCAGCCCGCAGTGAAGGGGCTCGTTTCCTGGCGTTTTGTGTCTCTCAAGTTGTTGGCTTATTCGGCGATTCACCACCGTTGATGGAGCCAAGTCGATAACCAGTCTTTCGCATTGTCAAAGCCCCCTCGAGCAATGCCGGCCCTCGTCTAGAATTGGGGGGTTCTTTCTTCGCAGGAGCCGCCCATGAGTGAACTCAAGAAGACCCCGCTGTTCGATTGGCACAAGGCGCACGGTGGCAACATCGTCGAGTTCGGCGACTACCTCATGCCGGTCTGGTACGGCAGCGCCCGCAACGAACACATGGCGGTCATCAACCAAGCCGGCCTCTTCGATACGAGCCACATGGCCGTCCTTCGTGTCTTCGGCAAGGGCGCCTACGAACTGCTCCAGTGGTGCTTCTCCCGCAACCTGGACGGCTGCGTGGGCAAGGACAACGCACCTCTCACCGACGGCAAGTGCGTCTACGGTGTGTTCCTCGATGTCGAGGGCAACGCCATCGACGACAGCCTCGTCTACAAGGTCCAGGACGAGGAGTACATGGTTGTGGTCAACGCCAGCATGGGCGGTCCCATCGCCCGGCACCTGGCCGAGCAGGCCAAGGGCCGTGAAGTGACGATCGTCGACCTGACCGACAATTTGGGCAAGATCGATATCCAGGGCCCGGCCTCCATCAAGACGATGGCGAAGATCCTGAAGAACCCCGAAGCGGTGTTCGACAAGCTCCCCTACTTCTCCTTCAAGGGCCACTTCGATCCCGCTTCCCCTCTGGCAGCCCAGGTGCAGCTCCTCGACGGTACCCCCGTGCTCCTGTCGCGCTCCGGATACACCGGCGAGGTGGGCTTCGAGCTGTTCGTGGAGAGGGCCCACACCGTGAAGGTCTGGGAGGCCATCATGGCGGCCGGCGAAGCGTTCGGCCTGACGCCCTGCGGCCTCGCATCTCGCGATTCGCTTCGCACCGGCGCCGTGCTTCCCCTTTCACACCAGGACATCGGACACTGGACCTTCATCCGCAACCCCTGGCCCTTCGCGCTTCCCTTCGCCGCTGGCGGGAAGGGATTCACGAAGGTCTTCCTCGGTTCGGAGGCGCTCGACAAGGCCGACAGTGCTGCCTACACCCTGACCTTCGTCGGGCACGATCTCCGGAAAGTGGACGCCCACAACGCCAAGGTCGTGCTGGACGGGCAGGAGATCGGAACGGTCCTGACCTGCACCACCGATATGGCCATCGGGCGGTTCGAGGGCCGGATCTACAGCGTCGCGTCACCGGAAAAGCCCGAGGGGCTCGCCATCAAGGGCCTCTGCTGCGGCTTCATCAAGGTCGCGTCCCGCCTCGAGCCCGGCACCGCCGTGGAGATCACGGACGGCAAGCGTTCGATCCCGGTCCGAATCGAGACCGACGTCCGGCCCGACCGCACCGCGCGCAAGGCCCTGAAGACCTTCATGTAGGACCCTGACGATAAGGCTTTGCACACGCCCCTTCCCACGCCACCCTTCTAATCCTGGAGGCTCCATGTATCCCGCCGACTGCAAGTACACCAAGAACCACGAATTCCTGAAGCCCCTCGCCGACGGCACCGCCGTCATCGGCATCACTGCCTACGCCTCCGAAGCCCTCGGTGACGTGGTCTTCGTGCAGTTGCCCGAAGTGGGCGCCACCTTCGCCGCCGGCGACGAGTTCGGCACGGTGGAATCCGTGAAGACCGTCTCCGAGTGCTACATGCCCACCGCCGGCGAAGTGGTGGAGATCAACGGCGACCTCGAGGCCAACCCTGAGTTCGTGAACGAGGATGCCTACGCCAAGGGCTGGATGGTGAAGATCAAGCTCACCGGCGACCTGAACGCCGAGCTGCTCGACGCTGCCGCCTACGAGGCGCATGTCGCCAGCGAGGCGCACTGAGTGGGGTTCCCGGCGCGGTTCGGCAGGATCCTCCTGGCCCTGGCAGCC
>CAYQAS010000013.1:0-52249 GCA_964415525.1 uncultured Solibacteraceae bacterium
GCACTGAGTGGGGTTCCCGGCGCGGTTCGGCAGGATCCTCCTGGCCCTGGCAGCCCTTGGCTGCCTCGGCGCCGCCCAGGCTCCACCCACCGCGCCGCTGAAGTCGACGCCACCTGCGATTCCGGCATCGGCCGATCCGCAGGTGGCGCGTCTTCGTGCCTTCGTCGAAGCGGCTGAGAAGGCGCTGGAAGCCGACGATGTGGATTCCGCTGCTGAACGCGTCGAGGAAGCCCTGACGCTGGTGGCCGACTGGTCTGAGGCCATACTCAAGCGGCCAGATGTCGTCGTCTTGATGACCCGCCTCAAGGCTGTCGAAAGCGAGATCGAGGAGCTCCCCGCGGAGGGCGAGAGCCTCAAAGTGAAAGAAGAGATGGTCGCCCTCACGGGCGAGGACCTGCGGGCCGAACTGGCACGGGTCCGAGCCGCGGAAGAAGGTATCTCCTACGATTTCCCCATCGATCTGAACGACAAGGTCGCGACCCTTGTCCACAACTACACCGTGAGCAAGCGCGGCTGGCTGCAGGGGGCCCTCTCCCGGGCCACACGCTACATGCCGATGATCCGCCAGGTCTTCGCCGAGGAAGGGGTGCCCATGGATCTGGCCTACCTCGCCCTCATCGAATCCGGGTTCACCAATCACGCCAAGAGCAAGGCGGCCGCCGTCGGCATGTGGCAGTTCATCCGCTCCAGCGGCCGCATCTACGGCCTCGACAATACGGCTTGGGTGGATGAGCGTCGGGATCCCATCAAATCGACACGGGCTGCGGCGCGCTATCTCAAGCGGCTCTACGATACTCGCGGCGACTGGTATCTGGCACTGGGCGGCTACAACGCCGGTCCGCTGACCATCGACCGTGCGGTGGCGGCCCTTGGGACCAAGAATTTCTGGGATCTGGCCCGATCCCGCTACCTGCGCACCGAGACCAAGAACTACATCCCGGGCATGTGTGCCGCGGTGCTCATCGGAAGGAGCCCTGAGAAATACGGCCTCCAGGTCACGCAGATGGATCCCTTGGTGTTCGAGACGGTCGAAGTCGAGCGGATGACCAGCCTCCAGGTGCTGGCGCGATATGCCGGGACGGATCTGGATACGTTGCGTGAACTCAACCCAGAACTCCTGCGCGGCAGCACGCCTCCAGGCACCTACACCCTCCGAGTCCCCCCTGGACAGTCGCTGTCGATGATGCGCGCCCTGGCGAGGATTCCGAGCCGCGAACGTCTTGATTTCAAGTCCTATACGATCCGCAAGGGCGACACCCTGGCCAAGGTGGCGGCACGCTTCAAGGTCTCACCGGAAGACCTGCTTGCCTTCAACGATCTCGGCAAGGCGAAGTTCAGGGCGGGAGTCGCTATTAAGGTGCCGCCGCCGCCCTCCGGTCCCGTGGATGAGCGGGATATCCGGCCCATCGAGACGCGCCAGCCCGTGTTGGCGGATCGTCCCCTTCCGGGACTTCCGGCGATCCCCGGTCAGCCCACCACTGAGGTTCGGGTTTCTGCCCCCGTGGCGGTCGAAGCACCCCAGAAGGGTGAGGCGACGCCGGTGCTTCCCAAGGCCGAGCCGCCCGCTGCACCCGTTTCCACACGTCCTGTGGCGGAGGCTCCCAGCCGCCGTCCTCAGACCCACAAGGTGAAGCGCGGCGAGACGCTCTTCTCCATCGCCAGTCGCTACGGTGTGGACCTCAAGGACCTGCGCAAGTGGAACAAGCTGAAGAATGACCGGATCCAGGCGGGTCAGGCTCTCCGCCTTCAGAAGCCCTGAGCTCCGAGCAGGTTCCCGTGATCTGAGCCTTGGCAAGCGGGAGCCGCCCGGGCGGCGGCGTGTCCGATAGACTGGGTGCATGGCCAACGCCAACGGCACCTTCTTTCAGAGCGACCAGATTGATTCCGGGCCCATGCGGCATGTGCTCCTGTTCCGTCTGCTGCGCTACCTGCGGCCCTACGGACTCCAGCTGCTGCTGCTACTGGTGCTGATGGCGGCAGGCGCCCTGCTGGAGGTGCTCCCCAGCGAATTCACGCTGCGGCTCATCGACCATCACCTCTCCAAGGGCACCCTCTCGGGAGCTGGGCCCCTTGTGGCGGCCTTCATGGGCTTCCTGGTGGTTGGGCTGCTGTTACATCTGGTGCGCTTCGCGCTGCTCGCCTGGGTCGGGCAGATGGCCATGCTCGATCTGCGCATGGAACTCTTCAGCCACCTCATGCGGCGGTCGACGCATTTCTTCCACCACAATCCGGTGGGACGGCTCATGACCCGTGTGACAACGGATGTCCAGAACCTCAATGAGATGTTCTCTTCGGGGTTTGTGGCGATTGTGGGGGATGCGCTGGCGCTGCTCGCCATCGTCATCTGGATGTTCCTCAAGCATCCGGGGATGGCACTCGTGGCGGTGGGCATCCTGCCTTTCCTGCTCGTGGCGACAGAAGTCTTCCGGCGGAAGGCCGGGGATGCCTTCAGGGAAACCCAGGGACGGTACGCAGCGATCCAGGCCTTTCTCCAGGAGCAGCTCTCGGGGATGTCCCTCGTGCAGGTCAACGCCCAGGAACCGCGCAGCCGCAGTCTTTTCGGCGGGCTGAATCAGGCCTACCTGCAGGCGTTTCTCCGCACGATCTTCGCGTATGCCGTGTTCTTTCCCGTGGTCGAGTTCATCACAGCCGGCACGCTGGCGGCCCTGATCTACTACGCGGGCATCCGGATCGAGGCGGGGGCGCTCACCTTCGGCCTCCTGCTCGCCTTCATCCAGCAGTCCAGCCGCTTCTTCCGACCCATTCGTGAACTGGCGGAGCGCTACAACGTCATGCAGACCGCCATGGCCAGCAGTGAGCGCATCTTCAAACTGCTCGATGACGCCGACGAGATTCCCAAGGCCGTGGATGGGCCGCGAGCCTCCTTCGAGCACAGCTTGCGCTTCGAGGGTGTCTCATTTTCCTATGAAGTCGGGGGACGCCGCATTCTCGACCACATCGAAGGAGTGATTCCGAAGGGGCGCCGCATCGCCGTGGTGGGCCACACCGGTGCCGGGAAGAGCACACTCATCAACCTGCTCATGCGGTTCTACGATGTCAGCGAAGGACGGATCACCCTCGATGGTCAGGACCTCCGGAACCTCGATCTGGTGTCCGTGCGCGCCACCTTCGGGCTCGTGCTGCAGGATGTCTTCATCTTCAGCGGCACGCTGGAAGACAACATCTTGCTGGGGCGGTCCAAGGATGAGGTCCGGCTGGCGTCAGTCCTGGAGCAGAGTCAGCTGGATGCCCTGGTGGGAAGGCTCCCGGAGGGGTTGGCGACGACCGTTGGTGAGCGTGGGCAGAAGCTGTCTGCGGGGGAGCGACAGCTGTTGGCCTTTGCCCGGATGCTCTATGGCGATCCCGCCATCCTGGTGTTGGACGAGGCCACGGCCAACATCGACGCCGAGACCGAGGCGCGTATCCAGCGGGTGATCGAGCGGGTCAGCCATCGCCTGACCACGTTCACCGTGGCACATCGACTGTCCACGATCCGGGACGCGGATGAGATCTGGGTGATGGACCAGGGGCGTATCGCCGAACGGGGCACCCACGCGCAACTGGTTCAGCAGGGTGGCCTCTACGCGAAGCTCGTGCGACTCCAGTTCGAAGGGGAGGAACGCCCGGTTGTCATCGGGTAGGTTCTCTACTCACTTGACGATATGCTGGTCTTGTCATGAGTCACCACTTTGCCGAGAAGGCTCCTCTTACGGAATCGGATGCACGTATCGTCCGACTGAATGCTGCGCTGATGGAAGCCCAGAAGCTGGCCCGCCAGGGCACCTGGGTGCTTGGTGTGGACGGCCTGCTTGTAGAATGCAGTCATGAATGGCTCGAATTGATGGGAGTTGAGTCCCTCCCGGACCACGCGGGGACCTCCTTCCTGTTGGACCAAATCCATCCGGAGGACCGGGAGCGGCTCGAAGGTGCCCTCCAGCGTGTGCGGATGGGCCTTGGGGTGCCGCCCCTCGAACACCGGCTCTTGACCGCCGAAGGACGCATTCGCTGGGTGGTGACCCGCATGAAGGCGACCCTGCAGCGTGGCCTGCCGACGGCCCTCATCTCGGGTTCCACCCAGGATGTGACGGAGCAGCACCAGGCCTCACACGCCCTCAGGCAGACCCAGCACCTCGAGAGCCTGGGCGTACTGGCGGGTGGTCTCTCTCAGGATTTCGCGGGCCTCTCGGAGCAACTGACGGAGCGCCTCGCTGCACTGAAGCCCCTCTGTGAGGGTGATGCGCTGCCTTTGGTTCGGGACATGGAAGAGCTGCTGGCCAAAACCACGGCGTTGGTGGACCAGATCCGGGCCTATCACGCGACCACCGAGCAGGAGTCCCGCCTGCTGGCCCTGGATGCGCTGGTGGACGCCATGGCACCGCTCCTGGAGGCCATCCTGCCGGTGGGAGCCCGATTGGTTCTGGATCTCCAGACCCCGCTTCCGGCCGTGGATGGTGCGGAGGGTCCCTTCCGGCAGGTGCTGTTGGCCCTGGCTTCCAATGCCGCCGAGGCGCTAGACGGATGCCCCGAGAGCACCCTCCTGGTGGCGACGGGAACCACCCGCTTGGACGAACGCCGCATCACCAGGGACTTTCCAGGCCAAGGCCTGGAGCCTGGCCTCTACGTCACCCTCGACGTCAGAGACACGGGGCGCGGGATGGATGCCGAGGCTCTCGCGCGGGCTTTCGAGCCCTTCTTCACGACTCGGGCAACGGGTCGCGGACTCGGGCTGACAGCGACTCGGGACATTCTCCGCCAGCATCGGGCGGGCATTAGCCTTGCGAGTCGTCCCAACGATGGCACGAGTGTGCGCGTGGTCTTTCCCGCCAGCAACGCACGGATTCCGCTTGCGGAGGACGGATCGCAGCCTCTCCCCGCCCTCACCCCGCTGATTCTGGTGGTGGATGACGATCCGATCCTTCGCCAGTCCGCAGTGGAGGCTCTGGAAGGACGTGGTTACGCAGTCATCCAGGCTCGAGATGGCGTTGAGGCTGTGGAGGTGTTCCAAGAGCGTGCCACGGAAGTGGCGCTGGTGCTCCTGGATGTTGCCATGCCACGGAAGGACGGCCGCGAGGCCCTGGCGGATCTGATCCGGATCCGGCCCGGTGTACGGGTGGTGCTGTGCAGCGGATATCACGAACAGGAAGTGCTCGCGGGTTCCGTGGGACAGCAGGTGGCTGGTTTCCTGGCGAAGCCCTATCGCGTGCGCGAACTCCTCCAGGCGGTCCGGGGCATCCTCATCCCAGAACCTGACCAATCAGCCGTTCCAGGTCCTTGAGGGCATAAGGTTTCTGGAGGAAGGCCGCGAGCCCTTCGCCGATGAAGTGCCGAGTGGCCTCGTGCTCGGCGTAGCCACTGGAGAGGATGACCTTCACGCCCGGGTCCTGGCCGTGGATGGCCCGGAAGGCCTCGTGGCCGTTCATTCGGGGCATGGTCAGATCCATGATCACGAGATCGAAGGCAGGAGAGGCGCCGGTGAATGAGGTGACTGCCTCGATGCCATCCCGGGCCTCCACCACTTCGAAGCCAAGGATCTGCAGGAATTCCGCGATGGACTCCCGAAGTGCATCCTCATCGTCCACCAACAGGATCCTACCGCCCGAGCGGCTCGGTGGTTTTGGAGCAGGGGCAGCCTGGAGGCGCTTGGGAACCTCGGGCTCGGCGGTGGGTTCCGCCGGAAAGTAGACCGTGAAGATCGAACCTTCACCGAGAGTGCTCACGACGTGCAGCAGGGCACCGTGGGCCTGGAGGATGCCGTGCGTCGCCGGAAGGCCCAGGCCGCGGCCCATGAATTTCGTGGAGAAGAAGGGATCGAAGATTCGCTGGAGCGTCTCGGCATCCATGCCACATCCGCTGTCTTCCACAGAGAGGGCGACGAACAGGCCTGGTTTGGGTGCCTGGGTGGGGAACTCTTGTTCCAGCCAGTCGCGGTCAAGCACTTCAAGTCGCGTGGCGATTCGAATTCGCCCTCCGGCTTCGGTCAGTGCCTCCGCGGCATTCATGACAAGGCTGTGGACCACCTGCTGGAACTGGAGGACATCCCCGCGCACGGGAGGAAGGCCTTCGTGAAGCCGGAACTCCACATGGGTCTCGTCGGAAAGGAGGCCCGCCAGGGCGGGCTCCAGGTTTGACACGATGCGGTTGAGGTCCAGGGATTCCACGTTATAGGTCTGGTGACCCGAGAACGCCAGCATCTGTCGGGAGAGCTCGCTGGCCCTGTGAATGGCATCCTGGATGCCCTCCAGGTAGCGAGACAGGGGACTGTCCAGGGGGCTGTGGTAGAGCGCCAGTTCGAGGTTGCCCTGCACGGCGGTCAGGAGATTGTTGAAGTCATGGGCGATGCCACCCGCCAACACAGCCAGCGCTTCTCGGCGCTGGGCCTGTTCCCGGACTTCCCTGGTTCGGCGCCGCTCGGTGATGTCGTCTGCCACGCCCACGGCGCCGGAGACTCGATCCGAGCCATCGGTGATGGGGGCGCAGTGACAGTGGACCCAGCGGGTATCGCCTCGACTGTTCTGGATCTGGAAGGTGTCCATCCAGGGCTCCCGCGTAGCGAGGCCCTGCCTCAGGTGCATCAGGAAGCGTTCTCGGTCCTCCTCCCCAAAGTGACGGACGAGGTTCTCCCGTTGGAGCTCGGCCGGTGTGCACCCCAGGATGTTGCCCCAGTGGGGACTCAGGTACGTGACCACGCCCTGACCATCGACCTTGAAGATACCCATGGGGGCGGAATCGCTCAGAGCGCGGAACTGCGCCTCGCTGCGCTTGAGGTCCTGGTTTACCGCGAGAAGCTCGCCATTGAGCCGAGCCTGGGCCAGCAGGTCGGCATAGCGCGCCACGGCGACGTGGATGGCCCGATCCAGGTCGTTGTCCTTGACGGGCTTGAGGAGGTAGGAGCTCACTCCGGCCTGGGTGGCCTGCTGCAGCAGTTCCGGGCTCTCGAAGGCCGTGAGCAGGATGATGGCGGTGGGGCAGCGCTGGAGGATTTCCTGAGTCGCCTTCAGGCCGGCCTGGGGGTCTTCTGTGCCGGTTTCTGGATCCGGCATCCGCATATCCATCAGGATCGCGTCTGGGCGGAACTGTCGCGTCATGGCGAGGGCTTCCTCGCCATCGTATGCGGCCCCTGCGAGTTCGTAGCCCAGTCGAAGGAGCTGGTTCTGAATGGACTGGCTGACCAGCGCATCATCCTCGACGACGAGAATCCGTAGAGCCTTGGGGATGGGCGTCACGTCTCACTCCTGCGAATGGGAGTCCGGGTCAGGGGCATGGGCTGGAAGGTGATTCGCACTCGGGCTCCCCGCTGGTTGTCGAGTTGGAGTTCGCCTCTCAGGAGGGAGCGTACATTGAGCCGAATGAGCTTCAGGCCGACGTTGTCGCGCTGTTCCGCCAGGACATCTTCGGGGTAGCCCATGCCATCGTCCTGGTAGGTGAGGCAGACGCGATTCCGCTCGTCCTTGAGGGGACGGATGCGCAGGGTGATGCGGCCGGAGCCGCGACGTTCGAAGGCGTATTTCACGCTGTTGGTGGTGAGCTCCGCGAGGATCATGGCCAGGGCCGTGGCTGAACTGGGGCTCACCCACACCGCTTCCCGCGAGGGGGAGACATCCACCCGTACGAGGTGGGCCACGGGAGAACCCGCCAGGGTATTCCGAATGAGATCCGTGGCCAGACTCTCCAGCCGCAGGGGAGACCAGGAGGCCGCCGAGAGCAGCTCATGGACCGAGGCCAGGGCGAAGATGCGCTGCTTGAGATCCTCGAAGGAATACGCGGCCTCGTTGCCCGCCTTGAGTGAGGCCTGAAGTTCCATGTCGAGCATGCCCAGGATCGAGGTCAGGTTGTTCTTCACCCGGTGGTTCACTTCCTGGAGCAGCATGGATTTCTCTTCGGCTTCTTGGCGGAATCGGGCCAGGAGTTCGGCATTCTCTTCCGCCAGCCGTCGGTAGCCTGCCTCGCTTTGGCGCAGGGAGGCCTCCATCTGTTTGCGTCGCGTGATGTCCTGGAAGACGCCCACCAGCCGCACGGGGATGCCGTCCTCATCCCGTTCGGTCCGAACCTTCAGGGCCATGTGCCGCTCCCCAGCTTCGGAGGCGGCGGCGGTGATGCGCAGTTCCACATCCATCGGGCTGCCGTGCCGCAACATCTCCCTCTGGGCATGGAAGAATACACGGCGATCCTCCGGGTGGATGTTTCTCAGGATCGTGCGGACGTACGGGGCTGGATGCTCTTGGGGCAGTTTGAGCAGACGGTACGCCCCTTTTGACCAGAAGACTTCCCCGCTTCGAAGGTCCATTTCGCAGCTGCCCATCTCGGCCATGGCCTGGGCTTCCGAAAGGCTGGCACGGCTTCGACGGGTTTCCTCGATGGCCCGGTTTCGCTCCGTCATGTCCACGATGGAAACCAGGAGGCGAGACCAGTCGTGTTCCGCCCCCGGCGCGAGGCGTGCCACCAGGACGATGTCCCGCGGATCGCCTTGGGACGTGGCGGTCCGGATCTCGGTTTCCACCGTCAACTGGCCCTGCCGGAAGGCGGTAAGTTCTCGGCCCAGTACTTCGCGCGTGCCTTCGGCGCAGAGGCAAGACAGATGACTGAACAGGTTCGGGTGTTCGCTGACCCCGTAGAGCTCCAGGGTCTTCAGGTTGGTGTTGCGCACCTGGATGCGGTCGAGGCAGGCCTGGAGGTGAAGCGGATGAGCCTGAAGGAAGGTGGCGATATCCCTCTGGAGGTCCAGCCCTAGGGCATCCAGGTACGTCTTTACGGACGAGAAATCCTCTTCCCAGATGGAGACCGGTGCACTTTCGAACAGGCCGCGGTAGCGCGCCTCGCTCTCACGCAGGGCATGTTCCGTCTGGGCCTCCACTGTGGCGTCTCGCACCAAGAGCAGCGCCATGGGCCTCGGGCCTTCGAGGAAGGGGGTTGAGGTCACCTCCACCACCAGTGGGGTCCCATCCGCCCGGAGGTGCAGCCGTCGCCGGGAGGTCTCCGGCTGCTGCCGTTGATCCGTCATCCCCTGGAGCGTCAGGCTCCTGAATGTGGACGCTGTGTGGCCGTAAAGTTGACACGCGGCCAGGTTCGCATCCAGCACCCCGCCTGTCAGTGCATCCACAAGCAGGGCCGGCTCGGGAAGCGCCCTGAACACGCGACGGGCCAGCTCCTGCCAATGCTGGTTTCGCATGGGAGACATAGCTTCCTGATGTAGACGCAGGGCGAAGGCGGAGAGGGACGCCAGCGTGTCCATGGTGGGTTTTGGGATGGGCGCCTCTCGGGCGAACACCAGGAGCGTGACGTAGGCATCCTTTGGACCGGCCTGATGGGTGGACCAGGCCCAATGGCCGAAGCCGAGGGTGCGGGCAACTTCTGCCAAGGGCGCATGGGCGGTATCGCTTGGGATGGGTTCCTGTTCGCAGCCCGCGAACTGAATGCGCACTTGGGGTGCCGGGATGGTGTCGAGGGCCAGGGCCAGTTCACGTGGGAAGTTTGAGGTCGCAAGGGCCAGGGGGGCGGAGCGATCCAGGAATGCCGTTCCCAGCCAGACCGGATGGCCCTGAAGCGCCTGTTCCGCCTGACGGCAGAGCTCCAGGAGGACTTCTTCGATGGAGTGTCCCTCTTCCAGGTTCAAGAGCAGCTGGGCAGGGTCCCAGGCCGCAGGCCAGCATGTCCGCATGTCCGGATCAGGAAACGGATTGGAGGCCATCGGCACGCACCATGACACACGCATCGGGACTTTGAAGGGCACACCTGAAAGTGGGCAAGTTGTCCTTGGAGTCAGGTCTGCCGCTCAGAGGTATCGGAGCGCATTCGGTTCGATGCGAATGCATGGATTGATGAGTCCGGACAATGGCTATTAGGACAGTGGCTGTCTAACTGAACGGAGAATCCTTCTTGCTCAAGACAGCGTCGTACCCCGCGATCAGTGTTGATGCTCCGCGAGATGCATCGGGGAGGTGCGGAGGTGGCAGAATGGCAAGAATCTGTTGTTTTGCGGCGTCATAGGTTCGTCACGGCAGGGCGAAGCGGATGGGGCTGTCAATACGAAAGAAAGTTGAAACTGTGGAAAACCCGCAGGGGTCGTAGCAGGGGCGTTTGACAGGTTGGTGGCGGCGTAAGTGTTGAAAAACATGGAAATATTGCGTTTGATGGATGGGCCAAATGGAGCCGTTACTCGATGCAGGAACGCCATTTAGGTGGTCGGACGGGTGGAAATCCGCCACCTTTTCCGCAGGGAAGCGCGAGGGGCTGGAAGGTCTGGTTATATGACCTTTCAAATCAGCAATTGCATCGTTCTTGGCGCTTGGAGAACCGAAAGACGCCCTGACGGAGGGATTTCGGGCCTTTTCTGCCTTGACGGAGGGCAGGATCCGCCGAGGGCCTCTGGACCCCGCGAGAGCTTCGATCCTTTCGTGCCGAGTTTTGGGCGCCTTGATGCGCAGTTGCGTTCACCGGATCCGATCTGCGGTCTTTGCAATCGAAAGGCCATCCTGCGCTGCTTCAGGCCGTCAGCTTCGAATGCACCCTAGGATCCATCGCAGATCAGTAGCTGAGCCGAATTGGACGCAGGCTCAAGGCAGGAGTTCCGCGAGGCCCCATTGGCGACCCTCGCGCTCGCCCTGACGGTAGGAGTAGAAGACCTCGGGTTCGCAACAGGTGCAGCGGCGGATGGTGCCCTCCTTGGCGGGATCGAGGCCGAGGCTCAGGGCTTGGGCACGCAGGAGTCCGTGCAGGTCCAGGAAGAGGCGGTCCCCTGTGCCAGGGCGCGCAAAGGACTCGCGCCAAGCGCTATCCCGACGGGCTTCGGCTGCGACTTCCGGTCCGACCTCGAAGTGGCAGGGCTGGATGCAGGGACCGAAAGCGAAATAGAGATCTTCCGGGCGTCCGCCGAGTTGAGCATGGATCTCCACACCGCGCCTGAGAATGCCCCCCGCGGCGCCGCGCCATCCCGCGTGGAGGGCCGCGATCCATGGTCGATCCGCGGCCCAACCGGCCAGGATTACGGGAACACAATCCGCGACGCGCACACCGATTGGAGTCCCTAAGGTCGTGGTCCAGAGGCCATCTCCCTCCGGAATCCCGTGGACGGGATCGTCCGATTCCACCGGCAGGATCCCGCAGCCGTGCACCTGCTGGATCCTGCGCGCGGGAATATCCGATGCCGCCGTGTGGCGCGTGGTGAACCCCCAGCGCAGTGGAAAGGGGGGCTGGACAGTCGGTGTCAGGAACGTTTCGGTCATCGGGGCCAGAGGAGGACCAGTAGGCTCAAGTCCGTGATGGCCCAGGCTGCCAACGCCCAGTACATGCCCGCCTCGTGACGAGCTTGGGTCCACCGACGCCAGAGCATGCGCCAGGGCAGGAACACGCCGAGCCAGGCGAACAGGGAAGGCGCGATCCAGATCAGAGGTAGGGCCCGGGCCATCGTCGCGTAGGCGAAGCAGCCATGGGCGAGCAGCGTGAACACCAGGGCGGCATCCAGGCTCAGGCGCTCGCCAAACCGGATGACCAGGGTGCGGTCGCCGCGGGCGCGGTCCTCCTCGATCTGGTAGATCTGGGTGGCCGGGTAGAGGGCCCCGAAGAGGAAGGCGAAGCCGATGCAGACAGCCCAGAACCAGGGCTCCAGTGGTCGACCGGTGAGGCCCCAGCCCGCCAAGGGCGTCAGGAGTCCGAAGCCGATGCAGTTGATGAGCAGGTCCCAGCCCGCTCGGGCCTTGAGGCGGGGCGGGGGCACGCTGTAGAGCACGCTCATCACGACGCAGAGGGCGTTGCTCCAGGCAAAGACCCGGGGCAGGAGGAAACCGAGCCCGAAGGACAGGGAGAGCATGACGACGCTCACGTGGAGCAAGTAGCGGGGGGGCTTGGGGGGCTGGCGGAGATAGCCGATGTCCCCCTCGTCCTGGTCGAAGGCGCTGTTGATGGCCAGGGTGCCGCCATTGAGCAAGGCGACGAAGATGAACCAGCCGAAGCCGGCGACCCGACCGTGGCTGCCAAAGGCGGCCCAGCCCGCAGCCATCATCGTGCCCAGCAGGAAGTGGGCGGTCATGATCGGCCATTCCAGCGGACGGAGGTGCAGGACGTACGCCATGACCTCCGTGCCCAGTACGCGTTCGAAGGCTCGGCGGAAGCGCAGTTCACTGTGACTCATGGTTCCCTCAGGCGGTGGTGTTCCGCGCCAGGGACTCGACCCGGGCCAGCTGTCGCGGCTCCACCAGGGTCTCCATGGCCCCCTGGAGCCGGGTGATGTCGAACGTGGTGTCCACGCACATGCCGTGGGGCAGGGCGAGGGGAATGACGTAGGACGGAATCTCGGGGAGGCGGGTCAGGCCCTTCAGCAGGCGATCGTGGCAGCTCACCGCCACGATCAGGTCAGGGCCGAATGCACGTGCTTCTCGATAGGCCTTGTGGCTGCGGTTGCTTAGCCGCACATCCCAGCGGCTGGTGAGGGAGGTCTCCAGCACATCCTGCACGCTGCATCGGCCGCAGGAATAGCAGGCCTCCAGGCTGGTCACCACGTCCGCCTTGCAGGCGGACAACTGGATGCAGTGCGGCAGCAGGACGAGGGCCTTGCGGGCGCGCTGGTTCTGGAACGCGCTCCGCACGCGCCGATTGTTCCAGGCGCAGAAGGAGAGCACCCACGCCCTGTCGTATCCCAGGAGGCGGAACAGGGGGCGCCAAGCCATGACCCAGAGGCTATCCATCCTCACCAGGGTGCGGCGGGAAGCCAGGTACGACGAGCCCGTCCGGAAGGTAGGGAGGACCTCTGCCATGGCGCCGACGGCCGCCAGGAGAAACCAGCCACGGCCGTGGGATACGCCGACCGCCAAGAGCGCGAGGAGGAGGGTTCCCACGAGAGGCAGTCCCTGGCGGATGACCCGGAACAGGGTGTCTCGTTCGTAGGGGAGCGGCGTCGCGGACATGGTTCAGGCCTCCCGTTCCCTGGAGTGGACAATCCTCATCCCCCTGCCCGAAGGGCAAGTGATTCCGGAGGAAAGGCAGCGGGGCGGCACGTGCACGAAAACCAGACTACTTGGCCGCCCCTGCGAGGCCCACGAGCTTTTTGAGGTCGTCATCCTTCCAGCGGATGCCGCCGCCGACGAAGAAGGAGCGCAGGTCCTTGTTTGCCAGGTCCTGGGCGCCGGCCTGCAGGTAGAGGCCCCTGTAGAACTGGTAGCTCGTGGTGAAGCGGATGCGAGGGTTCTCCTTGTCGTCCCGCTTCGTGAAGTCATAGGCCAGGACCCCCGCCCGGAAGCGGTCTTCCATGGCCCGGAATTCGGCGCCGGCCCCGCCCTTGCCTTCCACGATGCCTGCGGAGACCACCATGTTCTGACCCAGGCGCTTGTTGAACTGTCCAGACACCGTGAGGCTGTTGTCCGCGGTGACGGTCCGCTGATGCTCGAGGGTGTCCTTGTAGGTGCCTGTGGCGGGATCCCACTTCTTCACCACCCGCTGGGAATCAGAGATCTTGCCGTCAGGTGTGCTGTGGAGGCCGATGCTGTACCAGTAGTCCTTGCGGGGAGCGAGGTCCACATCGAGACCGGTAATGCTGTCGCCGCGCTTGGTCCAGCGGGCGGCACCCAGGTCGAGGCGCAGCTCCATGTTGCGCACGCCGTTCATCAGCTCGTTCACGTTGTCCACGGCCGTGTTGATCTTCTTGATGGTGGCGTCGTCTGTCAGGAGCTTGCCGATGGTGCCCTCGCCGTTCTTCAGTTTCTCGGTGATGAACTTGAGGTTCTCACTGGTGCCCTGGAAGCTCTGGGCGAGCTTTCGCACATCCCCGGTCATGCCCTTCAGCTCAGGCCGATTCTCCATGACCATGGCGTTCAGGTTGCGACCAAGGTCCTCGAACTGCTTCGCGAGCTTCGGCAGCTGCGCACGCAGGTCGGCGGTGATGGATTCGACATTCGCCATGGTGTGGTTGATGGAGCCGCGGTTCTCCACCGCCATCGCGCGGAACTCACCCGTCAGGACGCGGATGTTGTCGACGATCTCGTCGAGCTTCATCCGGCCGTTCTCGCCACCGATGGACTGGTTCAGGCTGGCGGTGATGCCCTTGACGTCGCCGCCGATGCTCTCCAGCGTCTTCATCAGGTTGTCGAGGTTCGCGCCGTTGCGTCCATCCAGAGACTCACCGGGCTTCAGGAGACCCAGCGCAGACCGACCAGGCAGGAGCTCGATGTATTTTTCGCCAAGAATGCCGATGGAGCTGAGGTTCGCGGTGGCATCGCGGTAGAGATCCACGGGCTTGTTCAGCCGGAAGGTGACGTAAGCGCGTCCGCCCTTGAGGTCGATTCGCCGCACTTCACCGATGGGCACGCCCGCCATCCGGATTTTCCCGTTGGGCGTCAAGCCGGCCACCTGATCAAAGGAGGTCATGTATTCGAGGTCGCTGGCGCTCTGTCCAAAGATCTCCAGCTTCTCCATCTTGAGGATGAGGAAGGCGGTGATGCCGATGGAGGCGATGAAGAATGCGCCGACTTTGGTTTCAGTCTTCATGGATGCGTCCGGGGTTCAGTCGAGGTGCATGGGATTGTGTACGAGCCGATCGAGGGCGCGCTTCGGGGGCGGGGGATCCAGCAGGAACGGACCATCCGCATCTCCGCGCAGGAACTGCTGTACCACGGGGTTCGGATTGTGCTTGAAGGCTTCCGGGGACTCGCAGGCGATGCACTCGCCGCGGAAGATCAGGGCGATGCGGTCCGCGATCTCGAAGGCGCTCTTGAGGTCGTGGGTGATGGTGATCGTCGTGACCCCCAGCTCGTGCTTGAGGTCCAGAATCACGCGTCCGATGACGTCGGTCATCACGGGGTCAAGGCCGGTGGTGGGCTCATCGAAGAGCAGGATGCGGGGCTTGAGGGCGATGGCGCGGGCGAACCCCACGCGGCGCTTCATGCCGCCGGACAACTCCGCGGGCTTGAGCTTTTCGGTGCCCTTCATGCCCACCATGTTGAGGCATTCCTCCACCCGGTACTGAATCTCGGCATCCGACATCGTCGTGTGGCGGCGCAGGGAGAATGCCACATTCTCGAACACCGTCATGGAGTCGAACAGGGCGGCCATCTGGAAGCACATGCCGATCTGTTTGCGAACTTCGAAGAGGTCCTTCCGGTCAAGGCTGTGAACGGTCTTTCCGTCGACGTTTACGTGGCCGGCATCAGGGGAAAGCAGTCCGAGGATGGTGCGGAGCAGAACGGTTTTGCCGGTGCCGGAACCGCCCAGCACGACGAGGCTCTCGCCTTCTTCCACGCTCAGATTGACGTTGGAGAGCACGACCTTCGGGCCGAAGGCTTTGGAGACGTTGACGACTTCGATGAGAGGCATGGGCGGCGGCTAGACGAGGAGCAGCTTGGTGAGAAAGAAATCGGAAATGAGAATCCAGAGCGAACTGGTAACCACACTGGACGTGGGGGCATTGCCAACGCCCTCGGCGCCACCGAAGGTCCGGTAGCCGCGCCAGCAGCCCACGAGACTGATAATCGAGCCGAAGACGAGCCCTTTGATCATGGCGATGCCCAGGTCCCGGGCCTCCACGAGCTTGTAGAAGTCCGTCCTGAACACAAAGGCGCTCTGGCCTTCTCCCCCCACCAAGAGCAGGTAGCCTCCGTAGAAGCCGACGAGGATGGCGATGGCGGTAAGGAGGGGGACCATGATCGCCGCTGCCAGGACTCGCGGCACGAACAGGTAGTGGATGGGATCCGTGGCCAGACATTCCAGGGCGTCGATCTGCTCCGTGACCTGCATGGTGCCGAGCTCCGCCGCCATGGCACTGCCGATGCGACCCGCCATCATGAGGCCCGTGATGACTGGTGCGAGCTCTCGCACCACCGCCAGTCCCAATACCTGGCTAGACATGCCCTCCGCCTGGAACTGGCGGAAGCCGTAGGCCAACTGCACCGCAAACACCATGCTCACCGCCAGACTAGTGAGGATGATCACCGGCAGGCTGTTCACACCCACGGCCACGAACTGCCGCATGAGGTTTGCGAGGTCGAAGGGTTTCCGGAAGATCGCCGCCAGGGTCCGACCGGAGATCACGGCCAAATCCCCAGCCGTGTCCAGGCTCTTAAGGCCGCGGATCACGGTGGGGTCAAGGAGGTGGGTGAGCATGAAGCGATCCTTCAAGGCACAGTCTACGTGGATTTGCCCTTCAGGCGCTCACGGAGGAGACGGGCATAACCCTCCTTTAAGGTTTGGGGCACCCGGGCGATGGCCAGCGCATCCGTCGGCACATCCCGGGTCACGGTCGTACCGGCTGCGATCATGCAGTAATCCCCCAGGGTCACGGGAGCTACGAGTTGGCAATCCGAGCCGATGAACGCCTCGCGGCCAATGACCGTGCGGTGCTTCTTGAATCCGTCGTAGTTGCAGGTGATGCAGCCCGCGCCGATGTTCGTTCGTTCGCCAATTTCTGCATCACCTAGGTAGGAAAGATGATTCGCCTTGGCGCCGCGGCGCAGGTGCGCCTTCTTGGTTTCGACGAAATTGCCCACGTGGACCTCGTCCTCCAACACCGTGCCCTCTCGCAGGTGGGCGAAGGGGCCGAGCTTCACCCGGTCACCGACGATGGCGCCTTCACCGACGCAGTAGGGACGAACTTCCACTTCACATCCCAAGGTGCAGTTCCGGAACACGGAACCCTGTCCGATGCAGGTGCCTTCGCCCACATGCACATCGCCTTCGAGGCGCACGCCGGCCTCCACCAGTACATCCGCCGCAAGCCGCACCCGCGGGCCGATGGTCACCGCATCCGGATCCGGCAGGCTGGCGCCCCTCGCCATCCAGCCTTCGGCGATCCGCGTGCGGGCCAGCCGCTGCAGTTCGGGGAGGTTCCAGCGCCGGGTGAGGCGAGGGCTTCCCAGGAGATGTCGCCAGGGACTGTCGATGGGAAGCGCGTCCGCCAGGGAGGTCCGTGCCTCGAGGGCCTCCGAAACGCGCTCCCATGTGAGAGGGGATTCCTTGAGCGCCCGGGCCAGGACGGCGGGTTCCACCAAGGGAGCGTCGGCAAAACAGAGACCGAAGCCGTCCACATGGCTTAACTGGACTCCTGCGGAAAGCAGCATGGGCTCGGGGGCGGTCTCCTCCGTCGACTGGCAGTTCACGGGCCTTGTCAGCAGGCCCTCCGAAGCCCATCGGGCCACGGCGGCCGGAACCGCGTCATCGCCGTGGAGGATCAGCACGGGAGATTCCGAAGCGGGCAGGGCTCGCAGCACCCAGAGAAGACAGGCATCCCCGAGCAGGGGGTGGAGACACGCGGGCGTGCTGCCGCCGAAATCGACATGGGTGCGAGGGGCGAGGACGACGGGCAGGCAGTTCAAGACAGACCTCGGGATCATGGCTCAGGGTTGGAGGCGCTCGGGTTCGCGGTTCAGCAGGGCAAGCAGGCACTGCACGAAGTCGGAGCCTGTAAACGGCTTCTCGAGGAAGGCCACGCGGCTGTGAGCGAACGCGATGGGATCAGCCTGCATCAGGGTGGAGCCGGTGCCTAGCAGGAGCATGGGTACGGGGGTGAGCCGCAGGTTGTTCAGGATGCGTCGGAAGCGCTCCAGCTTGGACGTCCGTTCCATGACGAGGAGGTCGGGCATGGGAAGGCGGCGGCTGGCTTCGAGCAGGGCCTGGAGATCCGGGAAGGTCTCCGGAATCGCCCCAGCCCGGCGAGCGATGGCGGCGAGGGAACCCAGGAGGAGCGGGTCCTGATCCAGGATCCACATCCTCAGCCCTTCGAGAGGTGCTTCAGGACCCGGTTCGGAGGCCTCCGCACCTGGGAGCCAGACTTGGGGCCAGACCTGTCCACGCTCGTCCCGATGCAGGTCCAGAATCCCGTGACAGGCACGTACGCTCTGAAGGAGCCATCCGAGCCCCATGAGATCGGTGGGACGTTCCGTGAGGCGCCCCTCCAGGTCGATGGAAAGCAGGCCCCAAGGGCGCCCCCCGAGCTGCCTTCCCGTGGCCTGCAGCACCACAGTGCCCTGCTCCAGGCTCTGACGACCGTGGAGCACGAGGTGGGTCAGCACCCGGCGCAACAGTTCCGGCTCGGCGCGCAGGGACAGCGCCTCGGATCGGACGCCCATGCGGATGTCCCTCGGGAGCATCCGCCCTAGGCGGGGCACGGCTTCCGCGATGGTCTTGGGCAGCGCCGAGAGTCCGTGAGCGCCCACCGTGTCGGGGGCCAGGCGCTGGGCCGCCATCAGGATCCGTTCGGCGGCCTCGCGGACGCGCGGCAGTTGGGCCTCGGCCAGGATCTGTTCCGCGGCGGGCACGATGGTGCCGAGGGCATTGACTGCGACTCGGCGACCCGAATGGCCAACCTCGGGATCATCGAGGATCGCCCCGCCGGAGCCGTCTTCCCGCAGTGCCAGGGAACCGTGCGCGGGGGAGGCCACCCACACCAGGGCGAGGTTCCGGTCGAAGGCGGTGGCCTCCAGCTGCACGGAATCGAAGCTTCCGTCCTTGCGCACCAGAGCCGCCACGGTGTTGCCATGTCCCAGGCGCAGCAACTGCTCTTCAAGGTCCTTCCAGACCGCCACATCCCGACCCTGAAAAAAGGCCTGGAGGTCATAGCCGCGCAACTGGTGGCGCATGAGTCCCACGAGCCGTGCGAAAGCGGTGTTGCACTCCAGAAGCATGCCCCGGTGATTCACCAGCAGCACGGGCTGGTGCGTGTCCAGGCCCACGCCAAGGCCCGGAGCTTCGGGCGGCTGTTCCCGCTCGAGGGCTGAAAGGGCGACCCGGAAGCCCTCGCCTCGGCCTTCGACCCAGATGCCATGAGCCCTCAGGTAGAGGAGTTGCTGGAGTGCCACCAGGCCCAGCAGCAGACCCGCAAAAAGGGCCGCAATCCAGGGAAGGGGGCTGACCTTCACCGGCAGCAGGTGGGTGATCAAGGTGCCGGCCATCATCGCGAGCCCGCCCACGAGGGGCATCCGCAGGTGCAGCGCCTTGCCGTGGGTGGCGCGGTAGCCGATGTCCGAAAGCAGCAGCCAGAGCGAGCCCATGATGAGAGCGGAACTCCAGAACACCCAAAGGGGCCGCATGGGGGCACCCAGTCGCAGCCCCAGGAGGAGGGCGAACGCGCTGGTGCCGCCCACCCCGAGGAGGAGGCGGCGCAGTCCCATCCGGCCTTCGCGATGGGCTTGGAGGAACACGGAAAATCCGAGAAGGGCTCCTCCCAACTCCGAGACGGGCACCGGCGTGCCCGTGGCCTGGGGCCACGGAACGGTGAAGAGGCCGAGGATGCCCCCCAGGAAGTAGCCGTAGCTGAGCCCGACTCGCCCCTGCGCCCGGTAGACCAGGAACCCGATCCATGGGGGAAGGGGCAGCAGCAGGGCGAGGAGGAGGTCGGAGGTCTGCATCAGACCCGGGAGCGGGGGGAGCCCACTTCGGCGCTCCAGTGCTGGTGTTTGGCCCGGCCTGCGAGCCGCACCGCCAGGGCCGAGGCTTCAAGGAAATTGGTGGGGTCCGCGGCCCATCGCCCTGCCAGATCGAAGGCGGTTCCATGATCGGGAGAGGTGCGGATGAAGGGCAAGCCCAGGGTGACGTTCACGGCGCGAGCGGGTTCCAGGACCTTGATCGGGATCAGGCCCTGGTCGTGGTGAAGGGCCACCACGAGGTCGAATTCACCTCGGCAGGCGCGAAGGAATACGGTGTCCGCCGGAAGCGGCCCAAAGAATCGTGGGCAGGGGCGAAGCGGAGTCTCGGATTCGGGCACCCGACGCCCAGGGGTGAGGACTTCGATATCACGGGCTCCGGCCATGAGGGCCATGGTGGGGCGGCTGGTGGGATAGATGGACCAGCCTTCGGGCAGGGGGCCGGGATCGAAGGGGCTGGCGATGTGGGCGTAGGGACCGCTTCCGCCCGGTTCGGAGAAGTTCATGAAGTGGGCTTCAGCTTGGACCACCGCCTCTTCGAGGATGCTTTCTTCGTCGCCGAAGGCGCCGGCTTCTCCCGCGTGGGGATTCAGGGCGCAGAGGGCCACGCGGACGTCGGAGCGCCCCGTGAGCTGCATGAAGCGGTCTGCGGCGAAGGAGAGGGTTTCCGCCACACTTTCCGCAGAGAGCTCTTCCAGCACCGAACGCAGGCTCTGATGCACCGTGTGGAGCACGACGCTGAGGCTTGGGCTGATGAAGGCCATTCGGGTCAGCGGGGCCCCGGACAATTGCTGGAGGAATTCCGTATGTCCGGGAATGAGCAGACCGGCTTTGTGAACGGCGGATTTGGACAGGGGCAGGGTGACCAGGGCGTCTGCCGCCCCATCCATCACCATCTGCGCTCCGAGACGCACAGCCTCAATGGCGCAGTGGCCAGAGGTGGCGCTGCCCTGACCCAGCATCAGCTGGCTCGCCGTGACCTCTGGCGTGGGGTCGAGCCAGGTGGCATATCCCGACAAGCTGGATGCCGAGGGTGCCCAACTGCTCGCTAGGGATGTCCAGAACCCGTGGGTCGTGTGCGATGTGGATTCCGGCATCACGGCTTCGGGCTCTCCCCAGCGCCAGGTGGCCTTGGGATCTCCGGCCATGCCGGTCGCCAGCAGATCCATGCCGGCCTTGGCGCCCACCACCGTGACATCCGCCCAGCGCTGGATGGCAGGAAGGGACTGGGCCAGCAGTTCTGGTCCAATGCCGCAGGGATCGCCCAGCGTGATGAGAAGGTGCGCGCGACGGGTCATGCCGTGAGTGTACCGCTTCTCCCTGTGACTCAGGCGGACAGGCACATGTCCACTTCGGCCGGTGCCTCCTCGTTCCTGGCGGTGCGGCCGCGGCGGCCCTGCTCTTCTTCGTCCTGTTTGTAGATGTATTTGATGTTGTGCTTGGGGACGAGGAGGTTGGGTTCCTTCACCCTATTGATCTTGAGGCAGTGCTTGTCATACCACTCGATGACCCCACGCAGCTTCTCACCGTCCTGCAGGACGATGACCATGGGTGTCTTGGTCTGCATCTGTTTCAAATAGTAGAAACTCTCGGCGTTTGTCTGCTCGGGCGGGGCGATCTTGCGGCGGGGGCTGCTGGTGCCCTGGGGGGCGCTGGCCGCATTGGGATTGCCGCCCCCGCTGAGATCCACCTGGGGGGGGGGAGTGGGGGGGACATCCAGGGAGGTGGCCTGGTGGCCGGAGCTCTTGCCGGCCTTCTCCTTGATTTCAGTCAGGTTGGGACGGATGAGTTTGCGGTTCATGGCCGATCCTGGTGGGGTGAGACCACGCGAGGTCCAGGGGTTAGGGGCGTCGGAAGCTATGGAAATGTGACACTTTCCAGGGGTTCGATCAAGGGATCTGGGGATCAGGCGCCGAACGTACGGGCAGGGTGAGGTGAATTCGCGTTCCCGCGCCAGGGGAACTTTCGACATCGATCTCCCAGCCCATCTGTTCCACAAACCGGTAGACCAGGGCCATTCCGAGGCCTGTTCCCTCGGGAAAGGCGCTCGTGAAGGGCAGAAAGAGGTTCTGGAGCGTCTCGGGGGCCATGCCGCACCCATTGTCGGTGAGCGTGACGACCAGATTCCGTTCCCCCTCTGGCCGAAAGGTGAGGTGCAGATGGGGATTCGCGGTGGAGGCCACTGCCTTCCTTGCATTGCTGAGCAGATTCGTGAACACCTGATGGACGTGCAAAGGATCGCCTTCGACCCAGAGGGGAGGCGGAGGTTCGTGCTGGAGATGCAGCGCGCCGCATCGCGGATCTGTCTCCCAGCTCGCCATGACCTCATCCAGGACGGAGGGGAACCAGAGGGCCTGTGGCGTGGTCACACGCGGCTTTGCGAATTCCAGGAAGTCCGAAACGATGGCGGAAACACGGTCCGATTCCCGCTGAAGGATCGTCAGGGCGCGGTCGAGGAGGACGGGATTCGGCTCGTCCCGGCGCAGGAGCTGCACGCATCCCAGGATGGATGCCATGGGATTACGGAGTTCGTGGGCCAGGGAGGCCGACATCTCGCCGATAGTTGCCATGCGCTCCGCGAGTCGAGTCCGTTCCTCGAGGGTCTTCAGCTCCGTCAGATCCTGGAAGAGCACCAGGAAGCCTTGCTGTTCGCCGTCGGTGTCGCGAATGGGGGCGATGTTTCCGCCGACGATCCTGGGGTGACCATCCGGCGTCAGGAAGGTGCGCTCGAACCGGTGTTCACGTCCAGCGCGGACCGCTGTCGGCATGTCAGCCAGATCAAGTTCGGACACTCGGTCGCCCGGGTGAAGGGTCCGGCGTAGGATCTGCGTCGCAGCCGGGTTCGCGCTGGTGATATACCCCTCCTGATCCACCGTGATGAGGCCGCTGAACAGGCTCTCGAAGACTCGGCCGTACATGGCGGAGATTCGGTCCACCACGGCCTCCGTGCGCTGGAGGCTGCTGCGCAGGGTCTCCAGATGCTTGCGGATGACCACCACCACGAGGGCTGCGGCGAAGATTTGGATGGAGGCGAAGCCGATCAGATAGGCCCAATCAGCGCCATCCAAACCCGATTTGGGTAAGGAGTGCCCAAAGGCTGGTAGGAGCCCCAGGACGAAGGCACCCAGCGTGCACAGGTGGACCGTTGCACACAACAGCGCGACACCCACGATGCCCGGGATGGACAGATAAAAGGCGCTGGCGAGGACCGGAAAGATGTAGATGGTGGCGAAACGTTCTTGCTCAGTCCCCTGGAAGGCGACCAGGAGGGCGACCAGCAGGATGTCCATCACCAGGTTGGCGTGAACCCAGGGCCGGGTCGGGGTCGCGAAGAGATCTCCCTTCTGCTTCAGGTTCCTTCCGGCCTCCAGTAGGCCTTCCGTAAACAACAATCCAAGGAGTCCCAGATAGAGCGTTTCGCCAGGCAGGTGCCGCGTCGGATCCTGGGAGATCGCCAAGTGGATGACCGCCAGCCCGAAGGACATGGCCACCCTGAAGGCCAAAGGCAGGAATGGAGCTCCTGCGGTGGTGAACACCGAATAGGCATTTGGCATGGAACGCATGGCCCCAGCATGCCACGGAGCATTCCCGAGAATTCGGCGTTGACATTCCTTTTGGGCGTGATAACCTAATATCTGCCACACGTTGCGGGTGTAACTCAGTGGTAGAGTGCAACCTTGCCAAGGTTGAAGTCGTGAGTTCAAATCTCATCACCCGCTCCAATCGCCCCGGGTTACCGGGGCGTTTTTGTGTCCGGAACCCACGCTACGCGTGATTCCCCCTGGGCAAACACCGGCTTCCGGTGTAACCTGACTAACCCGGCGCCGTAGCCAAGTGGTAAGGCCGTGGACTGCAAATCCACTATTCATCGGTTCGATTCCGATCGGCGCCTCCAAGACAAGCCCCGTCCCTGTTGGACGGGGCTTCTGCTCTTTCAGGCATCATGAATTTCGGACCTGCCAACATTTCCTGTTCTGGTAACCAGGGGGCAGCATCTGCCTGAAACTTGGCCTGGGCGGTAGGGCATCGCTCCGCCTCGACCAGGGGAGGGGTACCCTCCAGCAGGATGGAAATCCCACGCCGAGTTGGAAGCGCGTTACGGGCGCATCGACCATTCGGAGACTGAGGGGCCGAAGACATGCGGACTGTCCTTGGTCAATCCGCTGCCTTGAGGGTGCTCAGTCGGATGGCCATGAAGGCCGGTATCCTTCGTTCTTCAGTCTGGCAATATCGCTGCCGCTTGATGCGAATTCAGAAGTTTGATGCATGAGATGACGATGAGTTCGGCACTCACCAGCCGACCGATGCTCATGCCTGAATCCTCTGTTCCCGAACCTGTGCATGTCGATTGTGAGCGCTATGCCTCGATCATGGCGCTCTTCGAGGATCTCCCGGGCGGAGGGCAGGCCTGCATTCTTTCGCCCTACAAGGGCATGCTGGACCTTCAGGTGCCTCGCCTCGAAGCGGCCGTGGGCAGTGGGGATTCCGACCTGCTGCAGGAATCGGCGCACTCCGTGAAGGGAGGGAGTCGAGATCTTGGGTTCGTGCGGATTGCCGATTTGGCGGAATTGTTGGAGTGGTCTGGGCGTGAACGTCAGTGCCCCGCACCTGAAATCTGGCGCGCATTCCTTAACGAACAAATCTGGATACGCAACTTTCTGGATCGTGCCTGAGGCCGACCTTCCGCCGCGTGCTGGATTGTCAGGAGCTACGGGCTACTCGAAGGTCTGCCCTAGACTGCTGGCGATCTTGGACATCAGATCCTCCTGCCGAAAGGGTTTACACACGTAGTTCACGGCTCCGGCCTGGATGGCCTGGACGATGCGAGTACGGTCAGATTCCGTCGTCACCATCATCACAGGCAGGTGACGCAGCTGTTCCTCACCCTTGATTCGCTCCAGCAGGGTGAATCCGTCCATCTCGGGCATGTTGACATCCAGGATCACGAGTTCCACGTCCTGGTGATGTCTGGTCAAGTAGTCCAGAGCCTCCACCCCATTGCAGGCCTCGGCCAGCTGGAAGCCCAGTACTTCCACGCTGCGTCCGATGATCTTTCGCATCACGCTCGAATCGTCAACAGAGAGAATCTGGCGCATGGAGAGCCTCAGTTCAGCTTGCAGCGATGGTAGGTGCCGTTGAAATGTTGGAGGGCTTCGAAGTCATCGCAGATGCCCATCAGGGTTTCCACCGCACTGATGATCAGGTGGCCATTTGGGGCCAGGAGCCGAGCGACGTTTCCAAAGAGGCGGCGCTTGAAGTCCTCAGCGAAATAGATGGCGACGTAGCGCATGAAGACGACGTCGAATTTTCCGAGAGGATCCAAAGCATCCTGCAGGTTGAACTTCCGGAAAGTCACGAGCTTCTTGACCGCCTCGTCCACCACCCACACGTTACCTTCCTTGCGGAAGTAGCGGTCCCGGATGTCCTCTGCCAAGCCACGGGCGATGGCTGCCACGTCGTAGCGACCGGAATTGGCGACGAAGAGGGCCGATGGCGAAATGTCAGTGGCGAGGATCTCGAACATGTCGGGCCGAAGGCGCGGGTTCGCGCGGCAGGCCTCCAGAATGGTGATGGCGATGGAGTAAGGCTCCTGGCCAGTTGAACTCGCTGCAGACCAGATGCGCACGCGGAAGCGTGCTCCCGCGAGGAGGCTTTCAATCAGGGGTGGCAAGAGCTTGTCCCGCAGGATCAGGAACGGATGCCCATCCCGGAACCAGAGGGTCTCATTCGTGGTCATGGCATCCACGATCTTGTCCCGGAGCTTGTGGTCGAGACCGCTGGAAGCCAGGCGATAAAAGGAGCCGTAATCGGGAGATCCTGTTTCCGCCAAGAGCCCAGCCAGTCGTGTCTCGATGAGATAGGCCTTCTCGTCCCCCAGGGAGATGCCGCAGGACTTCTCAATGAAGTCGCGTAGAAGTTTGAACTCGGAAGTGCTGATTGCTTCTGGCATTGGTGGCAGCTATTCCGGGTCAGACCGCCGCATTGCGACGGAGGAGGTGTTCGATGCGCCCCGGGAGTCGGGTCAAGGGCAGGGATTCGTCGGAAAGGCCCGCTTCGTCCACGGCCAGTGGCATGCCGTAGACCACACAGGTTTCTTCGGACTGGGTGAGGATGCGTGCGCCTTTACGCTTCAGGGTCCGGACACCCTCCAGGCCGTCCGATCCCATGCCGGTCATGATGAGCGCCAGCACACGGCCCTCGAAATGCGTGGCCACGCTCCGGAACAGGACGTCCACGCTCGGACGGCAGCTGTTCTCCGGGGGATTGTCATTGAGGCCGATGACCAGGGTGGCGCCGGTGCCGCCGGGCGGCGTGAAGCGGCGCACGATCATGTGGCGACCGCCGGGGGCAATGTAGACCGTATTCGGCAGGATGGGTTCGCCCTCCTGAGCCTCACAGACCTTCAGTGGGCTTCGGTCATCCAGGTGCTGCGCCAGGGAGGCCGTAAAGCCCGGTGGCATGTGCTGCACGAGGAGGATCGGCACTCCGAGTCGAGCCGAAAGGCGGGGAATCACTTCCGCAAGCGCGTTTGGCCCCCCCGTGCTGATGCCGATGGCGATCACGTCGATGCCCGCCGGAGAGGGTGCCGGACGTGCCGCAGGCGGCGCGGCTGGGGCGTGGGGGTGAACGGGGGCGGCATGGGGTGGTATTGCGACCGGGATCCGCTTCAGATTCAGTCGGGTCTGGACATGGCGAAAGAGGGGGCGGAGCTTCTCCCGCAAGGCGGCGCGATTCGCATCTACGTCGTTGCTGTCGGGCTTGGAGAGAAAATCCATGGCGCCGATCTCCAGGGCCTTGACCGTATTGTCCCGGGCTCGGGCGGTCACTCCGCTGATCATCACCACGGCCGTTTCCGGGTGCGCCTTTCGGATCTCCGCCAAGGTTTCCAGTCCGTCCATATCGGGCATCTCCACATCCAACAGCACGATGTCGAAGGGCTGCTGCTGCATGCGGGACAGGGCCACACGTCCCTGGGGCGCCGTTTGGACCAGCACGACGCCAGGCATTTCCGACGCGACGTCGCTCAGGATTTTTCGGTAGACGACGGTGTCGTCTACGATGAGCACGCGAAGACCTGCATCAGACATGGGGCTCCTGGAGCGTTTGCACGGGGTGCCTGTCTTCCCTCATCGGGCTTGATGATCAGAGCCTGAACTTCCGCACGGCTTGCTGGAGGCGCTCCGCCAGTGCTGCGAGCTGCTGTGCGGCGTTATTCGCCTCTGCCGCTCCTCGCGTGGTGTCCTGGGCGACCTGGCTGACCTGCTGGACGCCCTTTGCGGCTTCGTCCATGCCCTGAGCCGCTTCGGATGCACTGCGCGCCATTTCGACGCTGCCGGAGGCGAGTTCGCTGATGCTGTGAGCGATGCTTGCAACGCCCTTAACCGCCTCATGAACATTCCGGCTCACTTCCCCCGATCCGCGGGCGGCGAGGTCGATGGTCCCGGCCATGTCGGTGGCACCCTGGGCTGCCTGAATGACATTGCGGCCGATATCCCGGGTGGCGGTGTTCTGCTCCTCCACCGCTGTGGTGATGACCTTGGACGTGCGATCCACATCCTGGATGATGCTGCCGATGTTGTTCATCGCATCCATCACCTGTCGCGTGTTGGCTTGCATGTCCGTGATCTGGGATCGGATTTCCTCCGTGGCGGCCGCTGTTTGTTTGGCCAGGGCCTTGACTTCTCCCGCCACAACCGCGAAGCCCTTGCCGGCCTCCCCTGCGCTGGCGGCCTCAATCGTGGCGTTGAGGGCCAGGAGGTTGGTCTGGTCCGCAATGCCCTTGATTATGTCGACCACCTTGCCGATGGCTTCGGCGCTGGTGCCCAGACGCGCCACGACGGCTGTGGTGGTGTCGGCAGTGCTAGCGGCTTGCCCCGCCACTTCCGCAGCATGATTGGCATTCCGCAACACCCCCTGGAGGCTGGCGCCCATTTCTTCGATGGCCGTGGCGACACCGCCTACGGCCTCGTTCATCTGTCCAGAAGTCCGTGAGATCGACATGAGGTTCGCGCTCATTTGTTCCACGGAACGACCCACGGTGCTCAGGTTCGCGTTGATCTCCTCGGCGGCGGTGGCGACCGTCTGGCTGTTCGCGCTTACCTGTTCCACGCCAGCGGCCATGCTGCGCACACTGCTTCCGGCCTGATGCGTGGCGGCCGCTGCGGTTCTGGCCTGGGAGCCAGTCTGGTCCGCGCTGACGGAAAGGCGTCGGCTCGTCTCCGTCAGGCCACCTGCGCTGACAGCCAGTTCCTGAGCCTCCTGCTGGAGATTCCAGATGGTGCTCTGAAGGTGGTGGACAGTTGCATTGACGGCCGTGCGGAGACGCTCCATATCGCCCTTGAAGGGGACCTCGATGGTGAATCCGAGGTCACCGCTTTCCAGGGCCGCCATGACGCGAAGGACCTCCTGGATAGGGCCGATGACTGCATCCAATGTGTCGTTGACCCCCTGGATGACCTTGCGGAAGTCACCTTGGTGGCGGTCGGCCTGGGCTCTTACTGTGAGTTGGCCTTCCAGGGCGGCACGATTCAGGGTGCCGGCGTCTTCGACGAGGCACTTCACAGCTCCGATGCAGCGATTCAGGCTGTCCCTCAGACGCATGAAGTCGCCCTGCCACACATCCTCAATGGGAGCGGGGACATCGCCCCTGGAAATGCGATCGACAAAGCCCACGGTGGTATTCACCGGAGCGATGAGGGTGTCCAGTGTGCGATTGAAACCTTCGATGACCCGCCGGAAATCGCCCTGGTGGGCCGTCGCATCGGAGCGGATTTCCAGCCTACCCTCCCGTGCCGCAGTCGTAAGCAGCTCGGTCTCGTGGCTCAAGCTATGGAAGGCCGTGGCAAGGCGTTCCATGGCGTGTAGCACCTCGCCCAGTTCGTCACCGGGTTTGTCGGGGAAGGCGATGGCCATGTCGCCTGCTGCCATGCGGTGAACGGCCTCTGACATGCGGTGCAGGGGACGCAAGATGGTACGGTGAACGAAGAAACGCACCGTGAGTCCGATGATTACCAGGATCGCGAGGCCACCGAGGGCAGCTCGACCTCGATCCGAGGCCTCCTGGTTCTGGAGGGGCGCCATGGACATGGACACGCCAAAGGCACCGATGAGATCCCCCTCCTTGCGGCCATTAAATGACTTGAGCCCGTAGCCTTCATGGCATGTGATGCATTCTTCTTTCAGGCGGGCAGGGGCCAGGACGTATAGCTGCGGGTCGCCGTTTTTCGACGTGTACCGGTGGATCAAGGTCTCCGCCTTGGGGTCGGTGTTGAACTGCTTGAGAGCGGATCGCTGGAAGGCCGTCTCCTCTTTGTCTCCGCTTTCCTGGTCGGCCTGGATGCGGTGAAACTGCATCCCCTTGGCCTTGCAGTAGTCTTCCGCGGCGCTGTGGACCATGGAGCGGGAGGCCTGGGCCAGGGCCGTCAGATGTTCCTGGAACGTGTGCTCGGTACGGGTCGTCTGGGCCTCCGTCACCAAGTAGATGGCTCCCGTCATGACCATGGCGAGGGTGGCCAGGACGGGCACCAGGAACTTGAACGAGAGGCCGCGACGTCCCATGTGCTCTTGACTCCTTTCCTCTCAGCGCACCGCCCCATTCAGGGAGAACGCGTCTTTGGACGAGGTGTTGAGGCGGAAGGCCTGGACGGCTCCCTGGAGTCGGTCCGCGAGGTCCGCCAGGGTTTGGGCGGCATTCTGGGTTTCACCCGCGCCACGGGTGGTGTCCTGGGCAGCGGTGTTGACCACCTGCACGCTGCGGCTGACCTCGAGCATGCCTTTGGCCGCTTCGGCCGCATTCCGCGAAACTTCGCCGGCGCCTGTCGCGAGTTGCGTGATGTTGCGTGTGATATCCGTCACGCCGATGACGGCTTCCTGCACATTGCGGCTGACTTCATTGGCTCCGGCGGCTGTCTGCTGGACGTTCAGGGCCACTTCGCCCGTGCCCCGCGCGACGTTTCCGATGTTCTTGCTGATTTCGGTGGTGGTGGCGGTCTGCTGTTCCACAGCCGCAGCGATGGTGGTGGATAGGGAGTGGATTTCCTGGATGATGCCGACGATCTCCGCGATGGCCCGGGTCACTTGGCCCGCGTTCCCCTGGATATCCGCCACCTGCCCCTGGATCTCCTCCGTGGCATTGGCTGTCTGCTTGGCCAGTTCCTTCACCTCGTTGGCGACCACCGCGAACCCTTTGCCTGCCTCTCCGGCACTGGCGGCCTCGATGGTGGCGTTCAAGGCAAGCAGGTTCGTCTGGGCGGCGATGCCCTTGATCATGTCCACTACGGTGCCAATGGCCTTGGCGCTCACGCCCAGGCGGTCTACGACCTGTGTCGTGCCTGCTGCGGTGCGGTCGGCCTGCTCCGCTACCTGATTGGCCTTGGCGGCGCTGCGGCTGACCTCGCTCAAGCTGGCGCTCATCTCCTCAATGGCAGCTGCGACTCCATTTACGGAGGACTGCATTCGGTCCGAGGCGGTGGAGACGGTCACCATGTTCGAGCTCATCTGCTCCACGGCGGCGCCCACGGTGCGAAGGTTGGCGCTGACCTCCTCGGCTGCGCTGGCCACGGTGCCGCTGTTGGCGCTGATCTGCTCCACGGCGGCCGCTACGGACTTGATGCTGGTGCTGGATTCTTCGGTACAAAGGGCGGCTGTGTTGGCCTGACGGGTGGTGTGTTCCGCGCCAGACGTGAGCATTGCGCTCGTGCCGGACAAGGCCTCCGCATTGCTTGCGAGGGATTCTGCATCCTGCTGGAGGTTTCGGATGGTGCGTTCCAGCTGCTGAACCGTGGCGTTCACCGAATTGCGCAGCTGTTCGAGATCCCCTTCGCAGGCACGGGGCATGGTCTGGGTGAGGTCGCCCTTCTCGAGCGCTCCCATCACTCGGAGCACCTCATGGATGGGGACGACAATGCCTTCCAGTGCCTCGTTGAGGCCCACCAGGATCTTCCGGTAGACGCCCTGGCTCTTGGCCGTATTGGCGCGGAAGGAAAGCTTGCCGCCTCGGGCGGCTTGGATGACCCCGCCCATCTCGCCGACGAGGTTGGAGATCTCCTGGATGCAGAGATTGAGGTTGTTCTTGATGGTGTTGAAGTCGCCCTTGTATTCCGCAGTGATGGGAGGTGGCGTATCGCCGCGGGCGATGCGGTCCAGGTGGCTCGCGGCCATGTTCAGGGGGCCGATGACTGCGTCGAGGGTGGCATTGACGCCTTCCACGAGTGCCCGGAATTCGCCCTGATGGCGGTTGGCATCCGCTCGGGCATCCAGCTGGCCTTCGACTGCCGCGGCGCTCAGGGCATTCACATCGGTCATCAGGCGACGCACGGTGTTTGTCATGGTGCCCATGGCTGCCAGGATGCTGTGTTCGTCGCCGCGCCGGAGGATCACCTCTCCGCTCAGGTCGCCCACTGCGATACGGGATGCCAAGGTCGCCACTTCCGCGGGCTCGCCTCCAATGGAACGCCGCAGATACCGGATGATCCATGTGGCGAGTGCCGCAGCGGCGAGAAAGCTGAGGATGCCGAGTCCCACCATCAGGCGTCGGGCCTGGGCGTAGTCGGATTCAACCAAGGCCTGATCTTCCAGCGCACGCCGGGCTTGTTGTTCACGTAAGCGATCGCCTGCTTCCAGCATGGCAAGGTTGTTTTCGCGGACATGCGTGTTGATGAGTTCGTTGGCACCCTTGAAGTCCCCTGCCTTGCAGAGTTCCAACACTCGGGTGTTGTGGGGAGCAAGCTTGGCCCGACGATTCTCCACATCTGCAAGGGCTTTGCGGCCCTCTTCACTTCGGATGCCCTCGTTCAGTAGCTTCATGGAGCCGGCATAGCGCTCCCGGGCCTTCCCGATTTCGGCAATCTGCTCATGCACGGTTCGAACATTGCCACTGATTGTGGCCTCCAGGATGCAGCGATTGATGTTGCGTGCCTCCTGGGTGAAGACATTGATGGCCGCCACCTTGGCATTCCGATCCTGCACGATGAGGTCCAAGCGCTTCTTGATGCCCTGCATCCCTAGGACACCCTGGAAGGTCACCAGGGTCAGCAGCATCAGCAGGGTTCCAAAGGCCAGGAACAGACGTCGGGTCATCGTGAGTTTGAATGCCATGGCGGCACCTCGGTTGGAAGATCTCCACGCTCAGGCGGGAGGGTAAACGCTAGATCTTGAATTTTCGTACTGCGGTTTGCAGACGGTCCGCCAGGCGGGCCAGTTCACGGGCAGCCGTGTTCGTGTCGCCGGCGCCGCGGGTGGTGTCCTTCGCGGCCCCGCTCACCACCTGGACGCTGCGGGAGACATCGTTCATCCCCTTGGCGGCCTCGCCGGCGTTGCGGGCCATGTCCGTGGCGCCGGTGGCGAGCTGGTTGATGTTGCGACTGATATCGTTCACGCCTTTCACGGCCTCTTGGACGTTGCGGCTGACCTCGTTGGCGCCCTGGGCTGCCTGCTGGACGTTGCGGCTGACTTCGTTGGCACCCCGGGCCGCTTCGCCCACGTTCTTGCTGATCTCGTTCGTGGTGGCGGTCTGCTGCTCGACGGCCGCCGCGATGGTGCCGGAGATGTTATTGATCTCGTTGATGATGCCGACGATCTCGTCGATGGCCTTCACCGCCTGTTGGGTGTGGACCTGCATGCCGCTCACCTGATCCCGGATTTCCTCCGTGGCGCCTGCGGTCTGCTTGGCAAGTTCCTTGACTTCGTTGGCGACCACGGCGAAGCCCTTGCCGGCTTCACCGGCGCTGGCGGCCTCGATGGTGGCGTTCAGCGCGAGCAGGTTGGTCTGGGCGGCGATGCCCTTGATCATGTCCACCACCTTGCCGATCTCCTGGGCGCTAACTCCCAGCTTGTCCATGATCTGAGCTGCATTGCCCGCGTTCATGGACGCGCGGCTGGCCACGGTGGCGGCCTGATTGGAATTTTTGCTGACTTCATTGAGGCTGGCGCTCATCTCCTCGATGGCGGTAGCCACCCCGCTGACGGACGCGTTCATGCGCTCGGAGGTGCCGGCGATGGTGCGCATGTTGGAGCTCATCTGCTCCACGGCGGCGCCCACGGTGCGCAGGTTTGTGCCGATCTCCTCCGTGGCGCTGGCGACAGTGGTGCTGTTGGCGCTCACTTGTTCCACACCGGCGGCCATGGTCTTCACGTTGGTGCTGGCCTGTTCCGTGGCGGCGGCGGCGGTGTTGGCTTGCTGGGTCATGTGCTCCGCGCTGGAGGCCATGTTGGTGGCGGTGGCGGTGAGCTCTTCACTACTGCTGGCCAAGGTGTTGGCGTCGGCGTTGATGTCGCGCACGGTGGCGGCGAGCTTGGCGTTGGTGCTGTTCACGGCGAGCCGCAGGCGCTCGAGATCGCCCTGGTAGGTCTGGCTGATGGTGGACGTCAGATCGCCCTGTTCCATGGCGCCCATGACCCGCATGACCTCGTTGATGGGGTTAATGACGCCATCCAGGGTCTTGTTGATACCCGAGACGATGACGAGCCAGCCGCCCTTGAATCGGGTCTCGTCCGCGCGAGTCTGAAGACGGCCTTCCGCGGCGGCCTTGGTGAGCATCACGCAGTCGTTGAGCACGCCGTAGACCACATCAATGGTCGTGTTGATGTTGTTCTTGATGATGTTGAAATCGCCGTTGTATTGCGTGGTGATCTTAATCAGTTCCTCGCCGCGGGAGATCTTGTCGAGGAAGTCCGCGGTCACGTTCAGGGGCGAAATGACGGCATCCAGGGTGTCATTGACACCTTGGACGATCTTGCGGAAATCGCCCTCATGCTTGGCGGCATCGGCCCGGGTGGCGAGCTTGCCATCGACTGCTGCCTTCGACAGGAGGGCAGCGTCATCGGTCATTTTCCGGATGGCATCCACCATGTTGGACATGGCCCTGAGGAGATCGCCGGTCTCATCCTTGGTGAATTCCTTAAAGGTGATGGAGGTGTCGCCCTTGGCCACCTTGTTGGCGGTCTCCACAGCCTCGTTCAGCGGATTCGTGATGCTGCGGGAGATCATCCAGCCCGCGCCGAGTCCCAGGAGCATGGCAAAGGCCACCATGCCCCAAATGAAATTCTCAGTGCTATCCACGGTGGCGACGGTCTGCTGCCCATCCTTTTCCGCCAAATCGGACTGGAAGTCGATGAGCTTGGTCACCGCCTTCATGTAATTTCCTTGCTTCTCCCGGTATTCCCCAAGGAGCAGGCTCAGGGCCTCAGACTTCTTCCCGCCTTTGATCAGTCGGCGGATGTCGTTCTGAAGCGGAAGATAGAGATTCCGGGCATCCAGGACCTCGTTGAGGACGCGTTTGCCATCCTCACTCTTGATTCCCGTTTCGAGCTTGTCGAGGTTGTCCTTGATCGTCTTGGCTGCCTCGTCGATGCGGGCATCCTCGGCGTCGATCTTGGAGGCATCTACCAGCAGCATATTGCGCAGGGCACGCGCCACCACGTTGATGCTGTCGATGACCGTATTGGCCTGGACCGTCTTGGGGAGCCGATCCTTCACCACCGTCTCCATGCTCACTCCGATTCCATGCAGACGCGTGATGGCAGTGATGCCGAGCACTGCGAGCAGGACGAGCACCAGACCAAAGCTGATGGCGAGGCGGGTATTGATGCGAAGGTTTTGGAGGTTCACGATCGGCTCCTCTAGCGGCAGGCATCTTTCCTGGATGGTTCAGATCCTGAACTTGCGCACGGCGGTCTGCAGACGGTCCGCCAGGCGGGCGAGTTCACGGGCGGCGGTGTTGGTGTCACCGGCACCGCGGGTGGTGTCCTTCGCCGCCCCGCTCACCACCTGGACGCTGCGGGACACATCGTTCATCCCCTTGGCGGCCTCGCCGGCGTTGCGGGCCATGTCCGTGGCACCTGCGGCGAGCTGGTTGATGTTGCGGCTGATGTCGTTCACGCCCTTCACGGCTTCCTGGACGTTTCGGCTGACCTCGTTGGCACCCTGGGCCGCCTGCTGGACGTTGCGGCTGACCTCGTTGGCGCCCCGGGCCGCCTCACCCACGTTCTTGCTGATCTCGTTCGTGGTGGCGGTCTGCTGCTCGACGGCCGCTGCGATGGTGCCGGAAATGTTGTTGATCTCGTTGATGATGCCAACGATCTCGTCGATGGCCTTTACCGCCTGCTGGGTATTGACCTGCATGCCGCTCACTTGGTTACGGATTTCCTCGGTGGCGCCGGCGGTCTGCTTGGCGAGTTCCTTGACCTCATTGGCAACCACGGCGAAGCCCTTGCCGGCTTCACCGGCGCTGGCGGCCTCGATGGTGGCGTTCAGCGCGAGCAGGTTGGTCTGGGCGGCGATGCCCTTGATCATGTCCACCACCTTGCCGATTTCCAGGGCGCTGACCCCGAGCTTGTCCATGATCTGGGCGGCATTGCCCGCGTTCATGGACGCGCGGCTGGCCACCGTGGCGGCCTGGTTGGAATTCTTGCTGACTTCATTGAGGCTCGCGCTCATCTCTTCGATGGCGGTGGCCACGCCGCTGACAGACGCGTTCATGCGCTCGGAGGTGCCGGCGATGGTGCGCATGTTGGAGCTCATCTGCTCCACGGCGGCGCCCACGGTGCGCAGGTTTGTGCCGATCTCCTCCGTGGCGCTGGCGACAGTGGTGCTGTTGGCGCTCACTTGTTCCACACCGGCGGCCATGGTCTTCACGTTGGTGCTGGCCTGTTCCGTGGCGGCGGCGGCGGTGTTGGCTTGCTGGGTCATGTGCTCCGCGCTGGAGGCCATGTTGGTGGCGGTGGCGGTGAGCTCTTCACTGCTGCTGGCCAGGGTATTGGCGTCGGCGTTGATGTCGCGCACGGTGGCGGCGAGCTTGGCATTGGTGCTGTTCACGGCGAGCCGCAGGCGTTCGAGATCGCCCTGGTAGGTCTGGCTGATGGTGGACGTGAGATCGCCCTGTTCCATGGCACCCATGACCCGCATGACCTCGTTGATGGGGTTGATGACGCCATCCAAGGTGTCATTGACGCCCTGCACGATCTTTCGGAAATCGCCTTGGTGCTTGGCGGCATCGGCACGGGTCTGAAGACGACCCTCCATGGCGGCCTTGCTGAGCATGGCGGCATCTGCGACGAGGGCATTCACGGCCTCAATGCAGGTGTTCAGGTTCTGCTTGATGGTGTTGAAGTCACCGTTGTAGTTGTCGTTGATCTTGGCGGGGATGTCGCCCTTGGAGATCTTGTCCACATAGGCTGCTGCAACATTCAAGGGGCCAATCACGGCGTCGAGCGTCTCATTCACGCCCTGGACGATCTTGCGGAAATCGCCTTCGTGCTTGGCAGCATCGGCGCGGGTGGCGAGCTTGCCGTCCACCGCGGCCTTGGAGAGCATCACCGCGTCTTCGCCCATTCGGCGGATGGCGTCGACCATGTTCGACATCGCCTTGAGCAGTTCGCCCGTCTCGTCCTTGGTGAATTCCTTGAACGCGACAGAAGTATCTCCCTTGGCCACTCGGTTCGCCGTCTCAACGGCTTCGGTCAGTGGCGCCGTGATGCTGCGGGTGATGAAGAAGGCTGCCAGCAGACCCGCCAGGATGGCCACGATCGACAGGGCCCAGGTGACCTGTTCCACCGAGTTGATGGTCGCGATGGCGCTCTTGGCATCCTTGGCCGTCAGGTCCGTCTGGAAATCGACCATCTTATTGATGGCACCGACGTAGGCCACAGCTCGGGTCTTGTAGTCACCAAACAGGAGGGTGGTTGCTTCCGCCTTCTTTCCTGCCTTCAGCAGCCTGCGCATCTCTGCCAAGTCGGTCCGATAGGCCGTGCGCGCGTCCTCCACAGCCTTCAGCAGCTTTCGCCCTTCCTCGGATTTGATCGCAGCATCCAGCTTGTCGAGATTTTCAGTGATGATCTTGGTGTCGTTCTCGATGGTGGCGTCCTCGGCATCGACCTTGGATTGGTCCGTGAGGATGACCA
Organism: uncultured Solibacteraceae bacterium; assembly: GCA_964415525.1. Taxonomy (GTDB): domain Bacteria; phylum Acidobacteriota; class Holophagae; order Holophagales; family Holophagaceae; genus CAZPUI01. The sequence goes on from CAYQAS010000013.1 coordinate 36,237, forward strand.
TGTTTCGGACCGTCTTGGCTGTGGTGTTGATGGCTTCGATGACGTTGTTGGACTGGACCACCTTGGGGAAACGGTCATTAGCGATTTTGTCGACGCCACTTGCGATCCCGACCAGCCGGATGATCGTGAAGGTGCTGATGATGGCGAGCAGGACAAGCACCAGGCCGAACCCAAGACCGAGTCGTCGGGAGATGCGTAGGTTGTTCAAGGACATGGGGTGCTCCGAATCGTGGCTGTGGAGGGGTTAGGCAAGGACTTCGCTGGCGAGGAGAGCCTCGAGATCGAGGAGGACGAGCAGGCCGGCATCCGTCTTCAGGACACCCTGGAGGAATCGGGATTCGGTTTCGGTGACATTGGCGCTGGGTGGCTCGATGCGGTCGGGGTCGGCCTCCACCACGTCGCCGATGGAATCCACCAGAAAGCCCACCTGGTCAGGGCAGGTTTTGAGGTGGCGCGCCTGTTCTGCATTGGCGAGCTCATAGTCGGACTTGAGGATGATGTTGTGCGTCTCGTCGCCGACAATGCGGGGCTCCAGCCCCAGCTTCACTCCCAGATCAAGGATGGTGACGATCTGGCCGCGCAGGTTGATCAGCCCGCGGATATGCGCCTCGGCGTGGGGCACGGAGGTGATGTCGAGGATGCGGTTGATCTCTCGCACCACCAGGATGTCGAGCCCGAAGAGCCGGTCGCCCATGCGGAAGGTGGAATAGAGCGCCACGTCATTCTCCTTCCAGGCCAGCGGCCTTCACGAGCTCCTGGGGATCCAGGAAGAGGGTCAAGTGGTGCTGGAGGATGGCGGAACCCAGCAGGCCAGGGCCCTTGATCTCGCTTTGCTCGAGGTCCACATCGACATCCAGGGCGTCGATGACGTTGCTGATGACGATGCCTGCAGGGGGACGCACCTGGGTGCCGGTGATCTTAGGAATCACCAGATAGAGGTCGGCGGAGCCCGAAGGCACAGGACGCACCGAGAGGAATCGGTCCAGCCGCAGGATGGGCAGCCCGGCGCCGAGGTACTCGTAGTACTCGCGGTCGCCCAGCATCTGGATGTCCCGGATGCGGACCCGTTCGAGGCGCGTGACCTTGTCCTGGGGAATCGCAAAGTATTCGTCTTCCGCGCCGGCGCACAGAATGATGCTGCGGCGGCGGCGGGCGGCGAGGGTGGCGGCCTTCCTGGCTTCTTCGAGACGGCGGCGCTCCTCGTCCTGGAGATCCACGAAGTGCAGCCCCGCCTCGTTCACCAATCCGCCCGCATCCAGGATCATGATCACGCGGCCATCGCCGAGGATGGTGGCGCCGCTGAAGCAGCGCAGATCCGTGATGAAGCTGGAGAGCGGCTTGACGACAATCTCTTCAAAATCGTGGAGTTCGTCCACCACCACGCCGAAATGGTTGGGGCCCACCCGCAGGACCACCACGTTGTAGTCGCTGCGCCAGTCCTGGCGGCGGTCTTCCACAGTGGTGCGCCCGTCGTTGCGACGGTCCGCCAGGTTTTCGCGGCGATCGATCACGCGATCACCGGTCTCTGGATGGCGGAAGGTCCGGTCCAGGCGCAGCACATCGGCGAGGCGCACGAGGGGAAGCAATTGATCCCGCAGGCGCAGCACTTCCGCGCCCTGGATGCGCTCCACCTTCTTGGCCACATCCGCGGCCCGCACCCAGACGAACTCCACGACGTTGACCTGGGGGATCGCGAAGCGGTGTTCTTCCGCGCCGACGATCATGGAGGGAATGATGGCGAGGGTCAGGGGCAGGCGCAGAAGGACGGCGGTGCCGTGACCGAGTTGGCTGTCCACCTCCACATGACCGCCCAGCTTCTCAACATTGGTGCGGACGACATCCATGCCCACGCCTCGCCCTGAGACATCCGAGACCTTCTCTGCGGTGCTGAAGCCGGGGGCAAAGATCAGGTTGATGATGTCCCGTTCGGACATCTGGGAACTCTGGCTGGACGTGATGAGGCCCTTTTCGATGGCTTTCCGGATCACCCGCTTGGGGTCGATGCCGCGGCCGTCGTCGGAGATGGCGATGTTGACCTGTCCGCCTTCGTGATAGGCATGCAGCATGATCTGGCCGACGAGGTCCTTGCCGATGCGCTTCCGTTCGTCCGGGAGTTCGATGGCATGGTCCGCGCAGTTGCGGATGATATGGGTGAGCGGGTCGGAGAGCAGTTCGACGATGCTCTTGTCGAGTTCCACCTCGGCGCCCTTGATCTGTATCTCGATCTGTTTGCCAAGGGAGCGGGACAGGTCGCGGATGATCCGGGGAAAGCGGTTGAAGAGCGTGCCGATGGGCTGCATCCGCGTCTGCATGATGCCTTCCTGCAGCTCGGAGGTGACCTGGCTGATGTTCTGCAGGATGGCGTTGAGCCCGGGGATGTCCCGATGGGTGGCCAGGGCGCGGAGCAGTTGGTTGCGACCCAGCACAAGCTCGCCCGCCTGGTTCATCAGGTCTGTGAGCAGATCCACCCGTACCCGGAGCGTTTCCTGGCCGGACCCAGCGGAGACCGCACGCGCTTCGGCCTCCGGGGCCGGGATGGCGGCTTCCTCGACTACCGGTGCTTCGACGGCGGCCACGACTGCCGGCGCCGCTTGCACAACCTCCGGTTTCGGTGTGGGGGGCTTCTTCGCCTTGATGCCCAGGCTCTTCTTGACGCTGGTGAGATCCAAAGGGGTCATCTGGGGTTCCGGAAGTTTGAGGGCGATGGCGGCCAGATCCGGTTCCAGGACCGTGCCGAAGATCAAGGACACCGCCAGATCCACTTCCAGGCACGCGCTCAGATCCGCCAGTTCGGCGACATCGATGAAGGCGTCCAGCACCTGCCCGACAGACAGGGCGTTATTTAGGAAGGACAGCGGCGTGAGCCCCTGGTCCTTGATGTCCCGGTGGAGGTAGGCGGTGGCGTGGTACAGCAGCATGCCCCTGCCAATGGCCGAGCGGAGGCTTTCCGCTTCAAGCTCGAAGGTGCGGATGGCGCCGCCTTCCAGAGGGACTTTCACCGCCACGGTCTTGCCGGGGGTGACACCCTGCCGTTCGAGGATGCTGTTCAGGATGGCGACTTCCTTGTCGCATGGAATGCGGTCGCTCGCATGGATGTCATCCAGCATGGCCTTAAGCCGGTCGAGACCGGCAAAGAGGGCATCCATTACGGGGCTGTCCGGTTCGAGCTTTCCGTCCCTCACCTGTGTGAGGACGCTCTCCATGGCATGGCTGAGGCTCTTGAGCGACTCGAAAGCCAGGAAGCCGGCGCCGCCTTTGATGCTGTGAATGGCCCGGAACACCCGGTTTACCACTTCTTTTGGGGATTTGCCGCCCTGCTGTTCAAGGGTGAGGAAATCCGGTTCCACCTGGGCCAGATGTTCTCGGCTTTCCGCGACGAAGTCGGAAATGATGCTCTCGTCGATCATGCCGCTCATGACTAGCTCTCCTTGACCGGAAAGACCTTGGGCAGACTGAACAGACGGAATACCCGCATGATCTCCGGGCTCACGCCCTCCACCGAGAAGGGCAGGCCTTTCTTCTGGCATGACTTGAAAAGCCCCAGGATCAGGGTGATGCCCAGGCTGTCGATCTCTTTCACCATGCTGAGATCGAAAATGACCGGGCCGGTCAAATCCTCGATGCGAGCTAGTAAGGTGGTTCGTTCCTGTTCCACAGTGCTCGCGAGCAGGTCGCCTTGGGTCTGGAGACGAGTCTCATGGGTAGGGGGGTGAGAGTTGGGCGTCATAATCAGGGCCCTCCGGGTTGAATGTCAAACAGAGCTCACTGCCGACCATGGACACGGCTTGCGCGAAGTGGCGCATGAGGGGGATCCCGCGACCGCGGTCAGCGGTCGGATCCATGCGTGTCTTATGTTGCTCAAGGGGGTAGCCTGCTCCGTCGTCCGTGATGCGGACCAGCAGCCGGGCTCTATCCGCCGCAAATTGAGCATGAAAGGTGACGCGAGCATCGGGTCGGTCCTGATTCCCATGGAAGACCGCATTGGTCAGGGCTTCACGGAGAACGAGAACAATCTCGAAATGCCGATCTGCAGAATAGGTGCTACCTGTTTCGGAGCTTTCTAGAAAGCTCTTGAATTCATGGATGAGGTGGTCAATTTCAGAGGCGCGACTGGGCATATCCTGGAAGAATTCCCCTGGCGGCGTGGAACAGGGGCCCTGCTCGAAGGCAAGAACGAGCAGGTCATCTTCTAGGACCCCTTCACCATGGGCCCGGGCTGCCTCGCAGATGAGGCTTAAGGCCCACTGGATGGGAGTGTCCTTCAGCAGGGCCCATTGCTCCAGGGCCTGGGGCTCGAAGGGGCGACGGTCCGCTGAAGGGACCTCGAAGAATCCATCCGTCCCGAACAGGAGGCGATCCCCGGGATGCAGGCAGAGCACGGTTTCATCCATGGGGGGATCGGACAGGATGCCCAAGGGCGTGCCATTGAGCGGCAGGGACTGCACCGTCGACGTGCTGGCGCGATAGAGCACGCCGTGAGGGATACCTGCGTTGAGCAGCTGCACCCGTCCCGTGCCGGGGTTCCAGAGGCCCAGGAGGGTGCAGACAGGTACTTCCGAGAACGGACCGTCCTGGATGCCCATGTTCAGGCGATGAGCCAGGGTGGAGAGGTCCTGGGAGGTGTCCGTGAAGGTGCTGAGCATGCCGAGGAATGCGGCCACGGAATAGGAACTGATGACGCTGTGGCCCGCGACATCTCCTAGCACGAAGAAGATCCGACCATCGGCAAGGCGGGTGGCTCGGAAGACATCTCCGCCGGCGTCGGTTAGGGGTTCGTAGAGGGTGTACAGCGGCAGATCCTTTTCGGGCACCGCCAGGAGCGCTCGCTGAGCCATGCGTACCGCATGGGCGGTCTCCACACTGCGACGCGCGGAGGCTCGGCGACTCGTGTCGGCGAGGAGCTTCTGCACACACTCCAGCAGGATGTCTTTGTTGAAGGGTTTGCTGAGGAAGTCGTTCACACCGGCGAGCAGCGCCGATTTCATGGTTTCCCGATCCTCCACCGTGGTCATGACGACGATGGGGATGTTGGCGTCCACTGCCCTCACCCTGCGGGACAGCTCCAGACCATCCATGCGGGGCATGACCACATCCGTCAACAGAAGGTCGAAGGGGGATTCAGCCTGGCCGAACGCCTCCCACGCGATGGCCCCATCTTTGGCTTCGACCACGCGAACATCGCTCTGCACCAACCAGGATCGAATCATGCCTCGCGTGACAGCGGAATCCTCTGCGAGCAGAACCGTGAGGTGCCCCCGCTGGCCATCCCGCAACGTCGCTGATTTCGGAGCAGGGGAGGGCCCAGGTGGGACGAGGTGGCGTCGGAGTGCAGCTGCCAGTTGCGGGACGGTGTAGGGCTTGAGGAGGGTTTCGCTGAGTTCGGTGTGGGCCCCAAGGAGCGTCTGGGGATTCACCGGGAGATCGGTCATCAGGATGAGCGGGATGCCTTTCCGCTGATGGCGGATGCGATGGGCCAGATCGATTCCCCCGAGTCGAGGAAGCACCAAGTCGAACACGACCGCATCGTAGAAGTCCTGATGCTGCTTGAACTCATCCAGGGCCGCCGCACCGTCTCCAAAGGCTGTGACGTGGTAGCCGAGGGCTTCAAGCCCCCATTGTGCGATGTCCCTGCCAAGGGGGTCGGCATCGACATAGAGGATGTGTTCGGAACCGTACAGCCCGGTTGCGTCTGCGCCCTTGACGGCATACTCGGGCGCGCTGCAGGGCAGCCATAACCGAAGTTGTGCCCCTTGCTCAGGGAGGTTCGCGGCCGTCAGCGCACCGTGGTGATCCTGGAGGATCGTGCGAGCTTGGCTCAGGCCGACGCCTCGGTGTCTCCCGGGGTGTGTCGTGAAGAAAGGCTCGAAGATGCGTGGCAGAGTGTCGGATTGGAATCCCGGGCCTTGGTCCTGAACCGTCAGCACGGCGTACCTGCCTGGCGGCAGCTTGTGGGAGGCACAGAACTCATGGGATGGCTCGCGCTCCCCAAGGTCGATGGCCAGGCAACCCCCGGTCTCCTCCATGGCCTCTGCGCCATTCTGAACCACGTTGCGAAGGGCCCGTTTGAGGAGGTCTCCCGTGCCCTTGACCCAGAGCCCCGAGGCCACATGGCATTGGAGCTTCACCCTATCTGGCAGTCCCGCCTCGAGAAGGCGAAGGGTTTCCCGTACGAGGGATGAGAAGTCCAGCGGATGGACTGCCTCATGCCCAGAACGCTGCAGCAGTCCCTTGATCTGTTGGTGGAGGGCAGAGGCCTCCATGGCGGCCTGAAGGACCCCGTGGAGAAGCTCTTCCACATGAGGGCCTTCCGCCAGCTTGCGACGCTGGTGCTCCAGTCCCGTCATCAAGGCCGTGAGCTGTTGGTTGAGCTTCGAGGCCAGCCGTTCTGCACTGCGTTCGGCTTCGTCAATGCGCAGTTCCAAGTCGTGGGTGCACCGTCGGCAACTCCAGACCCCTCGGCTGTGCCGACGGCGTGATCCAGGGGGCGGAGGGCTGCTCATGTCAGTCGGGCACCGGGTCATCTCATGGCTGGAAAGGACGACCCCTTTATCGGGATTGGGTAAGGCTTCTCTTGAGGAAGCGCCCGCCGACGTGGAACCCAACCTTCGTCTCATTGCCAGGCTTGGCAAATTCAGCAACGATGAATTCCAATTCCAATTCCAATGGGAGGAAATGCATGAGCATGGATGCCGCTCCGGCACAGGAGATACCAAAAGGACAACCCGCCGGGTTGTGGGTGCTGATCTTTACGGAGACGTGGGAGCGTTTCAGCCACTACGGCATGCGCGCCATCCTGATCCTCTACTTGACCATCGGGCTAGGGCTCGACAAGCCTCGTGCTGCGGCGATCTTCGGTGGGTACATGTTGGCAATCTACCTCTTCGGCATCACCGGGGGGCAGATCGCAGACAAGTTCCTGGGGGCCAAGCGCACCATCGTTCTGGGCGGTCTTTTCATCGCCGCCGGTCAGATCATGCTGCAGATGCGCACGTTGAATGGACTCATCGCGAGTCTCGTCATGGTGGCCGTGGGCACCTGTCTCCTGAAGCCCAATGTGAGTGCCTCCGTGGGGCGGCTCTTCAAGCCCAACGATCCGCGTCGGGATGGTGCTTTCTACATTGAATACATGGGCATCAATATCGGGGCGACGGTGGCCCCGCTGATCTGTGGTTTCATGGCCGAGAATCCCAAGTTCATCGCCGTCCTCACGAAGATCGGCCTGAATACGCCTTCGGGCTGGGCCTGGGCCTTCGGTGTCTCCGGTGTGGGCATGCTCATGGGCCTGCTGAATTTCGTGCTCCGTCGCAAGCTCATCGTGGATACGACGATCCCGGAGGGACAGGCGGAACCGGCCCCCACCAGCTACGGCTTCGTGGCGGTACTGGTGGTTGCACTTATCGGCATGGCCTGGATGGTCATCGCCAGTCCTCAATGGCCCATCCAGCTGCTGGCGGGTGCCGTGGCCTCGTTCGGCACGATGGTCGTCGTCCAGACGCTCATCAAGAAGGGCATCGTCAAGACCCGCGTCCCTGTGGTGGCTGTTGGAAGTGTGGGCGAGGACCATCATGCCTTCACGTCTGCGGACAAGAAGCGCGTCATGGTCGTGATCATGATGCTCTGCTTCAGCGCGACCTTCTGGTTTGTCTTCCAGCAGGCTGGCTCAAGCCTCACGCTCTTTGCCAAGGAATACACCAACCGCGTGCTCTTCGGATTCGAGGTGCCCGCCAGCTGGTTCCAGACCATCAACGCCTTCCTGATCGTGGCTTTGGGGCCCGTGTTCGCCATTCTCTGGAAGAAGCGCGCCGGACTCTTCCCCAGCAGCCCCATTAAGTTCGCCATGGGCATTCTGTTTGCGGCCCTTGGTTTCTTCTGGCTGGTGCCCTCAGCCCATGCCGCCCGCCCGAGCCTCGACTCAGCCATCACGCAGGTCAACATGTCCTGGCTCGTGGGCGTGTATGTCTTTCACACCGTGGGCGAGCTCTGCATTAGCCCTGTCGGCATGGCGTATGTCTCCAAGCTCGCGCCGAAGCAGTTGGCGGGGCAGCTCATGGGTGCCTGGTTCTTCGCCACCGGCATCGGTGCCTATCTTGCCGGCAAGGCCGCCGGTCTCATGGGCGCCTATCCGGTATGGCAGATCTTCCTGTTCTCAGGCCTCTTTGCCATCGCCATGTCGATCCTCCTTTGGACAGTTGTCAGCCGCGTGATCCACAAGATCATGGGCGGATACAGCTGAAGTCCAGCGCGAGCGAGATCGAACAAGAGAGCCGCCCTCGGGCGGCTCTCTTGTTCGATCGTGACCTCCACTGGGATGGATTTATACGTGCCATCCCAGTGGAAGGTTCAACCCTCGGGATGCAGCGGGGCGCTCGGGTGGTATCCATTGCTGATCAGGCGTGGTGACGCCCTGGTCTATCGGGAGGTTCTTGGGTTGCTGGCGTCGCAGTTGCTTGTCGGCTCTGCCAAACGCCAATTTGCACAAAGAGGGGAGCCTGGCGGCTCCCCTCTCCGGTGTGGCAGGTGCTGACTACTTCTTCTCTTCGGCCTTCTTGGTCTTGCCCAGGCTGATGATCACAGGAGTCTCCTGGAACTTCACGACCTTGAATGGCACCCCGTCCTTGACGGTCACGACGCCGCGGCGGTTCTTGGCGCGGTTCTCGTCGGAGGTGTTGGGCACTTCGGGCACGTCCCAGACCTTGCCGGACACCTGGCTGTCCTCGACGGCGATGCCTTCCTTGCGGAGCACGTCGGCGACGGCCTTGGCGCGGCGAAGGCTCAGCTTCTCGTTGTAGGGCCGGCTGCCAGACTCATCGCAGTGCCCGGTGATGCTCAGGACGTTGGCATTGAGCACGTCCTTGTTCACCTTGGCCCAGGCACGCACGATCTCGAGGGCCTTCTTGCCCTTGTCGTGGCGGTTCAGGCCGAAGCGGACGACGAGGCCCTCCACTTCCTTCACCTCGGGAGCCTTGCGAGTCTCCTCGGCGGCGGCGGCGCGCTGGGTGACGGGCTCGGCCTTGGGCTCAGGCTTCGGCTCGGGGGCGGGGGGAGGAGGCGGAACAGGAGCGGGAGCCGGGACCACCGCCGGAGCGGGCTTCACGACGGGAGGAGGCACCACGGGGCCACCGCAGGGCTTCTTGTAGCTGCCCCAACGCACGCCGACGGCCAGGCTCAGATTGCCAGTGGAGAAGTGGCCGCGGGTCAGGCTCTCGGGGCCCTGGACCTTGGGAGCAGCACCCAGGGGATACTGCGTGGTGAGGTTGCCGTAGTCCTGATAGTAATTCTGGGAATTGACCTCGGGCTTGCCGAAGGGCAGGGCGCCTTCGAGGGCCACGAAGTAGCTGCGCGCCTCGGTGGTGGCGAAGTTGTATCGCGCCACGGCGCGCACATAGCCGCGCCACATGGCGTCCTTGGTGGGGGTACCGGCGCCGGTGGCCTCCATGGCGTCGTGGCGCATGTCCAGACCGAGGCCCAGTTCGAAGCGCTCAGCCACAGGGAACAAGTAAAGCGCGCCGACCTGCAGCTGGCCCTTGTCCTTCATGTCGAAGGGGGCGTCCCAGCCGTGGTTGGCATTCACATCGCCGCCGAATCGGTAGCCCAGAGAGAACTGGAGCCGACCCTTCTCGATGCAGAAGGGTTCGATGGAGGCGCGGATGGCAGGATTGATGCGGCCGTCGGCGCTCACGCTCATGGTGCTGTTGGGGCCGGTGGCGTCGTGCTTGCCGTAGCTCGTGGCATCCAGGCTCAGCTGAAGTTCAACGGGCCACTTGCCGAACAGAGACTTCTGCTCCTGGGCCTGGCCGATGGTCGTGGCGGCAATGGCCAGGGTAAGCCAGCGCCAAGTGGAGTGGGTCATGGCAACCTCCTGAATGTGCTTCATCACCTTGGGATGCCAACGGCAGGCTGGGTGATCCATGGTGATAGCCCCATGAAGATACACCTTTTCCACGCGGTACGGTCATGCAAGCCGTGACGTTGCATGGGAAGGCTGTAATTTTGATGGCCTATTCGGGCTTTTTACCAGCTGTGGGGTTATCGGTGTTGTGTGATGCGGAATGAGCCGAAACCCAACGTTGCAAGGCTCAGCACACGCCCATGGCTGCGCGGAGCTGGGCCATGGCCAGTGCGGGATCTGGAGCCTTGAAAATGGCGTTGCCCGCCACCAGGACGTCCGCTCCGGCGGCCACCAGGGCTCCTGCGTTCTCCATACTCACGCCGCCATCGACCTGGATCGTGAATGGGACATTCCGTTCTGTCCGCAGCGCATCCAGGCGGTGCACCTTGTCGAGGATGCGGGGAATGAAGGCCTGGCCGCCGAAGCCGGGATTCACGCTCATGAGCAGGACGAAGTCGAAATCCCCCACCAGATCCATGAGGCCCTCCACCGGCGTCCCCGGATTCAGCACGACCCCCGCCTTGGCCCCCGCCTTGCGAATGGCGCTCAGGGTGCGGTGGATATGGGGATCCGCCTCCAGGTGGACGCTCACCCAGTTCGCACCGGCTTGCACGAAGGCCTCGGCGTAGGTGGCAGGCTCCACGATCATCAGGTGGCAGTCGATGGGAAGCCTTGTCTCCTTGCGCAGTGCCTGCACGATGGGCATGCCCAGGGTGATGTTTGGCACGAATCGGCCGTCCATCACGTCCACATGCACGACGCAGGGCCCGTTCGCCTCCAGGAAGGCCAGGGCCTCCGCCAAGCGGGTGAAATCCGCGGAGAGGAGAGATGGGGCCAGCAGGGGGGTGGCGGGACGCAGCATGGGGACTCCTGGGGGCCCGAAGGCACTTTCAGGTTACCAAATCGAAAGTGTGAGCCGCGTCTTCAGGGGCATGCGGGTGAACCTGATAGCCTCCATTCATGTCCTTCCCACAACTCGAAACCCTCGGTGACAGTGCACTTCTGCTCCGCCTGGGAGACCGGGTGGAGGATGCGCTCAATCTGCGAGTCCACCGCTTGGCGGAGCGGATCCGGGCCCTGCGTCACCCGAAGATCTCCGACGTGGTTCCCTCCTACGCCGCCGTGACGGTGTTCGTGGACCCGAGCCATCCGGAAGGATGGGCTGAACTGGAATCCGAACTGCTCCGACTGATGCACCTCCCCGGGGATGACACTCCCGTGTCCACCCGCGTGGTGGAGGTCCCGGTGCACTACGGTGGGGAGGACGGGCCGGACCTGGCCCTGGTGGCGGAATGCGCGGGGTTGACTCCCGAGGAGGTGGTGCAGCGGCATGCGGCGGGCCACTACCGGGTGCATTTCCTAGGGTTCAGTCCAGGGTTCCCTTACCTTGCGGGTCTGGAGCCTGTCCTGGCCACGCCGCGGCGACCGTCCCGGGACAAGGTTCCCGCCGGTTCGGTGGGCATTGGCGGCGCGCAGACGGGCGTCTATCCGCAGCAGTCCTCCGGAGGCTGGAACCTGCTGGGCCGAACAGACCTCCAGCTCTTCGATCCCCAGGCGGATCCGCCCTGTCTGCTGCGGCCCGGGGACATCGTGCGCTTCGTGGAGCTGCCATGATCTTCCGCGTGCTCGAGAAGGGCCTCTTCACGCTGATCCAGGCGGCGCCCCGCCGAGGCTTCCAGCATTTCGGGATCAGTGCCGGTGGCCCCATGGATCTCCTCAGCCATCGGGCCGCGAACCGCATCTTGGGCAATGCTCCAGATGCCGCCACCCTGGAGATCCTGATGGCGGGACTCCGGCTGGAAGTGCTCATGGAGGTCCTCGTGACCCTGACCGGAGGGGACATGGGCGCCACGGCGGACGGCGCGCCGCTTCCCATGGGCTGTCCAGTTCGATTGGCGCGTGGCACAGTGCTGGCCTTCGAGAACATCCGCAAGGGGTGTCGCGCCTACCTGGGTGTGCATGGCGGCATCAGCGTGCCCGAGGCCTTCGGCAGTCGGGGTACGGATACAAAAGGCGGTTTCGGCGGCCATCGAGGCCGGGCGCTCCTTGACGGAGACGTGCTCTACCGTGGCGGCGGTCTCGACCCTTTTCCTGAATTGCAGATCCCCGAGGGCGAATCCTTCGCGGCGCTGCCGCCTCAGGACCACCGGCCCTGGGCGCCGGATCTCGACTCAGAAGCCGTGCTACGGCTCATTCCCGGAGCCCACTTCGACTTACTCACGGCGGCGTCCCGCGAGGCGTTGCTGGGGGGCGGGTTCAAGGTGCACACCCGCTCGAACCGCCAGGGGCTTCGCCTGGACGGGCCACCCCTGAAGCTGGAGCATCCGGTGGAACTCATCAGCGAAGGCACGGTGTTTGGCACGCTGCAGTTGCCGCCGGATGATCCGCCTGTGCTGCTGATGGCGGATCGCCAGAGCACGGGCGGCTTCCCTCGACTCGGCGAGGTCTATTCCGTCGACCTGTCCCGGGCGGCCCAGCTGCGTCCCGAGGCACCGGTCCGTTTCGTCCTCGGCACCTTGGAAGCGGCTCGGGCCGCGGCCTGGGCGGCTTCCTGCAAGGGGAATTGAATCTATGAGCCAGCTCACCCTCGACCTCAACGCGGACCTCGGCGAGTCCTTTGGCGCCTGGAAGATGGGCCAGGACGCGGCGCTGCTCCAGGTTGTCTCCAGCGCCAACATCGCCTGCGGCTTTCACGCCGGAGACTACAGCGTCATGGCGCGCACGGTGGACCTCGCGATGGAGTGCGGCGTGACCCTCGGCGCCCACCCGGGCTATCCGGACCTCCAGGGTTTCGGGCGGCGCCCCATGGGGCTCTCCCCGAAGGAGGCACACGACGCCGTGCTCTACCAGATCGGCGCCCTGGAGGCCTTCCTGCGGCCCCGCGGCGCGAAGCTGAATCACGTGAAGCCCCACGGCGCGCTCTACAACGCCGCAGCGGTGGATGCCGAGTTGGCCGCGGCCCTGGCGCAGGCTGTGCGCGACTTCGATCCGGACCTCGTGCTGGTGGGGCTCAGTGGCAGTTCCTTCGTCACCGAAGGCGAGCGCCTCGGTCTGCGGGTGGCTCAGGAGGCCTTCGCGGATCGCGCCTATGAGTCCGACGGCACCCTGACGCCGCGGAACCAGCCGGGATCGGTCCTCGAAGGCACCGAGGAGGTGGTGGCGCGAGTGGTGCGCATGGTGCGCCTCGGCAAGGTCCGCACGCGCACCGGCGAGGACATCCCCCTGGAAGCCCACACCCTGTGTCTGCACGGCGATGGTCCCCACGCGCTGGCCTTCGCGCAGGAACTGCGGACGGCGCTTCATGCCGAGGGTGTCCGCATCGCGCCCGTGAAACGGAAGGACGGCCTGGCGTGAACCTCTGGCCGCTTCTGGGCGTGGCGGTCGTGGTGGCGGGCTTTGCCCTTCGCCTCTCTCCCATTCTGGTCGTGATGCTTGCGGGCTTCGCGGCGGGTTTCGGCGCCGGGCTCGACCCCATCCAGGTGCTGGAGCTGTTCGGCACCGCCTTCCTGAAGAACCGCGCGCTGCTCATCTTCCTCTTCACCCTGCCGGTGGTGGGCCTCCTGGAGCGGCACGGCCTTCGGGAATTCGCCCAGGCTGCGGTGAAGCGCCTCAAGGGCGCCACCCCGGGGCGTCTGCTGATGGCCTACCAGGTGCTGCGCCAGGGCACTTCGGCCCTGGGGCTGACGAGCCTTGGCGGGCATCCCCAGACGGTGCGCCCGCTGGTGGCACCCATGACGGAGGCCGCGGGTGAGCAGCTGGCGCCAGATCTCACCCACGCGGAGCGGGAGAAGCTCAAGGCGATGGCCGCCGCCACGGACAATGTGGCGCTGTTCTTCGGGGAGGATCTCTTCCTCGCCTTCGGCGCGGTACTCCTCATCCAAGGCGTCCTCAAAGACGCGGGGCTCCTGCGGGAGCCCCTCCAGATCGCGCTTTGGGGCATTCCCACGGCCCTCGGTGCACTGATCGTCCACGGGCTGCGGCTGCGGCGGCTGGATGCGAAGCTCCGGAGGCGCGCATGATCGGCGCCAAGGTGCTCTTCCCGCTGATGGCGCTCTTTGCTGCGGCGGTGGGCTGGTTCAACCTGCGGGATCGCACCAATGATCGGCGGCTTACGACCGCGTCGTTCTGGGGGTTGCTGGCCTTGCTTCTGGCCTGTGGCGACGGGATGCCCAAGGCGCTTGTCGGCGGTCTTGTGGTGCTGCTGGCGCTGGTGGCCGGCTTCAAGGGTGTCAAAGGCGGCGCTGGCAGGGGTGCATCCCCTGAGCAGCGGGCCGAGTCCGCCTCCCGCCTGGGATCCCGTCTGCTCTGGCCGGCGCTACTGATTCCCCTGTTGACGGTGATTCTGCTCTTCGTCTGTCCCTTCCTGTCTTGGCATGGGCGTCCGTTGCTGGACCCCAACGGCGGCACCCTGGTGGCCCTGGCGGCGGCCTGCCTCGCGGCCCTGGGTGTGGCGCTGGCCTTGACCCGGGAACGCCCCCACGTCGCGCTCGGGGAAGGCCGACGTCTGCTGGATGCCATCGGCTGGGCCGCCCTGCTGCCCATGCTTCTCGCGACGCTGGGCGCCGTCTTTACCGCATCCGGCGTCGGGGACGCCGTGGCCTTCGTGCTCCGCAAGGGGCTGCCCCTTGATCTGCGCTGGGTGGCACTCCTGGCCTATGCCTTCGGGATGGCCATCCTCACCATGGTGATGGGCAACGCCTTCGCCGCCTTTCCCGTGATGATGGGCGGCATCGGCATTCCGGTGCTGGTGAAGCTCCACGGCGCCAACCCCGCCGCCCTCGCCTCCATGGGCATGCTGGCGGGCTACTGCGGCACCCTGCTGACCCCCATGGCCGCCAACTTCAACCTCATCCCTGCGGCGCTGCTGGAGCTAGAGGATTCCCACGGGGTCATCAAGGCCCAGGCACCCACGGCTCTGGTGCTATGGGTCGTGAATGTCGGGCTGATGGCGGTGCTGGTGTTCCGTTGACGAGCGGCGCTCAGGGGTGCTGGAGCTTGGAGTTGACTGTGAGTTGGAAGATGGCTGGCATGGGGCTGCCGCCTACAGTGGCCGGCTCGAAGGTCCAACCTTCGGCGTAGGCCAAGGCCGCAGGACCGAGGGCCCAAAGGGCGTATCCCGGCTGGGGGCGCAGCCACTGGACGCGACCCTGGGAGTCGGCCAGGACACGGATCACGGTCTTGCCAGAGATTCTGTTCTCCCGTGCCGCGCGTGGATAGCTGAGCGTGCGACTGTGGGCCTTGACCAGCCCGCAATCAGTGCCCCAGGCTGATGCTGCTGGTGTGCAGAACGGATTCCCGGGGCATCGGTCCTTCCTGTTCCAGCACTTCCCCGAGCATCAGGTCGAGGCCCAGCAGGAGGGCTTCCCGCAGGATCCGCTCTCGGTGGAAGGGGCATCCGGTCTCCATCATCAGCAGCCGCAGGGCCTCCAGGCGACTCCGCGTGTGGGCGTCGATGCGGATCCTCAGCTGGTCGCGGCTGTTGGGGTCCATGCCCGGTCCTCCGGTGGATGCTGACTCTACGTCCCAAATCGGCTTTCGCATGAGTCCGAATCGCCCGGAAAACCTCGCCGGGCAAGGCTTTCCGACTTGATGCCGCGAGCGATCAGGCATCCCCCATCAAGAGGGGAAGCACCAGGGTGATGGTGCGGCCTGGCCCCGGATGGGTCGTGACCTGGAGTTCTCCTGCCGGGGAAGGCCGAATCCCAATGCCGATGAGGCTGGAGTGCGCCTCAGCTGCCCCCCAGGGCCATCTCTTCCAGAAGCAGGGTGACGCCTGCGCTGCTGCCGTACCAGGTGAGATCGCTGCCTACCCCCGCGATGCGGGTGAGGAAGTCCCGTAGGTTCCCCGCAAAGGTCATGCGGTCCACGCTCTCCGCCAGCTGTCCGTTGCGGATGCGGATGCCGGAGGCGCCCACGGATAGATCGCCGGAGACGGGGTCCACGGTGTGCAGGCCCATGATCTCGGTGAGCAGTACACCTTCTCCCGCCTGTCGGTAGAGGCTCTCGGGGCTATCGCCACCCGCCAAGGGAAACAGGTTGAACGTGGTGATGCCAGGATTGCTGCCCACCCCGCGCCCCGCGCTGGCGGTGGGAGCGCGAGCGCGAGACGAAGAGGAAGCCGGAG